>NZ_JBFAIN010000028.1:0-107980 GCF_040654735.1 Saccharopolyspora sp. NPDC050642 | reverse complement strand
GCACCAGCGCGCCGACCTTGATGATGGCGAACCAGAACTCCATCTCGCCGAAGACCTTCACCGACACCAGGTTCAGCGTGAGCACCACCGCCAGCCGATGGCGCCGCCGATCGCGATCATGTTGATGTGCCTGGCTTTGAGGGCCTTGCTGTAGCCCTCGTCCCCGGCGTCGACCCGAGCCTTGGCACTGCGCTCGCCGTCGCCCTTGACGATCTGCGTCACTGAATCTCTTCTCCAATTTCGAGGACTCGCCCGGGCAGAGCGGATCGCCAGCGAAGTGAGCGACTTCCGCAGAGACCCCTCGAGTCAGCCGTGCGGCGCATTCCACGAGCCGCGCGAGTCAAGTCGAGACGATACGGCCACCCAAAGGGGCAACCCTGAACCAGCCTCGCAATTGACTTCTAACGACCCGTCGATTCGCGGGATATTCGCAAGCCCCTTAACCTGGGACATCAATTCACGCGGGAGGACGCCGCCGGATTCGTCGATTCCGCACCGCGGCCAACGCGGTGGCCAAGCCCAACGACCACCATGTCGCAGTCGCGGATTTGGTGCAGACCATAGACGAAGAACCCGCCTCGCCTCTGCCGTACTCTGCCGCGTCGAGCATGGCGAGGTCTACGCCCTCGCTGACGAACGGGGAAATCACGTCGCAGAGCAGCGTGCCACCGGGGACACGATCCCAGCCGCGCCCCACCGGCAGGGCGTAGATCAGCCTGGGCTCCAGCGCACCACCGGAGTAGGCGATCAGCTCGCATCATCGCAGTCTACTGTGGATGATCATTACTCCGGCGCGGTGCGGTGCGATGTAGATGTGGAGCATTCGGTCAGAAGACCGACCATCCGGTCATCGTGGTGAAGTGATCGAGCGCGGCCACGCCGGCCACGGAATTGCCGCGCTTGTCCAGCCCCGGGCTCCACACCGCGATCGCGCACCGGCCCGGCACGATCGCGAGGATCCCGCCGCCGACCCCGCTCTTGCCCGGGACGCCGACCCGGTAGGCGAAATCCCCAGCGGCGTCGTAAGTCCCGCAGGTGAGCATGATCGCGTTGATCCGCTTGGCCTGCCGACAGGAGACCAGCTGCGAACCGTCGCGGCGGACACCGTGCGCGGCGAGGAACAGCCCCGCCAGGGCCAGGTCGCGGCAGCTCATCTCGATCGAGCACTGCCGGACGTAGTGGTCGAGCACGGTCGCCACCGGGTTGCGCATGTTGCCGTAGGACGCCATGAAATGGGTCAGGGCCAGGTTGCGGTCCGCGTGGGCCGCTTCGGAGGCAGCGACCTCCTCGTCGACCCGCAGAGCGGGGTTGCCGCATTCAGCGCGCAGGAACGCGAGCAGCTCCCCGGTGGCGTCGCCGACCAGGGAGATCAGCTCATCGGTGACCGTCAGCGCGCCCGCGTTGATGAAGGGGTTCCTGGGAATCCCGTGTTCGTGCTCCAACTGGACCAGCGAGTTGAAGGCGCTGCCTGAGGGCTCCCGGCCTACGCGCTGCCAGAGCGTCTCATCGCTGCCGGCCAGCACGAGCGCAAGGGTGAAGACCTTCGAGATGCTCTGCACCGAAAACGGCGTCTCCCAGTCACCGACCCCGTGGACGCGGCCGTCGAGATCGGCCAGCGCGATGCCGAAGTGGCCGGGATCGACTCGCGCGAGCGCCGGGATGTAATCCGCGACCGCTCCCGCCACGCGCAGCGGCGCGACCTCGTCCGCGATCTGCTCGAGCAACTGACTCAACTCCCCAGCGATCTGCTCGGCAATATCCTCATTGGACTGGCGCAGGTTCGTGCGAACGCACGCACTGGCCACATCTCGCACTGAACTCTCCTCGCGTGCCGGATGTAGCGCGCCAACACGGGCCCCTTCACCTCGGCGGTGTTCACGCCAACCACTCGTTGCTCCCAACAAGAACAACCGAGCTTACGATGAAATCCCCTTCGCAGAACCAGGAACGTACCAGCAGACGATCCTTCCGCCAACCTTACCAGCACATAATCACGACATCACTCTCGGTCGCAACGATTTACGTGATCCGTCCGAGAATCTTGTTCCCCTCCTCTAGCGTCAGCACGCACCTAGCTGCCAAATGGGGCGGATTTGAGCGGAAACCGGCGAAGACATCAGGTGATCCGCAGTTACGCAGCTCGGCCGATCCTGCCCAAATGAGCGCTATCGCGGTACGCGAATACGCCAGCTGCCTGAACGGGCACACTTGCCGGAGAAGGAAGTGCACTGTCGTGACGTTTCCGTTCCGGCCCGGTGGAACGTGGTGTTTAATTCGGAGATCCCAAACGCGTCCGGGTCGCAAAGCCGACCCGAGTACGCCATGCCGACTTTCTCGCCAAGGCCGCAGAAACCACGATGTCAACGACGACCTGGGATGTGCTCACAGCGATGTCACGTAGCAACGAAGGAGCTTCTTCGAGCCGGGAGATCGGGTCGGCACTCCGACGATGGGGCGGGCATCTGGCCAGCGTCGTGATGCCCAACATCGGGGCGTTCATCGCATGGGGCCTCGCGACCGCACTGTTCATGCCCGAGGGATGGCTGCCCAACGCGACGCTGGCCGTGATCATCCAACCGATGATCACCACACTGCTGCCAATCCTGATCGGTTACACCGGGGGCAGGGTGGTCCACGGGCAACGCGGCGGCGTCGTCGGCGCGGTCGCCACACTTGGCCTCGTGGTCGGAGCGAATACCCCCATGCTCCTTGGCGCCATGCTGCTCGGCCCCGCTACGGCACTGCTGATGAAATGGTTCGATCAAGCCGTGGGCGCACGCGTGGGTCCGGCCTTCAAGATGCTCGTGGACAACTTCAGCGCGGGCATCATCGGTGGCAGCGTGGCGATTCTGGGCATGGTCGGGATCGGGCCCGCGATCAGCGGGCTGGCCAGAACGCTGGCCGGCGGGGTGCAGGCGCTGATCGACCTCGGCCTGCTACCACTGGCAGCCCTGATCATCGAACCCGGCAAGGTGCTGTTCCTCAACAACGCGATCAACCACGGCGTCCTGGGCCCGCTGGGCGTCACCGCACAGGCGGAGAACGGCAAGGCGATCGAGTTCCTGTTGGAGACCAACCCCGGCCCTGGGCTCGGTATTCTGCTCGCCTGCGCGTGCTTCGGATCCGCACCGGAACGGGCCAGCGCGCCAGGCGCGTTGGCAATCCACTTCCTCGGCGGTATTCATGAGATCTACTTCCCCTACGTCCTCGCCAAGCCGCAGTTGATCCTGGCGGCCATCGCAGGCGGTGCCGCGGGGATTTTCACCTTCATCGCCACCGGAGCGGGACTGTTCGCGACTCCTTCTCCCGGAAGCATCATCGCACTGATGGCAGTCACGCCGCGGGGTGGCCACCTGAGCGTGATCACGGGTGTGGCGGTGTCGGCCGCCGTCTCGTTCGTCCTCGCAGCTTTCCTGGTGAAGGTCGGACGGAAGAAGACGGCCGAATCACCCCGAACCGACTACGTCACGCCAGCTTCAGCAACCCTTCGTACACCCGCTGCAGAGTGTCGAGGGAAGGACCTGCACCGCGATTCGACGCGCCGCCGTGGATGACGACCAGTCCGGCCTTGATGGCGTCGCCGATGAGAACGCGGGCGACGGTCAGCGGAACCCCGAGGCGGGATGAGATCTCGGCAACCGAATGCGGTGACGCGCACATCGAACGGATCTCGTCCAGATCAGGGTTGATCGACGTGCCAGCCAGCCATTGCGAAGTTGCCGACACCAGCGTTTCCACCCGGAACTCGTACTCGGGCTCGGCGCGGCCGCCGGTGCGGACGTACGGGCGCAGCATCGCCACGCTGGCCCCCGATTCCTCGGCCTCGACGAAAACGGTTGCTCCGGCCTGCTCCGCTGGGTCGCGTTCAGCTCGATCGGTAGCAGTGGCCTGGTCCGGTTCGCGAGTATCGGGTGCCGCGTCGATCGGCTCGGCCGGTTGGTCGTGCATTTCCTGGCCAGGCTCGGACGCATCTCCGTCGCCGGCCTCCGGCGCGGCGGGCCGTGGCTGGAACTGGTGGTCGGCCCATTCTTGGTAGTTCCCCCAGCCGCCGAAGGCGAGCGGGTGAAATGAGGGGCCGGTGTTCTTCTTGTGCGAGCTCATGACAACTCCGGGATCATGAGGCTCGAATGTCGTCGAGCGGCGAGTGGGAGCGCACCGGTCAGGTGGGTGTCGGAAGAGCGTTGCCCGCCAGTGGCAGTGCGGCTGCGTCGATCACCACAACATCTGATGCCGCCCAGGACGGTACGTGCGAAATCTGCCGATCACAAGCCGATCGGCCACTGCCGTGGCTGAATCGTTCCCTAGCGGGCTTTCTCGTTCGCAGCGAACAGACTCTCCGACATCAGTGAGCGGATGTCAGCAGTTCTTGCCCATCCGTACTCCGCCGCGGCGATCGAACGGGCAAGACCATGAGCACTCGCGTTTCAGATCACGCCTGCACGCATCGCGTAGGCGACGGCATGCGGCCGGTTGCGCAAATTGAGCCTGGTGGTCATCCCGTAGATGACGTTCTTCACGGTGCGCTCCGAGTAGGCCAGCTTCTCGGCGATATCAACGGTATCCAAGCCCTCGGCCAGCAACCGGACGACATCAAGCTCGCGAGGCGTCAGCCCGGAAACGCTGATTCCTCGCGGCGCCAGAACGTCCCGCTTCAGACGAGCAAACTCGCGGAGCAGCTCTCCGATCAATTCCGGCGGCAGCACTCCACCTCCGGTCGCGGCGACCTGGATGACCTTTATCAAGTGCTCCGCGGTGGCGGCACTGCGCGGGACCACCGCCGCCGCACCACATTCCACCGCCGCAAGCAGACCAGCCGGATCTAGCTGGTCGATCACCAGGACTGCACGACGCTCGAACTCAGCGCCCAAGGCGCGCAAGGCGGTCACGCCATCAGTCAGCCGCTCGGCGGCCAGGACGACGACGTCCACCTCGACCAGGTTTCGATTCGGCACCACCAACACCTCGGCGCGAGAGTCGAGGTGGCTTGCAAGACCAGCATGCGTGATGGCATCTGAGGCAAGCACAGCCACGCGAACTCGTTCCATCGCACACTCCCGTGGTTTCTATCTCTGCACCGAACAATCTGCCGGCGCCGACTCCACAACGTCTCTACGTCTTCTCTAGATCAGCTGGGCACAAGTAAATCCGCACACCCGTAGTGCCGCCTCGAACCGCTCCGCGGCATAAAGCGTCGAACTGGCACCACACGGCTTCGGTTCATGTCGATCAGTGCATATCATCCTGCAGTAGTCGACTCAGTTCCTCATCGAAGCTCATCCAGTGGTTCTCGCTACCGGGGGCGACGACGTCGTAGGTCTCGTTCAGGAACTCCGCCAGTTCGGCAGCGGGCGCTTCGAAGGTGGCCTGCCCGGACGGCGAGCTCAACGCGATGACGACGCGCTCGTGGTCGTCGGGTTGGGGGATGATCTGCACGTCACCCTCGCCACTCGCAATGACCAGCCCGTCCGCCAGCAAGTCTCGAGCGATCAACCAGTCGACCTGACCACTCATCCCCGCGCGGAAGCTCATGTTCACCGCGTACGGCTCACGGCTGTCGTACCGCAGCTCCACCCCAACCGGCGTCCTCACGCCTGCCGGGGCCGTCAGGTCGAAAACCGCGGTAGAGCGGATCGTCTTGTGGTTCTGGCTGCTCATCATGCCTGCGCTCCTCAATGTCGGGTCCTGCACGACACACAGCATGGCCGTCCTGGATCTACAGCTTCTTCACGACGTCTTCAGCTCGTCGCAACCCACCGACGACCGCCCGCCGCAAGCCGTGGAACAGCTCAGCAGGTCAACCTGCCGGCGCCGGCGGAGTCCGGGTGGCAGCCACCTCCCGGACTCCGCCGGCAAAACTGCACGCTCCCAGCGCGCAGTTCCGGGTCAGGCGAAGGCGCACTCCACATTCGGCGCGGCCGCGGTCCCTCCCGCATTGCAGACCAGCGTGCGACCAGCCTCGAGCGGGCCGTAGGCGTTCACGACCTTGCCGTTCACGGAGAACCGCACCGTCGTGAAGCCCTCGGCCTGCCTCTCACGGGTGGAGTTCGGCTCCAGGACGGAGGAGAAGCCGTCGCCATTGCCGTTCACCACGGTGTACTCCAGCGCGTAGCCGGCCGAGCTGATCCGCAGTTCCGGCACGTTCTCCGCTGGCACCGCGGCAGCGATGCCGCCAGTGCCGGCAAGTGCTCCCGCAGCCAGCAGTCCAACGATCATTTCGCGCTTGCCAAAGGTGAAGCCCATGTTCACTACCCTTCTGAGTCATTCCACTAGTTATCTAGTGGAATGACTGAAGACTAGCAGTGGTGCGGATCGCGGACAAGGCCGGGTCTGGGAAAGCGGGACGAAAGGGCACCGACTGGATGGATCACGTTGGATCACGCCAGCAGACGCCTCACCAGGAGCAGAACGAGCCGATCGCGTCAGCAGCACGGAAGAGGGCTCCCGCAGGGGGCCGAGCCGACGCGGCAACACGCAACGAATCCCCCGCCGGAGGCCCGAAAACGACGAAGCCCCGCCGCCCCGGCTCGGCGACGGGGATCAGCGGGGCTGGCGAGCGGTTCTCAGACTCCCGCGCGCTCGCGGCCGGCGCGCAGGTAATCGGTCACGAGCGATTCCAGGTCCGGTTGCCGAGACTCCCAGCCCGCGGCGAGTACCCCGGGGGCGCGCACCAGCATCCGCTGCTGCCTCCCGGATTTCCTCGCGTGTACGACCGTCCCGATCTCCGGGGGCCCCGCATCGGCGGGCCCCACCAGGTCAGGGTGGATGCGGCCGCGGACCTCGTCGCCGAACACCCGCACGGCACCCGACGACGGCTCGACCAGGCCGGCCGCCAACGCCAAGAACGTGCTCTTGCCCGCACCGTTGGCACCAACCAGCGCGACCACCTTGCCTTCGGGGAGCTCGACCGTACAGTCCTCGATCCCCCGGCGGTCGCCGTAGCGCTTGAACAAACCGATGGTGCTCAGCGCGCTCATGATGGGTGTTCCAGTCCTCCGGCCGGGAAGTACTCGTCACGGACGGCAGCGAACAGCGCATCGACCTCTTCGACCGTGAGCCCGCCGCTCCTGGCACGGCTCATCCAGTCCGCCAGGTCGCGTCGCATCGGGGCTTCGACCGAGGTCCGGCCGCTCGCCAGCGATCGAGTTACGAAGGTACCGACCCCACGCCGAGCCTCCACCAGGCCGTCCCGCTCCAGCTCTCGATACGCCTTCAACACGGTATTCGGATTGACCGCCGTGGCCTCCACCACCTCGCGCGCAGTGGGCAACCGGTCACCGGGCCCCAGCAGTCCCAACCGCATGGCCTGCGTGACCTGCTGGACGATCTGCATGTACGTGGAGACCCCGGAGCGACGGTCGATCCGGAACTCGATCATATCGCCCAGCATATGGGGCGGCCATCGCCGAAGGCGCGCGCTCCACGCAGCGTCATCAATGCTTCCTGCGCAGCGTCCACGCGGTTCCTCCCAACAGAAGGACCGCAACCACGCCGAGAACGCCGAACTCGATCAGCTGCAGCATCGGGGCGTACGAGGCCGGAACCACCTCGGCATACTGGCCGACCACCCCGTGCTGCGCATAGCACTGAGCCGGGTCGAAGGTCGAGACTGGAACATCGCCCCGCGAACCGCACACGGTGGCGTTGAAGCCGCCTTCCGGTATGGTCCGCCCGTCGGCACCCAGGAAACCCACCTGGACCACCTCGTCCACACCGGACTCGGGAGCACTCATCGGGTCGGCCGAGGTCCGCAGCTGCGACGGCATCAGAGCCGGTCCCGCCAATCCGACGGCACCGCGCACCGCCACCAGCCCGGCCAGGGTGCTGATCATCGCCGGCAACGACCGCCCCAGCACCGCCCCCAGCAGCGCGCCCAACGCGTAGCCGAAAAGCAGGTGGACGGCCGGCACCCACCCCATGCTCTCGAAGTTCAGGAACGAGAACGGGCCGTCCACCAGCGGCCCCATCAGCCCGGCGTCCGCGACCCAGGAACTCACCAGCAACTGCAGGACCACCAGTACGACCAGCGAGGGCACCACCAGCATCACCAGCTTGGCCGCCATCCAGCCGACCCGGGTCACCGATTGCGCGAACGCCAGCACGTGGGTGCCGTGCTCGATCTCGCGGGCGAACAGCGGCGCCCCGCTGAACACCCCCAGCAGCACCGGGAGGACCACGATCACGAGTTGGCCGACTCTGAGCAGATCGAACCACTCGTCGCGGAAATCACTCACCCCGGTCGCGCAGCCCGGGCCTTGGCCCCCCACCGCGAGGCACCGCTCCAGCCCCTGCGCCTGAATCTGCTGCAACATGCTCGTATGCAGCACCAGGACCGCGACCACGCCGAGCAGCAATACCGCTGCCATCAGCAACAACTGCGCGCGGTGCTGCCGCCACGCCACCCAGGTCATGCTGCTACCTCCACGTTGTCCCTGCGCATGTATGCGAGGCGATGTCTTCCTAAAAAAGACTTTCACTAGTTATATAGTTCTTTGCGGTAGAAGTCCAGCCCCGGAGAAGCAAGGCCCCTAAAACACCGCGCCGCCTCACGAAGCAATCGAGGGGCTTCCCCATGCTTCGGCACGTAGCTCCAGCAAGGCGGACGCCGCCCGGCTCACCGCCACCGAACGCATCGCCGGGAAGTCCGCCTGATCAACAGTGGACCTCGCCCTGGCCTGCCCCCACCGATAACCGAGTGGTCCAACCGACCGCTCGACCGGATCTCTCCGATGACACTCATCGACGCCATCCGCGTCAAAATCCGGGCTCTGGCGCGGTCTTCTCGTGATGCTCGGATCGGTCTTCGACGTGGCCGTCGAGCCAGGCCTGGCGGCGAGCCAGACGGCCGGGTCCTCACCGTCACGGCCGTCGATAAGGTCGACCGGCTTGCGCGTGTCGAGGTCGACCATGACAGTGCCATAGCGGTGCCCGCGGCGGACGGCGAAATCGTCCGCGCCCAGCACCGCGACCGGGCCGATCGGCGGTTCCGGCATAGCTATTGCTGCCCCTGAAGAAATCGGCGCGCCAACAGGTTTGGGCGAAACGCCGCCGACTCAGCGTCCAAACCTGTTCAGCGGGCGGGGCTAGTACTGCAACGGCACTCGGCGATCAGGGGCGGATCTCGTTGCCCGATAATGGGATCAACCCGTCGATGCCGGTCCCAGGTGCCCCTTTTCGGCCTCCTGGGCGCGGGTGGCAGCGAGGTAGACGGCGGCGAGCATGGCCAGAGTGATGTGGGAGTGCCAGGCCCGCCACGACCGGGCCTGGCACGCCGTCGTTGCAGTACTACCTGCTCAAGGCCCCGGATGTGTCCGTGGAACGGATTGGCCCTTGCTCATGCGCAGGATCAAGGCCACCGCGTCCTCCGAGTGGACTGCCGGAGTCAGGACCTCCTGGAGGAGCAGGCCACGAATCGCGGCGATGGTGACGGAGGCCGTGGTCAGCGCTTCCTTGGTATCGAGCCCTTCGCGTTCCGCGAGCGAGGCCAGAATCTTGGTCAGGTCGTCGAGTGAGTCTATGAACTCACGAAAGTTCTCCGGGCTGTACGCGGCCAGACCTACGACGTGAAAGAAGCCGCGGACACGCGACAGCTGCTCCGGGCGGGTGTAGGTCCGCCAGATCGCCACGACGAGGTCGTCGAAGGTGCCTTGCTGGGCGGCCTCGAAAAGCGCCTCGTTGTCACGGGATCGCTGCGCCTTGAGCATGGCTGCCAGGACGCCCGGGAGCGACCCGAAGTGGTATCGCAGGAGGGCGTGGCTGGTCCCGATCCGGGCGGCGATCTCACGGAGTGACACCTCCGGTGCGGGAAGGGCCTCGTCGAAGGCGTCGAGAAGCCGAGCCAGGAGGCGCTCGCGTGCGTCGCCGGTGCGTTCCGTGCTTGACAGGATCACTCCCACAGTTTATCCATTGGAAAAGACTGACGGTGCCGTGGTGCTTCAACCATGGTTGCAGTCAGCTCACCGACGGCGGAGGACATGACTCGTGGGACCTTTTCAGATAACCGGCGCGGCGGTCGTCGACGGGTCGGGTCGCGACCCCGTCGACGTCAACGTCACCATCGAAGACGGGCGTATCACCCAGCTCGGTGCCTCCGGCGCACACGGCGAGCGCTTCGATGCCGGGGGACTGACGATGACGCCTGGCCTGATCGACGCTCACGTTCACCTGGGCCTGTCGAGCCCGATCCAGCCGCAGTTCTCGTTTCGGATCAGTGCCGCGGAGATCGCTGCAGACATCTTCGCCACGGCCGGCGCGACGCTCGACGCCGGCTTCACGACCGTTCGGGACACCGGCGGGATCGACGGCGGCGTCGTCACCACGATCGCCAAGGGCAAGGTCAGGGGGCCACGCGTCCTGTCGTGCGGACCTGTTCAGTGCCAGACCGGTGGGCACGGCTACTACGGAGCCGAGTGGGAACCCACCGAGCTGTGGAGCAGCCATCACGTTCCCGGTCTGTGCGCCCTGTCCATGATGGCGGGCAACGCAGGCGAGCTGCGCGGCAACGTGCGCGAGGCCTTCCGTCGCGGAGCCTCCTTCCTGAAGCTCTGTGTGACCGGCGGAGTGGTCGGCGAGCACGACCGGCTGACCGACACCCAGTTCACCGTGGAAGAGATCGCCGTCGCTGTTCAGGAAGCCGCGGCACGGGGCACCTATGTGACGGTTCACGCCCACAACAACGAAGGCATTCGGAACGCGGTCAAGGCCGGCGTGCGCTGTGTCGAGCACGGCACCGACCTCGATGAGTCCACGGCCACCCTGATGGCCACTCGCGAGGTCGCCCTTGTGCCGACGTTCGCTGTCGTCGAGCAACTGCTGCATGACACCGCTGGAGCCGGCCTCGGCGAGTCGACCCGCGATCGTGTGCTGGGTGTTCGTGAGCGGATGACCGAGGCGCTTGCCGTCGCCAAGGAGGCCGGAGTGCGGATCGGGCTGGGTTCCGATCTCATCGGTCCGGCTCAGGACCGTCGAGGCGAAGAACTCAAGTTGCGCGCAGAGCTGGAGACGCCGATGGAAGCACTCGTGGCGGCCACGAAGACCAACGCCGAGATCCTTGGCGTATCCAGCCAAGTGGGGGTCATCGCTCCCGGCATGCAGGCGGATCTCGTGCTCTGGAACGGCAATCCGCTCGAAGATCCGAAGCTCTTCGCCGACCCCGCCAACGCCGTACTCGTCGTCCAAGCCGGACGTGTTGTGAAGGACCTCCGATGAGCACCATGTGGCAGGGCTGCCTCGCCGACACCGACTACTTCGAGATGCGCTCCAGCGGTGGGCACGACTACGGCGTCTGGGTCACCACGCCACCGGGCTACGACCCCGCCACGACGCGAGCGCCTGCCGTGTATGTGCTCGACGGCAACTGGGCCGTGGGCATGACGGCTCCGCTCATCGTCACCCAGGCGGACCCCATGCAGCGGATCCAGCCCTACATCCAGGTCAGCGTCGGCTACGCGGGCGAAGACGCACAGCACTGGGATCGGCTGCGCAACAGAGACCTCGTGCCACCCGGCGAGCCCATCGCCAAGGAGCTCATCGATGCCGTGGAGGCAGGAGTTCAAACGGGCGTGAGGACACGCGAGGAAGCCGACGCCTACCTCGCCGAACTGCGCGACACCCACGCCGATGCGTTCCTGGGCTTCCTCACCGCGGAACTGCACCCGCGGATCGAACGCGACTACGGCACAGCCACGAACGGTCACGGCCTTTTCGGCTACTCCTACGGCGGACTTTTCAGCCTCTACACCTGGCTCACCGGCAGCACGCTCTTCGAGAGCATCGGAGCGGGCAGTCCCGGCGTCGCCGGTGAAGACAGTCAGATCTTCGCCCAGCTCCAAGAGATGGGTGACAGGCGGCATGCCGCCAAGCTTCACGTGACCCTCAACGAGCGAGAGCTGCTCGGAGACCTGGCCATCTACCAAAACATCACGAAGAACACGGCCACCGTCCTTCACCGCCTCACCTCACGCGGCGGAGCCGTCACCAGCGCGGTCCTGCGCGAAACGCACGTGACTGGCCTGCAGGCATCGTTCCTCAGCTACCTCAGGACCTGCCGGGCCCGGTAAGCGCGAACGCCTCCACTACCCACGCGAGTGCCGCGTTGCAGTGTTGGCCCTAGAGTGCGGTGGCGAAGATCGCGGAGAGCACCGGATGCTGGACGGGTTCTGACGGGTCGCCTCGGTGCCTCTGTGCCGAATCACTATTGCCGCGGTCGCATGGAAATTGCGCCGTGAAGCTATGCCGGAGAGATTCGGCTCCGCAATAGGGTATTCCCTTCTGGATCTGCTGTCAGAAATCCTCGATTCCTCGCTGCACGGTCCGTGAGCGCTGCTCCGCGCCGTAGTGCTTGGCGCCGGTCTCCAGGTCCCGACCCACCGCGGTCCTTCAGCGGGCGGCAGGGAGGGGCTGGAGGGTTCCCGTGGCGTCGAAGTCCCAGTCGTGCGGCTCGCCGAGCGCGACCATGTCGGGGTGGTCGGCGACCTCCTGGGCGTAGGCCTCGGAGACCTCGATGCGGGGCATCGACAGGGTGTTTCGGATGCGCACCACCTTCGCCGGTCGTTCCGCGGGGCCGCGGGACATGTGCAGGGCGGCAACGATGGCGTCCCGGTCGTTGGCCAGGGCCATCGGGATCCGGGCGCTGTCGGGCAGGCCTGCGGTCAGCGAGTTGGTGTAGAACGAGCCGAACTCGATCTGGTCCACGCAGCGCTGGGTGGTCACGTCCGCCAAGCCCAGGCCACAGGCGTTGCCGTTGGTGTGCTCGGTCAGGCCCAGCACCACCAGCCGCTTGATCGGCACCGCGTGGAACTTGTCCGCGTTGACCTGGGCGCGGCCGGTGATGTTGGGGTCCATCCCGGTGCCGCTGATGTCCTTGCCGATCTCGTCGACGACCAGCACGTCGATGTCGGACATCAACAGCCTCGGCATCAGCTGCTTGGCTTCGACCAGCAGTTCCGCCTCGCGTTCCAGCAGTTTCGCGGTCGGGACCAACTCGATGCGGGCGACGTGCTCGTAGGCGTTCTCCACCACGGCCATCCCGAACTCGATCGGGACCACGCCGAGCATCGCCTCGGCCACCGCCGGGATGAGCGTGTCGAACGCAGCCATGCCGTGGGCGTGCAGGGTTGTCGCGCCGCGGTGCTTGCCCAGGCCGATGGCGAGCATCTTCGCCAGACCGCTCTCGTGCGTGCCCCGGAAGTCGGTGTGCGGCTTGACCCGGCCGAGCACGATGACGCTGTCGGCCTGGGCGGCCTCGGCGTCGAAGTGCACCGGGGTGCCGTCGTCCAACTCGGCGACCACGACCGTCTCCATGGACGAGACGATCGGGGCGCCGATGCTCTCCTCGGTGATCCCGTACTCGGCCAGCACCTGCCGCTGGCCCTCCGCGGTGCCGCCACCATGGCTGCCCATCGTGGGCACCACGAACGGCTTGGCGCCGCAGCCGAGCAGGGCGTCGACGAGCGTGGCCACGATGCGGTCGATCTGGGCAATCCCGCGGCTTCCCACGGTGATGGCGATCCGCTTGCCGCTGACCGGGCGGTTGTGGTCGTGCTCGGCGACCTGGCCGCGGATCGCGGCTTCGAGGTCCTCGACCGCCTCGGCGGCGAACCGCTGCTCGACCGGGATCATCCTGGGGAGTTCGATGTCGGCTCCGGCCAACCGGACCTTCTCGACGTTGAACATGCGTCCCATCCTTACTAATCAGTCACGGCCCGGATCGACTTCGACGATCTCGCCTGCCCGAATGGACACGTGTCGGGTGTCCATAAGGGCACGGTCATAACTGAACGGTGTCGCCCTTGTCGGCAAAAGAGTCAGAATTCGCCACAGAATTTACGATCAACAACATTTGGGTCCGATTGGCGACAGAATCAATACCCCAGACGCAACACCCAGCGTAGACCGATTTCCGCAGGCCGAAAACGGAGCATGTGACCGGACGCGGAGACCGAGGAGCACCTAAAAACAATTCTCTGGATGCCGCCAGACTTTCCTGGCGATCCCGTTGCCTGCACGCGAATCGGCGTTCAATGGCACTCATTTTCTCGGAACAATACTTGCGCGAAGCGGCGTGATCCGCAACGAAAGAAGAACACCATGCTCTGGAACGACATATTCGTCAGCGGCACCGGCCGGTACCTGCCGCCCCGCGCCAGCGCCACCGACCTCGTTGGTGACGGCACGATCGACCGCCAAGCACTCGAGATGTCCGACTTCGAGTCCTTTACCGCCTCGCACGGGTTCACCGCTGCGGAGATGGCCGCGAGCGCAGCGACCGACGCCCTCCGCCGCTCCGGGCACGAGGGTGCCGACATCGCCACGGTGATCCACGCCGCCTTCGATGACCAGGAGCACTACGCGCCCGCCTGTTACGTACAGCGGGTTGTGGGTGCCTCCCGGGCGCTTGCGGTCGAGGCGGGCGCGGGCAGCTGCGGTGGCGCTGCGGGACTCGTGCTGGCCGCCTCGCACCTCGCCGCCGATCCCTCCGCCACCTCCGCGCTGGTGACGGCGGCGGGCCGGTTCGTCGCGCCGCGCTGGCCGAGGTGGCTGCCCGGGCTGGGGCACTTCCTGTCCGATGGCGCCGCTGCCGCCGTGCTGAGCCGGGGAGCCGGGCGGGCCCGGCTGGTCGCCACCTCCTGCACTGCGGTGCCCGAACTCGAAGACCTGGCCACGCCCACCGTCCCCGCGGAAGACGGAAGCCGCATGATGACACAGGCGGAGACGGTCGGCGTCCTGCCCCACGTCGGCACTCTCCAGACAGCCGCCCGCGCCGCGGTCGAGCAGGTCCTCCAGGAAGCCGGCGTGTCGCTCGACAAGGTTTCCCGGTTCGCGGTCACCGGATTGGGGTTGGCGCAGCTGACCGTTCTCCTCCTCGATCCCCTGGGCATACCCAGCGACCGGACCAGTTGGCCCCTGCACCGGACACTGGGCCATGTCGGCCCGTGCGACCAGCTCCTCGGCCTGGACCACTTCCTCCGGGAAGAGTCCCTCGAGCCTTCGGACACCGTCCTCGTGATCGGGATCGGTGCCGGCTTCCGCTTCATCTGCGCGCTCCTGGAGATCACGGAATGACGGACGTCTTCGCCGACGAACGGGGACACGTGATGCTGGAACCGGATCTCACCGAACTGGTCGACTTCGCCCGCCGCAATTCTCCCTATTACCGGGACCTGTACGCCGGTGTTGCCACCGACGGACCGATCCGGGCGGAGGACTTGCCGATCGTCGACCACATCGGCTTCTGGAAGGCCAACACGGTGCAGGACAACCGGGTGCTGACGGCTGGCCACAATGACGGTGTCGTGTTCAAAACCGGTGGGACGACCAACAGCCCCAAACTGACCGTGTACACCAGGGCGGAACTGCACGCCATGGCCCGGCTGCAGGGCGACGGGTACGCGGCGGCGGGACTGCGGACCGGTGACCGGGTTGCCAACCTCTTTTACGCCGGGGAGTTGTACGCCAGTTTCCTGTTCAACGTCCTGTGCCTGCAGGAGACGTGCGTCCCCGTGGTGCACCTGCCGATCGCGGGAAGCCCGTCGCCTGAGGTCATGGCGGACCTGATCATCGAGCAGGAGGCGACCGTGCTGCTGGCCACGCCCACCACGGCCAGCCAAGTCGCATCGCGGCTGACCGCGCGAGGTGACTCGGCGCCCGCGGTCCACCTCTTCCTCTTCGGCGGGGAGGCGTTCTACGAGGATCAGCGCCGACTGATCACCGAGGCGTTCCCCAACGCCGTTGTCCGCTCGCTGGGGTACGCCTCGGTGGACGCGGGGGTGCTGGCCGCGCCCGTCCAGGACGAGCCGGACGCGCGCGTGCATCGTGTCCACCGGCTCCACAAACTGGTGGAGATCGTCGACGACGAAACCGGTGATCCGATCAGGGAACCAGGCCGCCCCGGCAGGCTGCTCGCCACGGACCTCGTCCGGCGGCTGATGCCGCTCATCCGGTATCCGGTCGGTGACCGCGCTGCGTGGGTCGACTACGACGATCGCCGGTTCCGCCTGCTGGGCCGCGCCGACGACGGAGCCAGGGTCGGTCCGGTCACCGTTTACCTGGAGGACCTGCGTGTGGTGATCGAGGAACTGGCCGGCGATCAGCCCATCGCGGGATTCCAGGCGGTGCAACGTCGACGGGACTCCAAGGACGAACTCGTGCTGCGGATCGGTGGGCAGGTCGACGATCCACAGCCGCTTGCCGAGGCGATATCCGCGCGGTTCGAAGAGTTGCGCCCGATGTTCGGCGAACACGTGCGCGCCGGGCTGATCAACCCTCTGGTGGTCGAGTTCGTCCCGGCCGACATGATCAAGGTGAACCCCCGCAGCGGCAAGATCGTCCGGCTGCTCGACGAGCGCGTGGCTCCATAGGACGAGGCCCTGGACGGGCAGTTTCCTGCTCCTCGGCGAAGAAAAACTCGCCACGGTGAAAATGAATAAGACAAGGAAAAAAATGGCCAGGACGACCCTCTTCGACTGCGGCGAGGACCAGTACTACCTTCCCGACCTCAAGACACGGCTTCCCCTGCGGCAGCACTCAGGCGTTGCACGCACCCTGGGCGAGACGAGGGCATGGATCAAAGGGTTCCCGGAAATCCGGAATTGGGCCCATTTCTGTGCGCCGCGAGGGGATATCGACTTGTGGCTGGCGCAGGGCTTCGCAGATGTGTGGATTTCTCACCAATTCACGTGCGGAAACGTAGATACATTCAGAATCATCTGTGACCTGGGCGGCTGGATGGTGATGACCGACGATGTTCACAGCGCGCCAGGGCCGTTCCGGGACGCCGATGAGGCCACGCGTAATCGGGCATTGGACCGGGCCATTGAAATCCTGAACGGAGACGGGCAGGAGTTCGACAGGAACCAGCCATCGTCCGACACAGCCGATGTGCTTGTCCTGGGACGCTGCCTGTCAGACGTCTGGTACCGCCTGTGCCGTTTGGCACCGCCCTCGATCCGCGCGCGCATCGCCCGTGCACTGCAAGGGACCTTGGAATCTTGGAAGGCCGAGGCGTCTGACAGGCGCAGCGGCAGATCTCTGACTCTGGATGAGTTTCTCGAGCGCAGGGATGTCAACGTAGGGATCGACGTCGACTTCCCCATCCTTGAGCTCATGCTGGAAGTAGATCTCCACAGTGAACTCGAAGCCCACGCCGATGCCATCTCCAAAATATGGCGAATCCTTCGCCGATATACCTCCCTCGTGAATGACTTGTACTCCTTCCGGAAGGAGTACATGGCAGGCAAGGATCTCACCAACTCCATCGCGGCACAGTGCAACACGGAGCATGTGCGGATCAGTGACGCGGTCCGCAAGGTAGTGGATCTGGCGGAATCGGCAGAAGAAGAGTTCATCGCCTGCCGCGAACAGTTCATCGCAACACATCCGGAGCTCACGAGTGGCCTGCTGCGCTACCTGGAGTGCCTGGGAGACATCGCGTCCGGAACCGCTTTCTATACGCGATGCTCCCCGCGATACCACGGCGTTGACCACGACTGGTCAGAGATCGGTGGTGGCCTGGTCACCATTGACACGGAACGCACGATCATCCATCCGTGGGTGGAAGAGGCCACCCGATGAACACCGAGCATGTACTGCGTTACCCGTTCGAGCCACCCCCCGCGCTCGCAGTCCCACCCCAGTACGCGTCGCTGCGATCCACGCAGCCCGTGGTCGAGGTGCAGATGCCTTACGGAGGAAGGGGATGGCTGGTCACCCGCTATGAGGACGCGAAACTGGTCTTCTGTGATCCCCGGTTCAGTC
The DNA here is from genome assembly GCF_040654735.1 of Saccharopolyspora sp. NPDC050642. Taxonomy (NCBI): domain Bacteria; kingdom Bacillati; phylum Actinomycetota; class Actinomycetes; order Pseudonocardiales; family Pseudonocardiaceae; genus Saccharopolyspora; species Saccharopolyspora sp. NPDC050642. The sequence continues at coordinate 90,229 of NZ_JBFAIN010000028.1, read as the reverse complement.
GTGCGGCCGCCGCAGGCAAAGACGTACCCCGCATGCGACCGCGGCCTGCCAAAGAAACCTCGATCATGGCTATGGACCCGCCCGAGCACACTCGACTGAGGCGACTGATCGCCCCCAGTCTCACCAAGCGACGTACCGAGCAACTCCGCGCGCATACGAAGAAAATCGCTCAAGAACTCGTAGCCGCCATGGTGGCCAACGGCCCGCCCTGCGACATCGTCGCAGACTTCGCTGTCCCCCTCCCCATCAACGTCCTGCTGAAACTACTCGGTGTCACCACCGAAGACACCCACCGCCTGGTAGCCGCTGCCGACGTGGTGATGACCAGCACCTCCCATACAGCCGAGGACGTAACCCGGGCGCGTCAGGACCTGGCTCAAGTCATCAATCAGCACATCGCCGCCCGCCGCGAAAACCCAACCGACGATCTCCTGGGCACGCTCGTCAGCGCGCACGAAGCCGGCGAGCGACTGACCGACGCCGAGCTACTCGACATCACAACGGCCCTCCTGGTCGTGGGCTGGGAGACGACGACGTGCCAGATCGCCAACTTCGTCTACCTCCTCATTACCCACCCCGAGCACATGCACTGGCTTTTGGCACACCCAGAAGCCATCCCGAAAGCGGTCGAAGAACTACTGCGATACACCCCCCTCAATAACGGAGCCGATTTCGCCCGCGTCGCCACGGAAGACGTCTCGCTGGGCGGCGTGCTCATCCGCAAGGGCGACGCCGTGCTGGTCTCCATTCCGTCGGCCAACCGCGACGAAGCGGTTTTCGCCGCCCCGGAGACCCTCAAGCTCACGAGGCCGGACAACCACCATCTCGCGTTTGGCCACGGGCCACACCATTGCGTCGGTGCCAGCCTGGCACGCATGGAAATCCAGGTCGCTCTCAAAACGCTCATCGAGGGCATACCGGGCCTCCAGAAGGCAGTCCCGGATCTAGAAGTGACCTGGCGCTCCGGATCGATCCTACGCGCCCCCACCTCACTACCCGTCACCTGGTAACCACTCTCAAGGAGCCCATATAGCACGCTGTGGCGTCATCTCCCCTATCCCATGCTGCCGTGACGGAGTGAACAACCGATGCTGCAACACCCATCCGACAGGCCTCCACAATCCGAGCACAGAAACCTTTTTCCTGCAGGGTTCCCCCAGGGCCTCACACAACTCCGTGACCTCCACCAGTTGCTGTCCGAAATACGCAGCACAGGCGCTGTGAACCGGATCTCCGACAGCACCTGGTTTGTAGCCCGGTATCGAGAAACCGTACAGGCCCTCACAGACACTCGGCTCAGCAGCGACCCCTCCAAGGGCAGGTGCCCAGCCGACCCCGACCTACAGCAGCACATTTCGCGCGCCGCGTTCCCCCAGAGTCTGTTCACAACGGATCCGCCCAAGCACACTCGCCTGCGCAAGAGCGTCGCCCGCTACTTGACCCACCGCCAAGCCGAACTCATGCGCCCGTTCATCGACCACACAACGCGCTCACTGATCAGCACCGTCACGAAGCGCGGGGTGGTCGATGCCGTAGCGGAGATCGCGGAACCGATCTCCGCCTTGACTATCGGCAAACTTCTCGGCGTGCCCAAGGCCGATCTAGACAAGATCGTGCGTTGGTCCCATGATCTCTGGACCGAGCAACTGGACGATAACGCGCGCTGCGTCAGCGCCAATGGCCATAAAGCGCTGCGCGAATACACCGCCTGGCTCCTGCGGAACCCCGAACAAGCAACGACCGACGGACTAATCGGCAAACTCCTGGCCGCCGATACCAACCGACTACACGCGACCGAGATCCTGACCATGGTGATGCTGCTTCTTGTTGCAGGCCTTGATACCAGCATCAGCCTGATCTCCAGCACCCTCCTGCATCTTCTGTGTCACGCAGACCGCCGCCGACTCCTCTACCAATCTCCGGGCACGATACCCAAAGCGATAGAGGAAATACTGCGCTACGAGGGCCCGGCCCTGGCCCCCGTCCACCGTGTGGCAACCGAAGAACTCACCTTGGGAGACAACACCATCAAAGAGGGCGATCGCGTCTTTCTGTGTCTGGCCAGCGCCAACCGGGACGAGCGACGCTTCACACAACCCGACACTGTCCTTATAGACAGACACCCCAACCACCACCTCGGGTTCGGCCATGGAATCCACCGGTGTCCCGGCGCCCCGCTCGCCACATTGTTGACACAGACCGTCGTGACTGCGCTGCTACACGCACCGATCAACATCGAACTTGCAGTCCACCCCCGCGAGTTGCAATGGCGTCAGGGGAAAGTGCGCTGCCTCAGGAGCCTCCCGGTGCGCTTCAAGAGCGCGACCCACAGCGGGTAGCGGACTCCGTCCGCAACTGCCCGCTGTCGTACCGATCTTGGGACAATTTGCAGAAACTGATGCCACACCCCTCGGCCTGGCGAACCTGACGATCCTCGTCCTCGGCGCGCTCGGATAACCGAAGCCACCGCAGCTCAAGCCACCCCATCCTATTCAACGAGACCGTCCAGACCAGCAAAGCTACCGCTACGTAACGGCGAAACTTCAGGAAATACGGAAGATGAACTTCCGGCGAGCGCTGGAGAAAGATCGTGCATTCGAATTTCAGAGGTCCTGATCCGCTCGCCGCTGGCACGGCGAGTTTCGGTGCGGAGGCCGTGAGCCGCAACCTGGACATTCTCACCGAGCGTGAGCAAGCGGTACTGCGGGCCGCGACCGTGCTGGTGGCCGGCTGCGGCAGCGTGGGTGGTGCCGTGGTCGAGCCGCTGGCGCGAATGGGTGTCACCCGTTTCCGGCTCGCCGACCCGGACAGCTTCGACGTGTCGAACCTCAACCGGCAGGCGTGCGTGGTCGCTGATGTCGGCCTGCCGAAACCCGAGGTGCTCGCCCGCCGGGTAGTCGCGATCAGTCCCACCGCCGAGGTGCGCACCTACCTGGACGGTCTCACCCTGGAAAACCTCGACGAGGCGCTCGACGGCGCGCATGTCGCCTTCGACGCGATCGATCCCGCGATGTCCGCGTGGGTCAAGTACCAGCTGCACGAACGCGCCTCCCGACGCGGCATTCCCGTCGTCGCCGGAGTCGACTGGGGCGGAAAACCGGCCGTGTTCGTCTTCGACTACCGCCGCAACCCGCTGCCGTTCCACGGGAAGGCGACCGCGGAAGCGCACCGGGACAACCGTCTGTGGGACTCCGTGCGCTGGTTCGGCAGGACCCACTTCCCCAGCGACTATCTCCCGGTCATGTCCGACCGGCTGGCCAACGGCGGTACCTGGCCGCAGATTTCGTACTGCGTGATGGGTCTCGGTGCGCTCGGCAGCAGGGTTGTGCTCAACTTGCTGATGAACCGACGGGTGAAACCCGTTGTGACGGTGGACCTCCATGCTGCGGCCATGCCGAGAGCCGCGGCGTTGGCACACCGGGTGCGCATGCCGCTGGAACTCGCCCGAACTCTGTGGACCGTTCACCAGGTGACGCGAAAAGGCGGTTCTCGGCCCGTGCGGAGCGGGCAACGGGAGCGCGAACTGCCCCCGGAACTCGCCGCTGTCCTGGACGGCGCCCGTCTCGCTCCCTCCACGTACAACTCCCAGCCGTGGCGTTTCGGAATCGTCGACCACCACACCGTCCGGCTCGCGCGCAACGGGGAACGCTGGCCGGCAGTGCATCCGGACGAGCTGGGCTGGGCCGAGAACCTCGGATGCGCGCTGGGAGCTCTTTCTTATCTCTCGCACGGCGAGTGGGAGGCGCACGACGGTGCGCTCACGGACCAGAGCTGGTTCGCAGGCCGATTCCGCCTCGATCGCCTGCGTGATGACTTCTTGACCCGCCAGGGTGTTCTGGGGGCACGTTCGACGCACCGAGGCGACATGCTGTCGACCCCGATCGACTGCACGACCCTGAAGCAGGTCGAAAAACTGTGTGCCGACCGAAATGTCGAGCTGGAGACGATGAGCAGCTCGCAAGCCCGAAGCAGGCTCCTCGGCCGGACCGAACGCGATAGGTCCACGTTGATCGGCCACGAGGACGAACTGTGGGCGTGGGTGCGCAAGCGGGCCGATACCGAGTTCGGCCTCAGTTCGTTCGGCACACCTCACGACCTGCTCGGAATCTCCGGTGTCGCCGGACGTCTTGCATCGGCTCTGGCGGGGTCGGCGATACCGGACGTGGTCAGACGCCGCGTGCTGGCCGGGGTCGTCGAGCACAGACGTGCCCGACAGCTGCGCAATTGCGGCGCGCTACTCGTGCTGCGCGGCCCACGTCAGAGCGTAGCTGACCGCATCAACGCGGGTGAGACGTTGATGCGACTGTGGCTGGCCCTGGTTGAGCAGGGATACGCGGCTCAACCGTTGCTGGGAGAATTCGGCGGACTCGGGATCCCTTCGACCAAAGACACCTCCGGCGACAATGCCGTGCTGGCGGTCCTGCGTGTCGGCAAGGGAACCAGACCACCGACCACGAGAGTGGCGCGCTGTCCGCTGGCGACGTCGGTGAAATGGGTCGAATAGCACACTCCCGCTGAACTCAGGTCCGGGCGCCGCCTGCGGCGGCGCGGGCCGGGGTCCCCACATAGTCGATCGGCTAGATCAGGAGAAGCCTCGGCTGGCCACGTCGATCACCAGGTCCCGGACGGCGTGCAGGGCAGGGTTGTCGTCGTTCGCCCGCCAGGCGGCGACGAGTTCGACCGGCTCGCCGTCGATCCCGGCCACCGGGCGCAGCGCGACGCCGTCCAGCCCGAGCGCCTCGGCTGCTTGCGGTACGAGCGCCAAGCCGAGCCCGGCCCGCACCAGGGCCAGGATCGTGTGCACCTGGGTTAGGTGGTGAACGTACCGGGGCGCGACTCCTGCGCTGCGGAACACGCCAACCAGCACCTCGTGGAAGTAGCGGGCCTCAGTCGGCGAGTACATGACGAACGGTTGGCCGTCGAGGTCGCGCACGTGCAGCACCCGGCCCGGCGCGGCCAGCGGATGTCCGGCCGGGATCGCGGCCAGCAAGGCCTCCTGGTGCAGCGGGCAGTGCTCCAGCCCGGTGCCGGGGACCGGGGGACGGACCAGGCCCAGGTCCAGTTCCCCGGACCGCAGCTCCTCCAGCTGGATTCCGGAAACCCGCTCGCGTAGCACCAGGTCGACGCCCGGCAGTCGGGTGCGAATGGCGCCGACGACGGCGTCGAGCACCGAGTGCGCCGACGACGCCGTGAAACCCAGCGCCACCGTCCCGATCTCGCCCGCGGGCACCCGGCGCACCGACAGCGTCGCCTGCTCGGACAGCCCGAGGATGCGCCGGGCGTCGCCCAGGAACGCCCGCCCGGCGGCGGTGAGCCGGACGGCCCGGCCGGCTCGGTCGAACAGCTCGACGTCCAGCTCGCGCTCCAGCAGCTGGATCCGCCGGGACAGCGGGGGCTGGGTCATCGACAGTCGTTCCGCCGCGCGGCCGTAGTGCAGGGTCTCGGCGACAGCGACGAAGCTCTCCAGCTGGCTCAGCGTAAACACGGATTCATTATAGGTATCAGTCAATGCTGAAACAGTGTTGGACGCGCATCGTTTTGGTTCTTACGGTGGATCCCAATCGCCCTAGCGGATGCCCCCAGGAGGAAAAGCTGATGCCCGCCTTCACCCCGACCGAGCTCGCCGAGCGCCTCGGCTCCGGGCTGCTTTCGTTCCCGGTCACCCACTTCACCCGGGACCTGGCGTTCGACGAGCCCGCCTACCGGGAGAACATCATCCGCCTCGGCAAGTACGAGGTCGCCGGCCTGTTCGCCGCTGGCGGGACTGGGGAGTTCTTCTCCCTGACCCCGAAGGAGGTCGGCAACGTCGTCCGGGCGGCCGTCGGCAGCGCGCCGGAGGGCACCCCGATCCTCGCTCCGGCCGGGCACGGCACCGCGCAGGCGGTCGAGATGGCCCGCGACGCCGAGGCGGCCGGCGCCGACGGCCTGCTGCTGTTCCCGCCCTACCTCACTGAGGCCTCCCCCGACGGCCTCAGCGCTCATGTGCGCGCGGTCTGCGAGTCCACTTCGCTGGGCGTGGTGCTCTATAGCCGGGCGAACGCTGTGTACACATCGGAGACGGTGGCCACGCTTGCTGACGCGTGCCCGAACCTGGTCGGTTTCAAGGACGGTGTCGGTGACCTGGAGGCGATCACTCGGATTCACTCGCGTCTCGGTGACCGCTTGGTGTACATCGGTGGGCTGCCGACGGCGGAGACGTTCGCGCTGCCGTACCTGGAGTTGGGTGTCACGACCTACAGCTCGGCGATCTTCAACTTCCTGCCCGAGTTCGCCCTGACCTTCTACCGCGCGGTGCGGGCAGGGGACCGAACGAAGGTGCGTCGACTGCTCGACGACGTCGTGCTGCCCTATACCGCGATTCGTGACCGCAAGGCGGGCTACGCGGTGAGCATCGTCAAGGCTGGCATGAATCTCGTCGGGCACCCAGCCGGTCCGGTCCGGCCTCCGCTGACTGACCTGGATGACGCCGAGAACGCACTGTTGGTCGACGTCGTCGAAACCTCGCGCACCGCCACCATCTGAGCACAGCGATGAAGCTGAAGGAGACACTCGTGCCCGCTCCCCCACAAACCTGCCCGACCGGCGCCATGGTCATCGGAGCTGAACCCGTCATCGGCACGGGCGAGCAGGTCCGGTCCGCCGATCCCCGTACTGGCGCGGCTCTCGGCCCCGCCTACTCGGCGGCGTCGGTCGAGCAGGTCGAGCGGGCTTGTGCGCTGGCAGCGCAGGCGTTTCCGGTGTTTCGGGCGACCACCGCCGAGCGGCGTGCCGAGTTCCTCGAGTGCATCGCCGATCTGCTCGACGAGCGCCGGGAGGCACTGGTCGAGCGCGCTCACGCCGAGACCGCGCTGCCCCGTCCGCGGCTCACCGGCGAAGTCGGTCGCACCAGCGGTCAGCTGCGCCTGTTCGCCGCGGAGCTGCGGGCCGGGACCTGGCAGGGCGCCCGGATCGATCCGGCACGGCCCGACCGCGCCCCGCTGCCACGCCCCGATATCCGGCAGCGCCGGATCGCGCTCGGCCCGGTCGCGGTGTTCGGCGCGAGCAATTTTCCGTTGGCCTTCTCCACCGCTGGGGGCGACACGGCGTCGGCGCTGGCCGCGGGGTGCCCGGTCGTTGTCAAGGCGCATCCGGCACATCTGGGTACCGCAGAACTGGCGGCACGGGCGATCGCCGACGCAGCGGCCGAGACGGGGATGCCCGAGGGCGTGTTCTCCCAGCTCGTCGGCAGCGGGACCGAAATCGGTGCCCGGCTCGTCAGCGATCCGCGGATTCGTGCCGTGGGCTTCACCGGGTCCCGCAGCGGCGGGCTTGCGATCGCGGCCGCAGCTGCGGCGCGGCCAGTGCCGATCCCGGTGTACGCCGAGATGAGCAGCATCAATCCGGTGCTGCTGCTACCCGCAGCGCTCGGATCCCGCGGCGCCGAGCTGGGCGAGGCGTTCGCCGGATCGCTGACTCTCGGCGCCGGACAGTTCTGCACCAACCCTGGCTTGGTGCTTGCGATCGACGGACCGGGCCTCGACGCGTTCACCAAGGCCGCCATTGACGCCGTCGCCACCAACCCCGGAGCCACCATGCTCACCACCGGCATCGCCGACCACTACGCCACCGCCGGTGATGCCCTTGCTGCCCGGGACGGCGTCGAGGAGCTCGCACGCGGCAGCCGGCCCGGCGGTGCGGCTGGTGGTTGCGCCCGGCTGCTGACCGTCGACGGTGCCCGGTTCGTCGCCGATCCGGAGCTGCAGGCCGAGGTTTTCGGTGCGACGTCGCTGCTCGTCCGATGCGCGGACACCACCGAGCTGACCGCAGCGGTATGCGCGCTGGAAGGTCAGCTCACCGCGACCGTGCACGCCGATGAGGCCGATCATCCACTCGCCGCGAAGCTGCTGCCGCTGTTGGAGGAGCGGGCCGGGCGCATCCTGTTCGATGGCTGGCCCACCGGAGTCGAGGTCGGACACGCGATGGTGCACGGCGGCCCGTTCCCGGCCACGACAGACCCGCGCAGCACCTCGGTCGGGACGCTCGCGATCGAGCGCTTCCTGCGACCCGTCGCCTATCAAGACGTACCGGCGGCATTGCTGCCGGCCGAGGTTCGTGACGACAATCCGGTTGGCGTATGGCGTCGACTCGACGGTGAACCCGGTCGAGACGCGCTCGCCGCCGACAGCGCCGATTAACCAGTGTGGCCATGTGTGACGGGTTACCCCCGGCCAGATCCGGCCCTCGCCGACCATTCCCGCGACCGCCCGGTCGCAACCCTTCCAATGTTGTGAGGACCTAATGACACCGCGATCGTTCACGTCGTCACTGCCACCTCTCCCCGCCACGGGCTCCCACTGGCGTCCACATCCGCAGTCGGAAGTCGTCGATGCTCGTCCCGCGGCGCTGTCCGCGCACGGCGCGCCTTTCGATGGGAGCTCCCGCCATGGCCACTCCTGAAGTCAGTTCGGACGGCCTGCGCCAGTCCTCGCCCGAGGCACCGCTCGGTGGACAGGCGGCACCCCGGCCGAGAGGACCCAGCCGTGACTCGATCGCGGCCGGCGTGAAGGCAGTCGCGGGGATCGTCGGGCTCTTCGTCGTCTGGCAGCTGCTGGTGATCATCTTCGATCCGCCGGAATTCCTGCTCGTCGGGCCGATCTCGGCCTTCGCCGAGCTGATCGAACGGCCCGGGTACTTCGCGAGCAACACCTTCGTCACGCTGCAGGAGGCGCTTGCCGGCTTCGCGCTCGGCACCGCGCTCGGGGTTCTGTGCGGCGCGGCACTGCACTACTCGACGACCGTGCGCAGTTTCCTCTACCCCGCGCTCATCGCAATCGACACCATCCCCAAGGTTGCGCTCGCACCGCTGTTCATCGTGTGGTTCGGGTTCGGCTTCGAGTCCAAGGCGTTCGTCGCGATGGCCATCGCGTTCTTCCCCCTGGTGATCAACACCTATGACGGCCTGAGCTCGGTACCCCACGAACTGCAGGAGCTGGCACGGATCAACAAGGCGTCGCAGTGGAAGAAGATGACGAAGATCGAGTTCATCTACGCGATCCCGTCGATCTTCTCCGGAGCGAAGATCTCCATCTCGCTCGCTGTGGGTGGGGCGGTCGTCGGTGAGTTCATCGCCGGCTCGAAGGGGTTGGGATATGTCATCCTCCTCGCCAACAGCCAGGTCGACCTGCCGTCGATGTTCGCGGCCTTCATCGTGCTCGCCGCCATCGCCCTGGCGTTGTTCTTCATCGTCGACTTCGCGGGACGAAAGCTGGTCCCGTGGAAGAACCACGCGAAGTGACCGCGGGGATCGGAGACTCGAATGCGGAACTCCACTCGTAAGATCGCCGCGATGGTCGGGGCGGTGCTGCTCGTGGCCCTGTCGGGCTGCACGAGCGGCAGCGGAAAGAACTCGATGACCCTCATGCTCGACGTGGCCTACCTGCCGAAGCACGCCCCGTTCATCTCGGCCGTCGAGCGGGGCTTCTTCAAAGCGGAAGGCATCGACCTCACAGTCATGCCAGGGTCGGGATCGACCAACACCGTCACCTCCGTCGACACCGGCAAGGTCGACGCCGGCTGGGCGGACTTCGGCGCCACGGTCACCAGCCAGGGCAGGGGCGCCAAAGTCAAACAGGTCAACCTCCTGCAGGCCAGGTCCGCCTACGCGGTCGTCGCCCTCGCGGGCACCGGAATCAACGGATGGGCCGATCTCCCGGGCAAGACAGTCGCCACCGAGGGCGGGGGCGCGATGACCGCGATGTGGCCGTACGCGATGAGCAGGCTCGGGCTCAAGGAGGGCGATGTCAACGTCGTCCACGCCACGAGCGGATCGAAGATCCCCGGACTGCTGGCCGGACAGTGGGACGCCAACCTCGCCCTGTACGTCTCCGACGAGCCGGCCATTGACGCGCTCGACCGGAAAGCCGTTGTGCTGAAGTGGTCCGACCTGGGCATCGACCTCTACGGCAACGGGATCGTCGTCTCCGACGAGAAGCTCAGAAACGATCCCGAGCAGGTGCGGAGGTTCAACCGGGCGATGCAGAAGGGCTTCCTGTGGGCGTGCCAGCACCCGGCCGAAGCCGCCCAGGACTTCCAGAAAGAGGTCTCGGGCTTCGAGACCAAGACCATCACCCTCGCAATCGGCGAGCAATGCGCCCTCAACTGGGGCACCGGTGAGGCGGCGGACCAGTTCGGTGTCATGGACGACGCCGGCGTCCAGAAAATGATCGACGTCGCCCGCCAGTTCCTCGGCCTGAACCCGGCGAGCCACCTCACCCCAGCCGACGTGTACAGCAACGCCTACCTCGAACCGCTGCACCGCAACGAGACCATCCAGGCACCGTGACGGCCGAACGGAGAGTCACATGAACAACGAGTACGCCATCTCGGTCAACAACGTGGGAAAGACCTACCGATCCCGGGACGGCCAGGACAACCCGGTGCTCAAGGGACTGGACTTCCACGTGAAGCCGGGACAGTTCGTCTCGATCGTCGGCCAGTCGGGAAGCGGGAAAACCACGCTGCTCAAAACGATCTCCGGCCTGCAGGAGCCCACCGAGGGCGAAATCCTGGTCAAGGGACGGCCGATCCGCGACGGGCTCGAGGACATCGCGATGGTGTTCCAGAGCCCCGTGCTCCTGCCGTGGCGCAACAACATCGACAACGTGCTCCTGCCCCTGGAGTTCCGCGGCACCCGCACCGACGAGTCACGCCGCTACGCCCACGAACTGCTCGAGATGGTCGGGCTGGGCGGCAAAGCCGAGCACTACTCCTACGAGCTCAGCGGCGGGATGCAGCAACGGGTGGCCATCTGCCGCGCGCTGGTCTCCCACCCCGAACTGCTGCTCATGGACGAGCCCTTCGGCGCGCTCGACGCCATGACCCGCGACTCGATGAACTTCGAGATCCAGCGCATCTGGCAGACCACCGGGTGCAGCGTCCTGTTCGTCACGCACAGCATCTCCGAGGCGGTCTGGCTCGGTGACCGGGTGGTCGTCGTCGGCGGCCGCCCCGGCCGTATCGTCGCCGACATCGCGATCGACCTCCCGCGGCCCCGGGGCAAAGAGCACCGGTTCTCCGCAGCCTTCTCCGACTACACGACGGAAATCGAATCCCACATCGGTGTCATGACCGGAATCAGCTGACCGCCGCCAGCCCGGCCTCCCGACCCGAAATCGACATCAGGGAATACCAATGCTGAGCCTCACCGCAGACGCCTCGCAGGTCGAACGAACCTACGGTCTCAATGCACGCAAGAGCTTGCTGTTCTCCGCGATCCGCCTCGACTCCTACCCGCTCGTCGCACCACTGATCGCACAGACCGACAACGGCCAGTACCTGCTCGTGCGCCAACAAGAGCAGGGCAACGCCCTCTCAGCCGGAGTCCCGAAGGACCAGATCAAGTTCTACGCACCCTGGGTCACGATCGACCCCCGAATCGTCGCCGACACCCCCGCCTCGGCGTCGCTGACGAGCCTGGTGAAGGAACTCGCCGGCGGCGCGGCGGTGAGCCTCGCTGCCGACGTCGTCTACAGCCACTACCGCACGCTCTCCGGCTCAGTCGAACTCGTCGTCTCCGACCAGGACTCCACCCCGGTCACCGCATACGAACTCGACCTCGAGGAGGTCCTGGCGAGGTTCGCGGCCTGGCGCGAGACGGGCGTCCACACCGCGCGGCGGCTGATCGAGGACGTCGCACACCTTTCAGGCCTGGCGGAGGAGTTCACCGCCGGCGAGGACAGCCGGTTCTCGGCGCTGAAGACGCTCGCCGCCGACCGCTCTCTCGACGCCCTGCTCCTCGCTGCACCGCCCAACTTCACCGAGGCCACCGGGTTCGCGCAGCCGGACGGAACAGTCGCCCTGTGGCTTGCCGGATCGGACAGGCTGGTCGTGCTGGCGCCCGATGGAGCCTCCGGGGTCTCCGGGGTGCCCGTCGGCCGGTTCCCGTCCATCGGTGCCGCCGTCCAGGCGCTGGCCGGCGGCGTGCGGACCGGTGTCGAGGACGAGTGGATCAGCGTCGGCCTTGCCCGCGAACTCGAGCGCGAGGGAGCGGAACTGATTCCGGTCTCGACAGACCTCGGCCACTGGCGGGACACCCGCGACCACGAGGACCTCGCGTTCCAGGTCCTCGCCGCCCGGGCGAGTGTGTTCGCCATCGAGGAGGCCCTGGCCTGGGCGGAGGAAGGCCTCAACGCCGGACGCTCGTTCTCCGAACTCGACATCAACGCCGTGTACCTCGACAAGATCGCCGAATTCCGCACGGTGAACGAGATCCCCTTCGGCATCGAGCCCTACTTCACCAACCTGCACTCGTCCAACCGGATGCTCTTCCCCGGCCCACCCGTCGACTACCCGATCAACGACGAGACGACCTGCATCCAGCTCGACGCCGGGGTGCGCATCGTCGTCGACGGGGTCACCGTCGCCACCTCCGACATGGCCCGCTCCCTGCCCCGCACCGCGGCGGCGAAGGAGGCGTACAGCTTCTTCTTCGACGTGGTGCGCGAGGGCATCATCGGGCAGCTCAAGCCCGGCGTGGTGTGCGAGGACGTGCACGAGGGAACCTTGCGCTACCTGGCGCCCCACCTGGACCGGATGGTCGCGATAGGGATGCTCGGAGCGGACGTCGATTTCAACAGCGAATACCGCAAGCGCAACGTCGGCCACCTCATGGGCAAGCAGGAGTCGTTCGCGAACGAACTCCGGCCTGGCTACAAGCACGTCCTTGAAGTCGGCTCGTATGGTGCCGCCGAAATCCCGTGGCGCTACGAGAACGCGGCAATCGGCACCGAGGACCTCTGGTACATCGGACGCGACCGGACCTACATCGTGAGCAAACGATGACGGCTGAACAGCCAAATCGTGCGTGCGGAGCGGGTGCAACGCGGGGCCGAGACGCACGATCCAACCCGCATCGCTTGCCCGGCATATCGAATTGGGATGCAACATGACTGACGTGCAAGAGCGTCTTAAAGCGCTGTCCATCGAGCTCCCTGCGCTCAGTGCGCCCCGCTACGCGTATGAGGCGACCGTACGATGCGGCGATCTCCTCTATGTGTCCGGCCAAATCTCACGGACCGCCTCGGGCGAGATCCTGCAAGGCTGTCTGGGAGACGATGCGACCGTGGCTGACGGAGTGACCGCCGCGAGAACCTCTGCGCTCAACCTACTGGCGCGCATACATGACGCAGTCGGCCTCGGCAACGTGCAGCAGGTGCTGAAGCTCAATGCCTGGGCCACGAGTTCACGAGACTTCGTGGACCAGCCGACGGTGATCGATGGGGCTTCGCAGCTGTTGCTCGACGTTCTGGGCGACGCGGGTCGCCACGCACGGACCGCCCTGCCGGCCCACGTGCTCCCCCAAGGTGCGCTCGTGGAACTCGACGCCACGATCGCCCTTCGCAGCTAGACCGTAAGAGTTGAGCGTCTCGACGTCTCAGTTGACGAGTGATCGCACAAGAATCAGTGCTGGCCAGCACCCAATACGTTGCCCACCGCGAAAAGTCCGGGTCACCACGTGCGAGCTCAACTGGCACGCCCACATCCAAAAATATTCAACTTGCGCCTTTGGGCAACATTCACGGGTCGCGCACGCCCCATCGCCTCGGATGACCTGGTCACGACTGATGCCGCTGCTTAGGCTCACAGGCACTGCGTCGAATCTCCCCTTTCGACGTCACCTCCGTCTCGATGCGAATGGAGCTCGATGATGATGATTCGAAAGCTGGCCGCGGCCGCCCTGCTCACCCTGGGGGTCGCCGCCGCCACCCAGGGTGTGGCGTCCGCAGCCACGTTCGTCCCGGCCGGGGTCTACCCGTCGAGCTCCGCCTGCGCCAACGCGGGCAACGCGGGCTTCCCGCAGGGCCGCTGGGTCGGCTGGCGCTGCGAGAACCTGCACAACGGCCAGTACCTGCTGTGGGTGCAGCCGAAGTACTGATCCGGTGCGTGGTGCGGGGGCGCGTCCGTTGTGGACGCGCCCCCGTTCGCTGCGGTTTCCAGGGTTCTGAAGGAATCCCGCTAACTCCGCGAGTTCCTCCGGGCTCGCCTCCGGTCGCCGCTCGCGCAGGTCCCGCACAGCCCAGAGACTTCGTGGAGCGTCTCACCAGGGCACATTCCCGGCGTCGTCGAACAGCCCTCCGGTCGGGCCGTCGTCCGGCAGCGTGGCGAGCCGAATGGCGATCTTGGCGCCTTCTGCGGGCGTGCTGGTTCCGTGGAAGCCGTTGAGATCGGTCGCGACGTAGCCGGGGCAGGCGTTGTTGATTTTGATGTTGGTGCCGCTCAGCTCCTTGGCGTACTGGATGGTGACCGCGTTGAGGAACGTCTTCGACGGTGAGTAGGCCCCGCTGACCCCGCCGAGGTCGACGCCCGGCGTGGTCTGCAAGGTCAGGGAAGCGACGTGGCTGGACTGGTTGACGATCCGCGGACGCTCGGAGCGGCGCAGGAGCGGCAGCATCGCGTTGATGACCCGGACGACGCCGATCACGTTGGTCTCCACCACCGCCCGCATGCTCTCCGGCGTGACGGTCGAGGGCTCCTCCGGCCATGCCCCAGCGATACCGGCGTTGTTGACCAGCACGTCGAGCCGCCCAGCGCGCTCCTCGATCAGTGCAGCGGCGGCCGCAACGCTCGCGTCGTCGGTCACGTCGAGAAGCACACCGAACGCGTCGACGCCGGCCGCGCGCAGCTTCGCCACGGCATCCTCCCGGCGCTGCTCGTCCCGTGCCCCGATTCCGACGCTCCAGCCCAGCGCGCCGAGCCCGGCCGCGATCTCGTATCCGATTCCCTTGTTCGCGCCGGTAACCAGCGCAATCGTCTGTTCGCTCATGCCTTTGATCGTGGCCGGGCACGGGCGGGGAACCAACACCGTCTGAGTCACGCAACGATACCCAGCTGGTATGGATTCGGTAGCCTGAACGGGTGGAAGCGCGGGAGTTGCGGTACTTCGTCGCGGTCGCCGAGGAGTTGCACTTCGGCCGAGCCGCCCAGCGCCTGGGCATCGCCCAGCCGCCGCTGTCGCGGACGATCACTCAGCTTGAGCGACGGCTCGGAGTCGCGTTGCTGGAACGCACCAGCCGCAAAGTCTCGCTCACCGAAGCCGGATCAGTGCTGCTGACCGAAGGCCGGGCGATCCTCGGCGCGCTGGCCGCAGCCGAGCGGCGCACCCAGCGTGCCGCGACGAGTCAGCCCTCGCTCGTCCTGGCCACCAAGGCCGGCGCCTCCGGCGAACTGCTGGCAAAGTTGCTCGACGCGTACGCCGCCGAACCGGGTGCCGTCGCCGTCGACCTGCTGCTCTGCGAATCCCAGCCCCAGCAAACGCTGCATGACGGCCAGGCCGACGTGGCGCTGCTGCATCAACCCTTCGACTCGACGGCCGAGCTCGACACCGAAATTCTGAACGCCGAGGGACAGGTCGCCATTCTTCCCACCTCGCATCCGCTCGCCGGCAGATCCCACGTCCGGACGGCGGATGTCAGTTCACTGCCGGACCTCCCGCTTGCCCGCTGGCCCGGTCCCGGCGGCGTCTATCCCGAGGGCCCCGGCGCGGAAGTACGCAACCAAACGCAGCTCTTCCAGCTGATCGCGCTCGGCCGCACTACCGTGGTCATGCCCGAATCCTGCCGCGCCAACCTGCTCGAAGGCCTGGCCGCCGTGCCGGTTCTAGACGCGCCGACCGTGACGACAGTCATCGCCTGGCCGCCACACAGCCGCTCCCGAGCACTCGCCGATCTAGTCCGCGTAGCCACACGCCTCTGAGCCTTCGCTCTCGCAACCCCGCCCCTCCGTTCGCGGAGTTCCTGTTGTGGCACCGCAATCGCCCGGCGGCATACCGATAATCCTTGCTATCCATACGATTTTTGTTCTGCGTATGGTTGGCGCACGGTTTTGGTTGCGGAACTCCAACCCTGGGTTGGGATTCGCGAACCGAGCTCGTGAAGGATGCGCGGACCGTGCGCCGGGTAAGTCGACGTGCGTGTGGGTGTCGCAGATCTCTCTCGTCGAACCCCCGATTGCCCTAAAGGGCATGATCGGAGGAACGAAGTGTCTAGTCGGCGGCGCGCCTCGAAACAACTTTGGTGCAATGGGCAACCGCACCGGAAGGCGCACGTCTTCAGGAACGAAGACCACAACGCGCTCAACGCGCGGCACGAAAGGATCAAGAATGATGCTCAACCGGACCCGGACGCTGGGTGCAATCGCCGGACTGTTCAGCGGGGCGCTGCTGCTCGCCGGATGCGGCCAGCCGGCGTCGGCCCCCGCCGCACCTACGCTGGGGGCCGTGAACACGCCGGCAACGGCCGCCGGGATCGCTCCCGGCGATTCGAACCCCCAGCCGGCCGACGAATCGGTCAGCAAGGCGACGGGCGAGACGGCCCGCGAGTCCAGCGGGGCGGGCAGCGGCCACCAGTCCACCACCGAGTGCGCGGCATCGGACTTCGCGGTCGACCTGACCGTCCAGCCGAACCGCCCCGGAGTCCTGTTGATGGCCGTCACGAACAAGTCGAAGCAGGACTGCCACGTCAACGGCTGGGCGGACATCGCGCCCGTCGACATGTCCGGCAAGGCGCACACCGAAGTGCCCGTTCAGAAGGTCGAGATCCCGGGCGGCCCGACGGAGGTCACGCTCAACCCGGGCGAGACCGCGTTCGCCGGCGTACTCGTCGAGCGCGGCGACAAGGCGGACCCGAACACCGTGGTCGCCACCGGTTTCAGCGTCAGCGTGCCGGGCGTCGACGGCCCGGTGAACGCCAACATCGTCGGCACCGACGGCACCAGCACCGAGAACGGCGGTCTCTACGCTGAGTTCCCGCTCAAGTCGATGAAGGCCGGCACCCTGCAGCCCACCACCCAAGGCGTCACCGTCTTCTGATCCGGTAAACGCCGGTGAGGGGCACCCATGACCGGGATACTTGGTCACGGGTGCCCCCGCACCGCATCGCCCGCGGGGTCAGCCCGCGGTTGTGCACTCAAGCCGTGCCAGTGAGGACCTGCTCCAAGTAGGGGTTGATCAGGATTCCTTCCGGATCAAGAGAATGGCGAATCCGTTGTACGTCATGCCAGCGTGGATAGCGGGGTGCGAGGCTGCGCGCGGTGTGGGAATGCAGCTTCGCCCAGTGCGGGCGACCATCAAAGTCGCCGAGAACCCTTTCAGCGCAATGAAATATCTTGTCGTGCGGGCTGTGCGCATCGGTCGCCAGGTTGACGTAACCGGTTGGGCGCCCGTAAGCCGGACTGAGCGGGATGTCACTTCCGGGCGCTACCCGTATCTCCAGGGGCAGCGAAACCACCTCGCCGGCCGACGGTAGTGCTCGACGCAATTCTTGCAACGCCTGCCCCAACGCCTCGAGTGGCACGGCGTACTCCATCGCCACCACCCGGACGCGTTGTGGAAACGTGAAAACCCGATGGCTCACGTCGACGAAGGACCGAAGCGGGCGGCGCGTCAGGACTTTGGAAGCAAATGGCACGAGCGCGGCATTGCGCCGGTGGGTCCGGAGCACGCCATGCAGCCCGACATGGCCCGCCAGATAGTGATCTCGCCAGGCCTGCCACCGCGACGGGGGCCTGCGCGGCGCCGTCGTGCGCGACATGGCCCGGATGTGTACCGAGTCGCTCCACATCGGCCAGAAGAAGATTGGGTGATCAACGTTCGCGATGAGTTCGGGCAGGCGCCCAATCAGCCGGGCGAATGACTCCGTTCTCTCCTCAAGGCCGAGCGAAAATGCCGGTACGCAACGAAATGTGATCGTAGAGATAACCCCCAGTGCGCCCAAGCCCAGACGAGCGGCCGAGAACACGTCTGGTTCGGACGTCGCCGAACACTCCACGAGTTCCCCGTGCCCTGTGATGAGCCGCATACTCGCGATCTGACTCGACAGGCAGCCATACCGGGTGCCCGAACCGTGAGTCCCCGTCGAGACCAGGCCGGCCGCGGTTTGAACGTTGATGGTCCCCATGTTCTCGAGCGCGAGTCCGTACCGGTCCAACTCGGCGTTGATGCGCCAGAGCGGTGTGCCGGCTTGGACCGTGACCGTCATGCCGACGGGGTCCACCGCGATGACATCGGCGTACTCGTGCAGATCAACGAGGGTGCTATCCGTGCTGACCAGCGGCGCGAAGGAGTGCCCGGATCCGGCGAGGCGCAGCGGCTGACCGGTGGCACATGCGTCTCGCACGTACTGGGCCAACTCGTCCTCACTACGCGGACTGACGCGACGGGCCGGGGTGCATCGGGCGGACCCAGCCCAGTTCGTCCACATCGATCGGGCGTCGGGGCGCTCTGCGATGCCAGTCATGGCAGGAACCTGTGCGAGGCGTAGCCGACCTGCTTGTAAATCCAACTGTAAGTCTCGGACATTCCCTCCCGCAGCGAGACGGATGGTGCCCAGCCGAGCTGTTCGCGGATCAGCGTGTTGTCGCTGTTTCGTCCCCGCACACCTTGGGCAGCGGAAAGGTTGTAGCGCCGTTTCAGCGAGCTGCCGGCGATTTCCTGGACCAGATCGACGAGTTCGTTGATGGTGACAAGCTCGTCGCTACCCAGGTTGAGCGGCTGGTCGCAGTCGCTGCGCATGATGCGGCGAATGCCCTCGACGCAGTCGTCTACGTAGGTGAAACTCCTGGACTGCTCCCCGTCGCCCCAGATCTCGATCTTGTCGTCGTTGTTGATGACCGCAGCGGCAACTTTCCGGCAGATCGCGGCCGGGGCTTTCTCGCGTCCGCCGTCCCACGTTCCATGCGGGCCGTAGATGTTGTGGAAGCGGGCTACCCGGGTGCGCAGGCCGAAGTCCTCAGCGAAGTGTCGGCACATGCGCTCGTCGAAGAGCTTCTCCCACCCGTAACCGTCTTCGGGCATCGCCGGATAAGCCATCTCTTCCCGCAATGGTTCGAGATCCGGGGCGACCTGGTGGGCAGCGGCGTAGACGCAGGCGGAGGAGGAGAAGAAGAACCGGTCCACGCCGGCATCGCGGCTGGCCATGAGCAGGTGCGTGTTGATCAGCACTGACAACATGCAGCGCGCCTTGTTGCCTTCGATGAAACCGATGCCGCCCATGTCGGCGGCTAGGTTGTAAACCTCGTCCACCCCGTCGACCGCCGCACGTGCCGCGTCGAGAAGCGATAGGTCGGCCACGACGTTTTCCGCGTCGGGATGCACCTGGAACCACTCGTCAACCGGTTTGCAGTCGACCACTCGTACGCGGTAGCCCTCGCGCAGCAGTCGAGCGGCCAAGTGCCCGCCGATGAAACCTCCCCCGCCAGCTACGAGGGCTGAACTCCTGTGGTCACTCATGGCAACCAACTCCCTGGTCAGGATGAACATGTGTAATCGATCTGGACAAGGGCGACTGCTTCGACAGTTCGACCGGCCATCCGCAGACCTGCCTGGCGAGTTTCGCTGGGCCGTCAGGGCACGAGAACCTCCTCGAAGCGGGTGGCTATAGGTTCGATCGCAAAAGCGCGGCGGGCGTACTGCTGTCCCGCCTCACCCATGCGCTGACGACGTGCGGAGTCAGCGAGCAGGGCGAACGCTGCCGCCACGTACTCATCCGGGTCATCTGGGTTGACTACGAGCCCCGCTCCGGTTTCCTCCAGCAGCTGCGCGGCACGATTCGTCGAAGGGATGGCAGCGAGCACCGGGCGCCCGGCGCAAAGGTAGGCCAGCACCTTCGAGGGAACCGACATCTGACCCGCTTCTGTGCTGAGCCCAGCGAGCAGCACGTCAGCTGCTGCGAACATGGACGGGACCCGGTCGTAGGGCTGGAAGTCGTACAACCGCAGCCGACGTATTCCCAGTTGGCGCGCCCTTTCCAAGGCAAGCCGGCCAGTTCCCTCGCTGACGACGTACAAGACGCCGCTGTTCCGGGCGTCGCAGGCCTTCGCCAGCCGCACCAGCAGGTCTGCGCCGTGGCGATCGTCCAGCGTGCCGGAGTAGAGGAAGATGTGCTTTCCGGAGCTGCGGTCGGACCTCGCCGGTGCCCAGTCGTCGCTGTCGCATTCCATTTCCGCAAGCGGCGCCCAGTTCTCGATCACCGTGATGTTCTCCGACGGCACCCCGCATTGGCGAACGAAAACCGCGAACGGCTCTGCGATGGCGACAACCGCATCGCTGCTCAGCAAAGTGGCTTTCTCGCACCGTGCAGTGCGTTCCCACTCGTCGTGGTGGCCGGTCACGCCGCTGGGTGCACGCGCGGAGTAGACATCCTGCAACCAGTACACGAACCGGATTCCCCGCTCAGCGCAGGTTTGCTGGATGTGCCGCTGAACCGGGACCGGGCTATTCCCCGAAATCACCACGTGGGGCGCGAAGTCCCTGATGAGTCCGCCGACGTCCTGCCCGTACGTGCCGGGACCCGAACCGCGGTGTCCTTGCCGAGGCATGCCGGTGATCGACAGGCGGTCGGAATCCGTTTCGCCGACCCGCAACTTCCCTTGTCCGACTGCGATCGTCGAGCAGTACACGTGGCGGACACAATGTCCTCGCCGGGCCAGTTCGCGGCTGAGTTCGGCTTGGAAGGGATGTCCCAGGTAATCGTGCACAACTATGCGTGCGGCGCGTTGACTGGCGATGATGACCTCCGGATGCCGTGCGGCCCAAGAGCGCTGCGGTCGGCGTCCTCACTTCCTACTCGGGAGCAGCGCATCGAGCCCAGCGAACCAGGGAAAAAGTGCACTATTCTCTGCCCTTTTCCACCGGATCTCTGTCGTGCCCGACTCGCGCCGTGTTGTCTGTCTCCCCGACAGGGCTGGACAGTGTGATGTCACGGTCAGCACCGAGGCTCGTGAGCGGATCGAGGCGCGGTGCGCGTTCGCCAACCCATGAAAATGCACGCCTGAGGACTCGGACAGCCATGATCGACGCCCGCCACCGGAATACCGCATTCCTGGTTGCCGGCTGCTTCTTCATGGAGAACCTGGACGGCACGATCGTCACCACGGCCGCCCCGAGCATCGGCGAGTCGCTCGGTGTCCCACCGACCGCAGTCGGCCTGGTGATGACGGCCTATCTGCTCACCCTCTCCGTGCTGATCCCGCTGAGCGCCTGGCTGACCAGCAGATTGGGTGTCCGGCCGGTATTCCTGGCCGCCATCGCGATCTTCACCCTGGCCTCGCTCGGTTGCGCGGCGAGCGGCAGCCTTCCGGTGCTGGTGGCCATGCGGGTGGCGCAGGGCGTCGGCGGCGCGATGATGGTGCCGGTCGGGCGAATGGTGGTGCTGTCCAGGACGGATAAACCGGACCTGCTGCGGGTGATGGCCTACATCGTGTGGCCCGGTCTGCTGGCACCGGTCGTCGCACCGCTGGCCGGCGCGCTGATCACCACGTATGCGTCCTGGCAGTGGCTGTTCCTGATCAACGTGCCACTAGGTGTGTTCGCCTTTGCCGTGGCCTGGAAGCTGATCGGGGAAGCCGACAGCGGCACCGCCCGGAGGCCGCTGGACTGGCTCGGCCTGCTGCTCACCTGCGGCGGGCTCGGCGGGATCACCTATGCCGCGCACCTGATTTCGGACACCGACGCGGGCTGGCCGGTGACCGCCACTCTGACCGCGCTGTGCCTCGCCGTGCTCGCCGTTGCCGGCTGGCACCTGCTGCGCACCCCGAGCCCGTTGGTCACCCTGCACACGCTGCGCGTGCCGACCTTCCGGCTCTCCCAGTCCAGTGGGTTCCTGTTCTGGATCGTGGTCGGAGCCGCACCGTTCTTGTTTTCGCTGATGTGCCAGGAGGTGTTCGGCTACAGCGCGACCGGCTCGGGCGCATTGGTGCTGTTCATCTTCGTCGGTAATCTGGCGATCAAACCGGCGACCACTCCGCTGCTCAACCGCTTCGGCTTCCGGCCGGTGCTGCTCGCCGCCACGATCACCCTCGCTCTGTGCATGACCGGTCTCGGTTTCACCACCTCGTCCACCCCGTGGCCGATGCTCGCCGGGCTGGCCCTGCTGTCCGGGGTCGCCCGCTCGGTAGGGCTGACCGCTTACGCCACGATCGGGCTCAGCGATGTCCCGCCCGAGCAGATGCGCGATGCCAACACGCTGGCCGCCACCACGCAGCAGCTGTCTACCGGGCTGGCCATCGCGGTGGCCACGGTGGCCCTGCGGCTCGGCGAGCCCTTGGGTGAGCTGGTGTTCGGTGCCCGCGGCGGAGCCGCTTACACCGTGGCCTTCACCCTGCTCGGGCTGACCGCGCTGATCGCCACCGCCGGGGCGTTACGCCTCCACCCGCATGCCGGCAACGCCGTGCGCACAATCCGTCCGCCGCGCCCTGCAGGTGTCGGCTGACGCAGGGATTCCCCAATTTTTAGGCAAAATCGGGAGCCCCTGCCGCCGGACGAAGCGGCGGCACTGGGGTGCCCCGGCCTTCCATCAGATTCGCCCTTCCCACCGTTGATATTCGGCCGCCCTCGTCTCCGGGCGCCGAGAGGTATGCATGGCGGCGGGCTTCACGAGTGCGCCGCTGTCGCCGCGTCGATCTAACCGGGCGGACCGTAACAACGGGCGTCCAAGATGGGCAAAGTTCCTGCCGGGCGAGCGGCATAAAAGGGCGGTTTCGTTTCACAAGCAGGCCGCTGCCGTCCAGGGATTGGACTCGTCAAGCCACTTTCAGCGCTTCCATCGTGGGAATCGGAACTCGGATCCCGTTGACGTCAAGGAAACTTCGGCCGACGCGAACAAGTCGTACTCCCCTTGTTTTCCCACCCGGCTGCGTGCGTGACCCGCGCACTGGACGAACGACGTCACAGATCGGCCGAGGTTGCTTTTCGGTGACCAATCGCACCCGCGAGCATCCCGAGCGGCCGGTGAACGTCCTGCGTTTTGAGAAGACGATCGAACAGGAGGCAGATCATGACCGCCAAGTTCCGCCGCATCATCGCCACGACCGCCGTCGCAAGTGCCGCCGGCCTTTCCGCGCTGACCGCTGGTTCGGCGGTCGCCAACCCCAGCGACGCCCCGTGCACCAGCGACGACATCAACGTCACGGTGACCAAGGATCTCGCCGAACCCGGTGAGTTCGAAGCGTTCCTCATCAAGTACACCGCAGCGAACCCGACCACCAAGTGCACGCTGCAGGGGCCTCCCCTCAAGGTGGGCTTGTACAGCGAATCGGGCCCGGTCCCGGGGGTCGTGGTGGGGTCGGACGACAGCCCGGGGGAACCGGTCATCGTGGACGGGTCCCTGTTCGGGATCTCGCGGATCTCGCAGCGGACCGCGAATCCCCCCAACCCGGTGATTCCCGCCTCGGTCGAATTCGAACTCCCCGGTGTTCCGAACGGTCAGGGCGCCCACGAGGTCGCCGCGTGGCCGGCCGGTGAGCCGATCAAGGGTTCCGCGCCGTACGCCACCCCGATCACCCAGAGCGCAGCGGACTGAGCGTCACCCCAAGCACCGATGCCTGAGCCGAAGGCCCGCACCGCTAGGGGTGCGGGCCTTCGCAATGCCCCGTCAAAATGATCGGTGCGCCTGATTCTGGTGCTGATCACGTTTTGGGATGCTGCTCAGATGATCAGGAGTTGGCGCCAGAGGACTTGTGGGAGTGGGCGGAGCCGTCGTCGCCATCGCTTTTGTCAAGTCGCTAATACTTATTAGTCCTGTTGGACAAAAACCGACCAGGGGCTTGATCCACGCGGCATGTGTCATTCAGTCTCGGTGCCTGATCCGCGTTTTCGACAGGGAGGTACTGCAGTGGCAGCGGGGCTCAGCGTACGACAGGCGGGCATCGCCCGGATCGCGACCGCAGAAGACCTCTCCTTCCTTGCCTGCACGAAGGTGGTTGCAGCGGCCGGTCCGATCCGGACCGAGGTTCACCTGTGATCACCACGTCCGACGGTGTCCGCCTTGAGGCTGTGTGGCATCAGGGCGGTGCGGATGCTGTGGTACTGGCACACGGAATCACCGCCGACCTCGGAGAGCAAGGACTGTTCCCGATTCTGGCGGATCGGCTTGCGACTGCGGGGTTCTCGGTGCTGCGGTTCTCTTTCCGTGGGCACGGCCGCAGCGAGGGCAGGCCACGCGACATGACGATCGCGGGAGAGCGGTTGGATTTGCAGGCGGCCGTGGAGTCGGCGGGGCACCCGGTGTCGGTGGTGGCGTCGAGCTTCGGCGCGGTGAGCACCACGCTCTCCTTGGGCGAATTGCCCATCGACTCGGTGGTGCTGTGGCAGCCGGTGCTCGATCTACGTCGGACTTTCCTGCAACCGGAGCTGCCGCGCGGGCGGCAGCTCTACGGCGACTTGACCTCCTTGCAGCAGCAGGGTTTCCTCGACATCGAGGGACGGTTCGAACTGGGCGCGCGGCTCTTCGAAGAGTTCGCGGAGCTCGACCCGCGAGCTGCCTTTCTCGCGAGCGACGTACCGGCGCTCGTCGTGCATGGCGATGCGGATGAGCACGTCTCCTACGAGGTGGCCCATGAAGTGGCAGCCCGGCGGCTGCGCACGGACTGGCACCGCGTTCAAGGCGGCGGACATGGCTTCCGGGACATGGGGAGCGAAGTCATCGACGTGACAGTGTCGTGGCTTCTCGGCCAGGCTGCCCACTAAAACAGCATTCCGCGAGTTGCACGGGGACGGCCGCCGACGCCAGGCGCTGCTGGAGTTCGTCAAGGACGACTCGTCCTTGAGACTCCGCCACGACGCGGTGACTCTGCTCGACTGGTTGGGCTGAGACATCCACGACGAATGGCCACTTCGGACGTTGCCCGCCATGCGGGCTGCGGTCAACCGCGGGCCATGGCGATAACGCCGGACAACCGCTCCCCGGCCTCGTAGATCATGTACGGCACTCCCCTGTCCGTCCCGAAGGCCGGCGCGGCCGCGCGGCCGTTTTCCGGCGCGGTGGAACGCGAGTCGTAGAAGACACCGAGGTGGTCGCGCCGGGAGAAGTCGTTGCCGACCTCCGTGATGAGGATGTTGCCGCCGCTCTCCTTGTCGCTGTTGTAGACGACGTACGTGGTGCCGTTCTTGTGCAGCAAGTGCGGGCCGCCGACGTTGACCGCGCCGACCTCGGCGTGGTCGATCAGCGGCTCGTGGTCGAAGGTCCAGTTGCGGCCCTCGGGCGACCAGCCCCAGCAGATGTCGCGGTGGTTGGCGGTGGTGTTGCGCATGAAGACCATCACGTAGCGGGCACCCCGGGAGGGCAGGTGGTGGCGGAAGACCCTGGCGTAGGAGGTCTCGGTGGTGCCCGCGGGCATCATCGAGGTGGTCAGCACGGCTTTGTCATAGGTGAAGTGGATGCCGTCTTTCGAGCGTGCGAGGCGAGTCGTGTTGTTGTCGCCGTGGAAGTACAGCCACATCTCCCGGGCCTCGCGGTGCCACAGCACGTGCGGGGACGAGACGTGCTTGACGCTGTAGTGCGGCTGCCACTCGTTGGCGACGATCGGGTTGTGCGGGTACTCGGTGAACGGGCCCTCCAGCGAATCGGCGTAGGCCAGGCAGATGCCACCAGGGGCGTCGTGTGGGGCGTAATAGAGGTAGTAGCGGCCGATCGGGTTGCTCAGCCGGTCGTAGACGCCGCGAACGCAGGGGAAGATGATTTCGCCGGTGGGGTTGTACTTGAGCTGCTCCGGCTTGAGAAGGGTACGCACGTAGCGGTAGTCGGGGAAGCCACCGGGGGCGGCGGATGCGGGCAGGGCGCCGCCAACTGCGAGTAGGACGCCGCCCGCCGTCGCGGTGCGCAGGAAACTACGACGGTCCAGTTCCATGAAGGAGACTCCATTTCGGACGGTGGGTTAGAGGTAGGTGGCGGCAGTGACGCACAAGCCGCCGAGCGCGACGCACCACACGTAGGGCAGGGTGCGCAGCATCACCCGCTGCGGGCTGACGCCGGAGTACTGCGCCGCCCACACCGTTTGGGTGCTCGTCGGGTCGGAAACGCCGAAAACCTGGTTGTACGAGGCGGTCAGGCCCAGCACGGCGACCGCCGGGTAGATGCCCGCCGCGATCAGCACACCCGCGATCCCGGCGCCGAGGCCGAAGACGTTGAGCGGCCCCCGGTACAGGCACAGCGGCACCAGCAGCGTGAAGACCAGCACGAAGACGACCGGGTGCCCCGGGGCGACGGCCCCGACCAGCGGGTTGAGCGCCTCGATCGCGCCGGGCAGCTTGACCGCCGCAAGCAGGATGCCGATGGCGACGAACAGCACGATGGGTGGAGCAGCGACCTCGAAGGCGGCGTAGAGCGTGCGCAGCATCCGCTGGTTCATCTCGGCCGGGCGTGTCGTCGTCACCAGCGCGTAGAGCACACCGGCGAGCATCGACGGGATGATCGCTAGGTCGAAGCCGAGCGCCAGGACCAGTGGGATGGCAGGGGCGAGCAGCGCGTACCAGGGCGCGTCGCCCATCCGGCGGGCACGCCCGCGCCCACGGCGCTCCGGCCGGGCCACGCCCGAGGTCAGCGACCAGGAGTGCTCCACCCCCTTGCGCCGGGTCTCCACGAGCACGAACAGAACTGCGAATAGCAGGGCGAAGGGGAACAGCTTGACCATGAAGCCGCGCACGGTGTCGATCGGCAGTTCCAGGGCGGTGGAGAAGAACTGCCAGACTGGCAGCTCGAACGGCACGCCGACGGCGATCCCCATGAGGATGGTCCCGGCCGCGGTCGTCTTGGGCACCCCTACGGCGATCATCGCGGGGATGCCGACGATGCCCGCCATCATCGCGGCGGGAGCCGAGCCGGTGACCGTACCGACGAGCGCGGAGACGGCCAGCACTCCGAGCGCGACGATGGTCGGGTGGTCGCCGCCGAACTCGACGATCTTGCGGACGAGGGTCGCGGCGATGCCGGTTTCCTCCATGAGCTTGCCCAGCCACGAGCCGATCAGCACGGCCAGCATGGTGGAGGCCAGCGCCGCCGAGCCCTTCTGGAGCACGGTGTCGATGATGCTGTCCTCGCCGGTGAACGGGGCGCCCGCCGCGATCGCGATGGCCACCCCGAGCAGGACGAGGGCGAAAGCGGTGGGCAGCTTGCGGGCGAGCATCAGCCCGACGCCGGCAAGCATGAGCACAAGGATGACGACTCCCATTGGGCCTCAGTCCTCTCCGAGGGCCAGGACCGCGCCGGTCAGCGCGGCGGTGAGCAGGATCGGGGTCCGGCCCAGGCCGACGGCGGCGCCGGCGTACCCGTGCGCGGCGACCTCATCGGCACCCGCGACGTGCCCGAGGATGCGGAAGCGGCCGAGGCGCAGGGAGATGTGTCCCAGGCGGTGGCGAAGCGCTCGGCGGACTGCAGTGTCGTGCAGGCGCGCGTGCGCCTCTTCGTGGGCCAGCGCGGTCGCGCGCAACGAGCCGGGCGGAAACCACGCCTGCCAACCGAGGAACACGACCAGTTCCTCGCCGAGGGCGAGCGCGTCGACGTAAAGCTCCACAGTGGACACTGGCCGGGACCGGTAACGGGCCATCAGCCGACGGTCCAGCCCGCCGTCGCGCTCGATCACCCTCGGCGGGTCGTCGAGCCCGGCGCCGGAGCGGGCGAGTTCGGCACCGAACCCGGTGGACACCTCCGCCCAGCGGGCCAGCATTGCCGAGTCGCGCGCCTCGTGGGTGGGAGTGCCGGCCAGCAGCCGGGCGGCGAGTTCGGCGTCGGTGAGCGCTGCCAGCCGCTCGCACTCTGCGGCCAGCGAATCCCGGCGTGCGGCGGACAGATCGGCCAAGCGCGAGCGGCGGAACGCGGTTCGCGGACCAGCCATGAGACACCTTCTCTCAACCTCAGCCCTCATCAACCGCACCCCAGGGGACCGTGACGCAAACCAGCCATAAGAAACCCCGAAACGCGAGATTCGGGCCGAACGCAACCACCACTGCAAATCGCGGAGAGGCGGAACTGTGCGGTCATGAGCGCACCTCCAGCACCGCCACCACCGGCTCGTCAGCCGTGCGCGAGCGCAGCTCGCTGCGGGCCAGGGCCAGCAGCGGCCCCGCCTCGAGCACGCCGGAAAGATCGGCGATCCGCGAGCCGAGCAGCAGACGCAGCGACGGCGCTCGGACACCGCCATCCCCGTAGGTCGTGGTCTCGCGGATCAGCTCCGCCAGCAGCTCCGGCGCCTGCCCCACGGTAGTCGTGGCAACACGGGCGTTGGCGGCGTGCAGGCGCACGACGCCGTCGGCGTCGAGGACGCGCACTGGGTGGTGCGGTTTGCGGAAGCGGCGACGTTGCAAGGTTCCGTAGACGGTGTGGGCGTCGGTGGCGGCAAGCACCTCGACCTTCTGCGGATCAGTCTTGAGGCTGGCCGCGGCGACGGAGAGGAGTTCGCTGTCGTCGGCGCGGCGGGCGCGGTCCTGAGTGCGCAGTTCGGTGGCGCCGGTGGCGATGGCCCGCACGGTGCTGGTCTGCGGGTCGACGGTCACCTCCACTTCGACCGCGCCGGGTGCGGCCCCTTGCGCGACGACGGCCGCTTCGGCTTCGTTGCGCACGCCGAGGATGTGTTCCTGGGTGGCGCCGGGGATGATCCGTTCGATCTGCTCCCGGACCAGCGCGAGAGCCACACCGACCGGGCTGATCACTTCGTTGTGCTTGGCGATCCGGCCGGTCAGCCCGGTGCTGGCAGCCAGGTGCGGGGTGACGGCGGCCGCGCCCCCTCCCCCACCGACGAGGACGGCGGTGTCGCGGTCGAGGCGGTAGTCGCGGACCACCGCGTCCACAACGGTTTGAACCTGCTTTACCCCCGCATCCAAGACCCGCATCGCGGCACCCGCCACGTCGGTGTCCAGTGCCTCGGCAAGCGGTGCCAACGCGGTGTGAGCCACCTCCGGTTCGCACGCGGCGAAGTCGCCTTCTGGGACCCGGCCCAGCGCGTTGGCCGCGCAGGTCATGGTGATGGCGAAGCGGCCGCCCGCGGCTTCGAGGACCACGTAGTCGCCCGGGTCGCCGTCCAACGGGCTGATGGCGACGAGCTTCGCGTCCCGCAAATCCCCTGGAGTCGCATAGCAGGCGTACGGCAACCCGGCGATGTGGGCGCTGCGCGGCCCGACCGCGCGCACCCCGCCACCGGCGAGCCGCACCATCGAGCCGCCGCCGACACCGACGGTGCGGACGTCCAATGCGGACAGGTACGAGGATTTGCCCAGGATGGTGGCGTGCCGGACCGCGACTTTGCCGCGGCGGATGACGCTGATGTCGGTGGAGGTGCCACCCGTTTCCAGGAACACGCCATCGCTGACCCGCTCCTGCATCAGAGCACCGGCCACTCCGGCGGCGGGGCCCGACAGCACGGTCAGCAGCGGACGCCGCCGCATCTCCTCCAGCGACATCACCCCGCCGTCGCAACGCATCACCATCAGCGGAGCGGTCATACCGGACGCGGCGATGCTCGAGTCGACCAGGTCCGCGGTGGCCAGCATCTTCGGCAGGATGGCCGCGTTGACCACAGCGGTGCGGGTGCGCTTGCGCAGCCCGTACAGCGACGTGATCTCGTTCGCGGCGGTCATGGGCAGCCCGTAGGAGCCCGCGACCGCCAGCACCGCCTGTTCGCCGTCGGGCAGGTCGACGCTGAACGGCTCGCTGGCGACCAGCACTTCGGCTCCGGCGGCGGTGACCTGCTCGACGGCGGCGCGGACCCCCGCGGGATCGTCGGGATCCCGGACGTGCGCGTAGTGCAACGGCAGCCGTTTACCCGGGGTGAGTTCGAGGTTTCCGAGGGCGGCGAGGCGCTTGGTGGAGACCGCGCCCGGGCCGGTGCCGATGCCGAGCAGCCCGACCGGGGCCACATCGCCCTCGAGCAGGGCGTTAGTCGCCTGAGTGGTGCCGTGCGCGAGAAAAGCGACGTCCTCGGGGACGCAGCCGACGTCTTCGAGCAGCCGGTTCAGCGCCGCCACGATGCCGTGCGCGACGCCGTCGGGATGGTGGTGGGTGGTGGGGACCTTGACCTGGGCGACGAGCGCCAGCGTGGCCGAGTCGACCGCCACGGCGTCGGTGAAGGTTCCACCCACATCGATGCCGACGCGGATGCGGTGCCGGGTCATAGGGACACCTCCTTGTGTCGTACGCAGGTCGAGCGAATGACGTGGGTGGGTGCTTCCGGGTGGGAAAGAACTGTCCCGACCGGTCTTTTCAGTAGCCGCGGACGTCGGGCCAGTGACGCTGGACACCTGCCCTGTCGAGCACGCGGGCGAACTCCTCGAACCTCTTCTCCTCCTCCTGCACCTGGTGCGGCCGCACGCCCTCGTCCAGGCAGTGCGCGGCGAGCGCGCCCGCGACCTCGCCGACGTTCCACTCCACGGGGTGCAGGCGGTAGCAGCCGTTGGTGATGTGGGTGGTACCGATGTTCTTGCCAGCTGGCAACAAATTGCGGACGCGGCGCGGCAGCAACGCACCCAGCGGAATCTCGAACGGCACCGACCCGATGTCGATGTAGTTGTCGCCGCCGGTGGACGGGTGCAGGTCGATGCGGTAGCCACCGATACCGACGGAGTCGGCGTGGCGGGTGCCGCCGTAGGGGCCGACCAGCTCGATGGCGACGTCGCGCTCGGTAACGGTGGTGACGGCCTTGATGCGGCGGGATTCGCGGATGTAGGCGGCCTTGGCCAGACCGTCTGCGGTGCCGGTGACGTCGGGCCGGAGCTTCAGGCCGGGGAAACCCGTTCCCCCGTCGGGACGCGGCGCCTCGGTCTGCAACCAGTACAGGACGGAAAGGGACAACTGCCGGGCCTCGGCGAGCGCCTGCCGGGCGGTCTCCTCGCCGGCCCCGAGCAGCGGCTTGAGCCAGTAGTCGTTGAGCGGCCAGTTGACCAGGGTGATGTCGGAGTCGAAGGCCCCGGGCCGGTGCAAGTTGCGGGCGAGGATGCGCCGGAATGCCCAGAGCTCCTTGTCGCCCGCGTCCGCGCTCTGGTCGGCGTCGACGTCGAGCGGATCATCGTCCGGGTTCGGCTGGAACGTGCGCGGCACGGCTTCGAGGGTGCGCGGGTCCGGGGCGAGGAAGCCGATCAGCGGACCGGGCCAGAAGTCCGGCCGGTAGGAGCGCCAGAATTCGTAGTTGGCGGGCCGGTCGATGGTGTGGTCCTCGCCGTCATAATGCGAGAGCGCGAAGCAGACGGTGATGCCCTGCTGGTTGAGGGGATCGGCGATCTCGGGGGCGTGCGGCTCGACGTGTTCGCTGCGCGCCTCGGCGCCGATCGCGTGCTCGACACCGGCCAGCTCCAGCAGCTCGCCGGTCTCGGTGGCGTCGATGATGTACGGTGCCGCGATGGTCTGGCGGGTGCCGTCACGGACGTCCTCGACGGTGACTGCCCGGACCACATCGCCTTCGGTCTCGGCGGCGACGGGCCGGTGCTCGGTGAGCACGGTCAGCCGCCCGGCGGCGCGGTGCGGCGCGAGCATCGCCTCGATCACGGCGAGCGCGACACGCGGCTCGTGGCAGAGCTTGCTGACCCGCCCGGCGCCGGGGTTGAGGCGCACCAGGTCTCTGGCCTGCGCCCGCAGCGGGTACCACTGGCGGTAGTGGGCGCGGATGCCCTCGCGCAGCGCCCGGTAGGAGGCGGTGACGCCGAACTGCTCGACCCACGGGTGTTCGTCGGGCGGCACGGCCTGGGCGGTGAGCTGGCCACCGACCCAGTCGGTCTCCTCGGTCAGAACGGCAGTCCGCCCTGCCCGGCAGGCGGCCAGGGCGGCAGCCACACCGCCGAGTCCGCCGCCCACGATCAGGACTTCGGTCTCCGCAGGGGTGGCGATGGGAGTGGGCATGTGGTGCTGCCTCCTCGGGCACGTGTGATGTGTCGAATGTGGTTGCGGCTCAAGGCCGAACGGTCGCCCGGTCGGCCGTGCGACCCGGGCGGAAGGTGCAGGCCACCCGGGGCTCGGCGGCCTCCTCGCCGGCTAGCAGCGCGGTGGCCATCCGAACCGCGGCCGATCCGAGCTCGGCGCGGGGAACGTCGAAGCCGGTGGGCTGCGGCCGTCCGGCGAGGTCGGCCGGCGGAGAACCGAGCAGTGCCAGGGAGACCTCGCCCGGCACGTCGAGCCCGGCGCCCTCGACGGCCGCGAGCAACTGCCGCCACGCGGCGCCCGTGTCGGTCTCCTCGGCGACGAACGCGGTGACCCCCTCGGCAACCCGGGCTCGCGCCCAGGTCGGCGTGATGTCGGCGCCAGGCCGGGCGGTGCGCACGACCGCGCCGGCTGAACCGCCCAGCTCGGCGAGCGCCATGCGGAATCCGCGCTCGCGATCGGCGGAAGCTGGAGCGTCATCGGCCTCGCGGACCAGCACGATCCGCCGGTGCCCGAGACCGGCCAGGTGGCGCACGATCTCGGCGCTGGCGCTGACGTAGTCGACACCCACCCAAGCCAGGCCCTCGAGCTCGTCACGGCGTCCGATGTGCACGGCCGGGTAGTCGTCCTCCACCAAGCGGCGCAGTTCACCTTCCGGGATGTGCCGACCGAGAAACAGGCAACCGTCGGCCATCCGCACCCGTTGCAGCGCGCCGGGCGCGACGGCTTGCGCGGCTCCCGAGCTGGAGCCGGTGAACAGCACCAGGTCGTAGCCGCGGGCTACTGCCTCCCGCTCGACGCCGACCAAGATCGGGTAGTAAGAGTGCTCGACGTCGACCGGGAAGGTCGCGGTGAAGCTGAAGACGCCGAGCAGGTTGTTACGAGCCCTGGCCATCCGCCGGGCTGCCGGATCGGGCACGTAACCGAGTTCGCGGGCGGCGGCGAGCACCCGGGCCCGGGTGTCCTTGTGCAGCGCGATGCCCTGCTTGTTGCCGCCGAGCACCAACGACACCGTCGTCTGCGACACCCCGGCCAGTCGGGCGACCTCCGCTTGCCTCGGCCTTCCCCTGCGCCCTGGTGTGGATGCCTTTTCCGCCATGGTTGCTCCTGAGTAATACGCATTAGCCGTTGACTGCGTCAGGCGATCTGGCTGTGAATGCGGATTAGCGAGCACATTGCGCCAAGTTTCCGGCACCGTCAAGAGCTGTCGACGGCTAATATCCAGCTAATTTCGGGAATTCCGTCAGGTGGTCGCGGGCTGAGCAGCTGGAGCTGGACGTGCGCGGGCCCGCGGACGCGGGACATCCTCAACCGCCGCAAGCGATCGGCGTTGGGGCTGATCAGGTTGCAAGGCACGGCCTTGAGTTCCACCACAGTCACACCCCGGCGTGTTCTGTGCACTGCGGATTCAGCGTGCGGACGCGTGGCCGATACGGATGGCATAGGTATACGAGGGCACTGACCGTTGCCCACAGGGGCGAGCTATTCGGAATCTCGCGTTGGTGCAGCAAGGTTCGTGGCATTGGGACTACGGTGATTCGTCCCCGATTCGATGAGGTGTCTGCCGATGCGTCCCCCCGCTTCCGCTGCCCCTCGGCGACGGTGAGTCCCGTGTGCCCGGGATCCTGCTGGTGCTGACCGACGACCGCACCGTGCGCAATGCGGATTGGCGCCCGACCTGGGCACCGCGTCCTGGTGATCCCTCTGAGAGACCAGGTCGGGTTCGCCTTCCGGGTGCACCCCGAGGTCGTGGGGATCATGGTGGTCAACCTGGCGCTGGGCAACCAGGACATCGACGACTGGCGGAGACGAAGCGACTGGCGGAACGACGAAGCGTAGGCCGCCGAAGGAAGGCCGTGCCACCGGGACGTCGGTTGGTGAGCGGTGAGACCGCCTCTTCGGGGCGGGACGCGGCGGGCTGTGCTCGGGCAGATACAGCCGACTCTCCACCACGGACTCCACCGTGGTGCACGCCCTGGTGCACCACGGTGGCGAAGGGCCAGGTCGGCGATGCCGCTGCGGGGTTGCCCACGGACCGGGTCGGATCAGCTTGCCGCGATGAGCCGGATGAGTTGTTGCCGGGCGGTCGGGGCCCGCCCGGCAACAACTGACCTATCCGCGTGTCATGCCGCCGGCAGGGGCGGAACGCCCGGCTCTCCGGCGGGCACGCAGTCGATGGGGTCGCCGGCCGGAACACCCGGCTCACCGGCGGGGATGCCGGCAGTGGGCAGCGTCGGTGCCGGCACGCCGTCCGGCGTGCAGTCGACAGGCGGAACGCCTGGGTCTCCAGCCGGCACGCAGTCGATGGGGTCGCCGGCCGGAACACCCGGCTCACCGGCGGGGACACCAGAGGTGGACAGGGTCGGCACGGTCGGCGCCGGCACGCCGTCCGGCGTGCAGGTGATGGGCAGGGTCGGCATGGGGCTCTCGGTAGCGCCTTCGGCGAGAGCGGCTGCGGACGTGGTGACGAGACCACCAACGGCCAGGCCGGCCAGCGTGAGTGACTGCACGATTCGAATTGCCTTCATGTGAAAATCTCCGAATGCGTTGCGGTTTATTCCGAATGTCCATCGGAACGAGCACTAGAGTTCCTGATCTGGCGTTAGTGGAGCGTCAGGTAGCGCCTTATCTTTTCTTTAGAGCGGAAAGTGCAGACCGTGTTGCCCGTATGGGCTTTTCCGCTCGTCGAGGGCGCGCGCTGTGGTATAGAAGCGCTATGCGCGTACTGGTGGCCGAGGATGAGAAAATGATGGCGGACGCGGTGGGTGAGGGTTTGCGGGATAACGGACTCGCCGTGGACGTCGTCTATGACGGTGCCGCCGCGCTCGAGCGATGCGTCAGCACCGACTACGACGTCGTTGTACTCGACCGCGGACTACCACTGGTGCACGGCGACGAAGTATGCCGCTCGCTCATCGCGGAGCGTCGCGAGACACGAATCCTGCTGCTCACCGCTGCGTCCGCGGTCGCCGACCGAGTCGCTGGACTCGAACTCGGGGCCGATGACTATCTGCCCAAACCGTTCGCCTTCACCGAACTCGTCGCCAGGGTGCGCTCGCTGGGACGGCGAAGCAGGCCGGCTGTACCGCCTATACTGCAACGCGCACGCATCGTCTTGGACCCGGCGCGGCACCGGGTCACGCGTCACGATCACCCGATTTCCTTGACCAAAAAGGAATTCACCGTCCTCGAAGAGTTGCTACGTGCGGATGGTGCGGTCGTTTCGGCTGAGAAACTGTTGGAAACGGCATGGGACGAGAACATCGATCCCTTTACCAACGTCGTGCGCGTAACCATGGCAACACTGCGGCGCAAGCTGGGCGACCCGTCACCTGTCGAGACCGTTTCCGGTGTTGGGTACCGGATCCCGTGAAACGCTGGCCGCTACGGGTCAAGCTGACCCTCGCGTACGTGATGCTGACAGCGGTCACGGGCGCGATACTGCTCGGCCTGATCCTGCTGATGACGCAGCCGGTAATCCCGATGGGTACCGCGAGCGAACCCCCGGTTCCTGCCTCGTCGCCATCGGATGTCGCCCCTGAGCTTCCGGTGACGCCGGCTGACCCAGGAGACCCGGAACTCGTCGACGCTGGAGACCCGGAACTCGTCGACCCAGGAGCCCCGGAACTCGTCGACGTTGCAGGCACCGTGACCTATTCGTCCGTACTCGAAAGCGGTGTCGTCGCCCTGGTGGTCGTCATGGCGTTGGCCGCTGTCCTCGGGTGGTTGACGGCCCGGCGTGCGCTGCGCCCGATCCGGTCCATCACGAGCGCAGCTCAACGGGCCGCTGACCAGGAGTTGAGCACCCGCATCTGGCTATCCGGGCCCAACGACGAGATCAAGGAACTCGCCGATGCCTTCGACCACATGCTGGCGCGGCTGGAACGATCGTTCGCCAGCCAGCGCAGATTCCTCGCGAACGCC
This sequence comes from Saccharopolyspora sp. NPDC050642, assembly GCF_040654735.1. Lineage (NCBI taxonomy): Bacteria > Bacillati > Actinomycetota > Actinomycetes > Pseudonocardiales > Pseudonocardiaceae > Saccharopolyspora > Saccharopolyspora sp. NPDC050642. The sequence goes on along the minus strand of NZ_JBFAIN010000028.1, from coordinate 54,659 downwards.
GCTCACGAGCTGAAAACCCCCGTAGCGGCGCAGCGAGCGGTCACCGAGGTGGCGATGACCCGACCTGACGCCGGAATCGGGACCAAGGAATTGGGCCGCAAACTCCTCGCCAGCCTGGACCATCAACAGCGCGTACTCACCGGCCTGTTCGCGTTGGCCCAGAACGCTGAAACCGTCGAGAGGAAAGACACCGTCAACCTGGCCGACCTCACCGACGACATCCTGCACGAGCGAATCGCCCGTAACGACGAACAGATCAAGCCCATCTCGGAACTCGACGTGGCCAAGGTCCGTGGTGACGCCGCCCTGCTCGAGCAACTGATCCGCAACCTCATCGACAACGCTTTCGTCCACAATGAACCCTGCGGCTGGGTATCAGTACGCACCATCGGCACGACGACCGAATCCGTCCTAGAAATCGCGAACGGCGGCAACCACATCGACACCACCAAGGCCGGCCAGTTGTTCGAACCGTTCAGGCGGTTGTGCTTCAACAGGGCAGACCCACCCCCGGGCAGCGGCCTCGGCCTCTCGGTAGTGCGAGCGATCGCCGAAGCACATGGCGGCTCCGTCTCTGCTCGGCCACGTGACGAGGGCGGGCTCGTGGTCCGGGTTTGCTTGCCGGCCGCATGACACATCTGCGCGATGGACCGGCGGCACCGGGAAAGTCGACGCCGAGGGCCAGTGCTATCCAGATCGAGCGTCGCACGATCTTGCCTTGCTGCGGTCGGTTCACGGGAAGGCTTCCTCCACTCGCCGCGGACCGTTCAGTACTCATTGGGTAACGGGGGAATCTGGTCCGTGGTAGAAGTCCGGAATACACCGTCGGGATCGACGGAGTCGCTGAAGTCTTCCCAGCCCATGTTGTCGATCGAGAGTTGGATTTCGACGTCTACCAGGGCATTCGGGGTGGCGCGAAAGAACCGTGGTTGTTCGCGTGCGACCTCCATGACGAGCACGGGGTGTTCTGGGGAGGCGAGTGTGACCGCGTCGGCAACCAAGACCCGCACCTGAGTGGTGTGTGGCAGCAATGTGGCGAGTTCTTCGCCTGTCCAGCCTTCGAACTCGGGCCGGTCGACCAGTGTGACGTCGAGGACGACGTCGCCATCGTGGTACTCGCGGTGCGTGGTGATGTCGCGCCAGGCGGTCTCCCAGGCTTGGTCGTCAGAGAAGTCTGTGCGCACGATCGGCGTGGAAGCGGCGTTGAGCAGTATCTCGAGGGCGGCGGGCGGAACCGCGCGTGGGAGGCGGGTGCCCGAAGGCGACGCCAACTCCGCCTCAGCAGGAAGCGGGTGGAACTCCTCCAGTCGGCGCATGCACCTGTCGGGCAACTTTCCGGACAACGGCGCGGTCGGCACATCCGTCGACTCCCGCACTATGCGGGTGCCCCGGTAGGCGATGGGGGTGTGGCCTGCGCCTTGGCGGTAGCCGACGAAACCGCTGCCGTCGGCGAAGAACCGGACGGCTTCGAGTTGCAGGTCCGGGGAGCCGTTGTTGTCGGTGATGTCGAGGCGGTAGTGGTCATAGGATCCTGGCTCGGGGATCCGGTACGTCCTGGACTGGTGCCGGTCGGCGAACGACTGGCCGGTGCGGGTGTCGAGGGTCCGCCACAGGTTCCCGTCGGTTGAGCCGAACAGTGTCCATGCCGCCGGGTCACGATCAGGGGCGTCATCGGCGGAGGTGAGAACGTACCGATCAACCGCGACCGGCTGGGGCAGCTGGAATTCAAGGGACGCACGGTTGTTTGGTGCGAACCATTTGCTGGTCGATCCTTCTGCGAGGTTCGCGGCGACCTCACCTTCGTCGGTGTGCTCGGCACTGGTCCACACGACGGCAACCAGGTCGGTGACATCCGCTTTACCGGAAGGACTTTCCGAACGCAAGGCGACCGAATAGGCGTTTCCTAACCGGTCACGCCAGGCCACCCACCGCAGGGGCGCCTCGCCACCGTCGTCGATCAGCAACCGTAGCCGTCCCGCCGGATGCCCACCACCAGCGTCCTCGACCTCCGTGTCGAACTCGTACCCACGAGCACCGTCAGCGCCCTCCGAGTAGTCTCGCTGGCCGTCGAGTTCGCCCCGCATCTCCACCACATCACCGTCGGCGGTGCGGCGATGGCCGTAACACCACGCCATATCCGGAGAGAAGCCGACTGCGGACTGCGCACCGTCCTCCGTACCCCAGGACAGCTGCTCCAGCACCGCGATCCCCCCGCCGGCCACGTGCACCAGCAGCCGTGATCGCGGCAGCCACTCCGCGCGGTCCCACGCGCGCTGCCGCAGACGAAAGGTGAACACAGACGCGTCATCCGACACCGGCCGCACAAAGCCTCCTCACCCACCACAGCACCAAAAACGGATGCTGGCGACACACGACGAGACGACGGTAGCCGCCTCGCCACTCCTGGCTCGCCGCATCCAAGGACAACTGCCTCGACATACCTCAGCGAACGGCCAAAAGGGGCAGCGAATCGTCCCGGCAGGTCTGGAGACGTTTGCTCGTGTGATAGCTTGGCCGGTTTCCGGGCTGGGTGTTGATCGTAGAGGGCTTCTTCGAGTGCTGCGGGTAGTGTGTCGCCGCAGTACTCGTAGAGAGGGCGCCTGTGGTTGTACCAGTCGACCCATTCCGCGGTGGCGAACTCGACTTGTTCGGGAGTGCGCCACGGGCCACCTGGTTTGATCACTTCTGTCTTGCAGAGACCGTTGATAGTTTCGCCGAGGGCGTTGGCATACGACGACCCGACTGCGCCGACCGAGGGCTGGATCCCGGCTCCGACGAGCCGGGTCGGCGCTGCGGTGATGCGCCCGCAGCACCTTCGTTTCCCGGCTCACCGCAAGCGTTCCGGCATCGCACAGTCCGAAGTAGACCTTCTCGTCGTGCTCGAACTCCTCGTACAACCGACGGCTGCGGTGGGCCAGCGCGGCGATCCGGGCCGCGGCCCGCCACGATCGGCCGGGCCGCGAGGCGAGCCGAACCAACCTAACCAGATTGCCCCACCGATTCAACCGAAAACTTCAACCGCAAAAGGGAAACCGCCGCCATGCGGCGACGTTCGGGCACGTGCGGCTGCCCGATCGTCCTCCGAGGAAAGCCCCTGAAAGTCGGCTCCGGCGGGCGAATCAGTGATCCGGTGCTTCGCAGGTCCGCTTCAGGGCGGCGCCCTCGGCCTCGACGAACCGGCGGATGCGGCCCGCCATCACCGGCGCCAGCAGCAAGGCGAAACCGCCGGTGAAGTCGATCCGCAACCGCACTTCGCTGCCAGCGTCCGTGGCCTCGATCCGGTGCGTGGCGACCATCCGGCTGCCCCCGAATCGGGTCGCCCAGACGAACGAAGCGCCCGGTTCGAGCTCGACCACGGCCCAGACGGCGGCGGCGACCCCCGGCTGCTTGACCAGGAATCGGTGGCCGACCCGCAGTTCACCGTCCAGCGCCGCGATCGAGGTCGCAGTGGGTGTCCACTCGGGCCAGTTCAGCACGTCCGCCAGCACCGCCCACACCTCGGCTGGAGATGCGGCGATCGCCACGGTGGTCTCGTGTCGCATCACTGGCACCGTACCGCCGAACGACCACGTTCCGGCCGACTTCGCGAAACCTCGCCGCAGGGCCAGACGTCGCGCCTGCGCCGCGGGCGGCAGAGCAGTGGACGCGGGTGGCCGCGTGACCCGACGAGCGCGGGAGCCGACGCCGGAAGCGAAGAAGCGGTGCGCGGGAAGTATTTCCCGCGCACCGCTTCGCGCTCGCACCGTCAGACGGTGCGACCGTCGCCCACCGCGGTCGGCTCGGCTGCGGAGTCCTTGGCCCTTCGGACTTCGGACCGACCGGCGGGGTGTCTACTACCGCCACACCGGCTGGAGCACTCAACTAATCGGTCTCCACCAGAACCGGGGCGGTTCGTGCTCTCCTGTCTGATGTGCGGACCGGGCGCGTCATGCTGCGCCCAGCAGGTGGGCGGCGTCGGTGTACTGGGCGAGTTTGCCGGCGTCGAGGTCGATGCCGAGGCCGGGTTCGTCGGGGATGGCGAGCATGCCGTCGTCGTCGAGTTGCCAGGGCCGAGCGGTGATGTCGTCGATGTACGGCGATCCGGTGACGTACTCGACGAGGTCCGTGTCGGGCAGCGCGGACGCGAGCTGGAGATCGGTCGCGAGGCCGACGGCGGTGTTCCAGCCGTGCGGGATGAGCTTGACACCGTGGTCGTGGGCCGCCCAGCCGATGCGCCTCAGCTCGCTGGTGCCGCCGACCTTGGTGACGTCGGGCTGGACGATGTCGAGCGCGCCGGCCTCGATCCACGGGTGGAACGACTGCCGGCGGGTCAGCACCTCTCCCCCGGAGATCGCGACGGGGGCGAGGCGGCGCAGGTGGGTGTAGTCGTCGAGCGCGTCCGGAGGCAGGGGTTCCTCGAACCAGGCGACGTCGTAGTCGCGCAGCATGTGTGCGGTGCGCAGTGCCCACTTGTAGCCCTGGGCCCAAGCGCTGTCGCTGCCGCCGGCGTCGACCATGAGCATCGCGTCGGGACCGATGGCCTCGCGGGCGGCCGCGACGATGCGCTCGTCGAGGCGCTCATCGGCACGGCCGAACGGTCCCCAGCCGATCTTGAACGCCGTCCAGCCGGCGTTCCGCAGTTGGAGCAGGTGGTCGCGCAGCGGTTCGGGCTGGTCCATGAGCAGGGAGGCGTACGGGCGGACGCGCTCGCGATAGCGGCCGCCGAGGAGGCGGCCAACCGGTTGGCCGGTGACCTTGCCGAGGATGTCCCACAGCGCGGTGTCGATGCCGCTGATGGCGTGTGTGATCGATCCGCCACGCCCCATCCAGAACGTGGTGCGGTGCAGCCGTTCGCTGGTGCGCTCGGGCTCCAGCGCGTTGGAACCGATGATCAGGGGACGCAGCACCTCAAGCGCGCCTCGCACCAAGTTCTCGCTGGTGAAGACGCTGCCGATGCCGATCAATCCGTCCTCGGCGTGGACGGTGACGAGGGTGTGCACCACGTCGTCCTGCGTCAGCTCCTCTTGCCAGCCTCCTTCAGGCGTCGCGCCGCGCAGTCCGGTGGCCCTGACGTCGATGATCTTCACTGTCTTCCTTTTCGGGGTGTAGTGGTGTTCTGGTGCGTGGTCAGCTTCGCGGCAGGTACTGCCCTGCACGGGTGCCGAGGTGCTGTCCGTTGTGGACGACGAGCCGGCCGTTGACGATGACGTGGGGTACCCCAGCCGCGTAGCGCCCGGTGAACGCGAACGTGTCCTGGGCTGCGAGGGCCTTGAGATCGAGCACGGCGAGATCGGCGTGTGCCCCCACCTGGACGCGCCCACGCCCGTGCAGTGCGAAGCGGTCGGCGACCATCGAGGTCATCTTCCGCACTGCCTCCTCGAGGGTGAGGGTGCCGGCCTGCAGGACGTGGTGGGCGATGTAATGGGTGTGGCCGGTGAAGAAGAGCGGGTGGCGCGTGCGTTCGGCGAGAGGTCCGTCGGTGCGGCTGGTGAACCCGTCGACGCCGAGGCAGAACAGCGGATGGGCGATCGCCTCGGCGACGTGCTCGGGGGTGAACAATCGACCCATCAGCTGTACGGCGTGCATGTCCGCCCCGGCTGCCTGGAGGACATCGAAGAACGCGTCCCAGCAGTCCTGTCCCCGGAGCTCGGCGATCTGCGGGAAGGACAAGCCCTCCAGTTCCGGTGTCGCCGGACTGGTCGCGAGGACGACCCGGTCCCACTGGCCCTTGTGCACGAACCGCCAGTACCGGTCGCAATCGCCGCGCAGCCGGCCCCGAACCTCGGCGTCATCCAGTAGCCGTGCGGTCCGGGCAGGACCGTCGGCGAGAACCCATCCCGGCAGCAGGCCGGTGGCGAGGCCGATGCCGTGCGGGTAGGGGGTCATGTCGGCGAGCACGTCCATCCCTGCCTTCCGCTCGGCGGCGAGTCGGCCGACCGCGTCGTGCCAGGCATCCGGCGACGCGCCGGTGTCGTGGCGAACGTTGAGATGCGACAGCTGCGCACGAAGGTCGTTGCGCCGCGCGATGGCGAGGAACTCATCCACGGCGTCGAGGAGGTGGGCGTCGCGGTTGCGGATGTGGCTGGCGTATATGCCGTCGTACCGGGAGAGCGCGGCGGCGACGCCGGTGAGCTCATCGGTGGTCGCATCACGCCCGGAGCCGTACTCCAGGCCGCTCGACATCCCGAGCGCCCCCGCGTCCATCGCCTCCTCGAGGTGTCGGACCATCCGCGTGATGCCGTCAGCATCGGCGCCGGTACCGCGTACCTCGGCTGCATCGCGCAGAGCCGTGTGCCCAACGAACCACGCCAGGTTCTGAGACGTTCCCCCGCCGTGGCGATGCACGACGTCGAGCAGATCTGCGAAGCGGCGCCACGTGACCTCTCCGTCGTACCCGTACGCGCTCAGCGCGTTGCGGGCTGCATCGACGCCGGCTGGAGGGACGGGTGCGTACGTGACGCCGCAGTTGCCGACGACCTCGGTCGTCACGCCCTGACGGATGGTGCTCTGGGCATCGCGGTTGCCGAGGACCGACCAGTCGCTGTGGCTGTGCGGGTCGATGAAGCCGGGGACAACGGTCAGCCCCGTGACATCGATGCGTTGCCCCGCCTCGGCGCGCAGGCCGCTCTCGACGGCGACTACTCGCCCGTCCTTGACAGCGACGTCGGCGACCCATGCGGGTGCGCCCGTGCCGTCGACGAGCTTCCCGCCGAGCAGGACGAGGTCGACGGCGGGAGCGATGACCGCGGGCATCAGCGGAGCTCCTGGTCGTGACGGTCGCGCACGCGGCTGAGGAAGGCGAGCGAGATCAGCGCCCCGAAGGTGAGGTAGAACGCTGGGGCGACGTCGACACCGGTCGATGTCGCGAGGAACGTGTTCACGAAGGGCGCGGTGCCACCGAAGACCGCCACGCCGATGTTGTACGAGCTGGAGAACGCGGTCGAACGGACCCGAGTGGGGAACAACTCGATGAACATCGCTGCCATCGGGCCCGAGACCGTGGCGAACAAGGCGACGAAGACGACCTGGCCGAGGAGGGCACCGGCGATGGTGCCGCTGGCGACGAGCGCGAAGACCGGGTAGGTGCCGAGCGCGAAGAGCGCCATGGCGCCCATCATCAGCTTCTTTCGTCCGACACGGTCGGACAGGGCACCCGCTGCGATGATCAGCGGCACTTCGATCAGCAGAGCTACGACGTTGGTCGTCAGGGCGTCCGCCAGCGGAAGGGCGTCGATACCGGCCAGGAACGCCGGGAAACTGGTCGCCGTGTACCCGTAGAGGGTCACGCCGAAGACGATGCCGAGCACGAGCAGCCAGTTGCGGCGCGTTGGTGTTCGCCGCTCGTCGTCGGTGGCAGGGACATCGTTCGTCCCCTCCTGATCCGAGCGCACGTCTTCGCCGAGCTCTCGGTAGGCCGGGGACTCGTCGAGCTTGAGGCGGACGAACAGCCCGATCGCCGCGACGACGCCGCCGACGAGGAACGGGACGCGCCACCCCCACGCGTCGACTGTCTGCTCAGGTACGACTCGGACGATGACGGTGGCAATGCCGGTCCCGAGCAGGAACCCGGTAACCGTCGATGCCTGCACGATGCCTGAGAACAACCCACGCCGGCCAGTGCGTGCGTGCTCGAGGAGATACGTCGCCCCGCCGGTCCACTCGGCGCCCACTGCCAGGCCCTGGATCATCCGCAACGCCACGAGCAGCGCCGGGGCGAGCAAACCGGCCGAGGCGTACGTCGGGAGCAGACCGATGAGCAGGCTCGAGACACCGACGATCACCATCGTCAGAGCGAGCATGCTCCGACGGCCGGCACGGTCGCCGAGACGACCGAAGAAGATCGCACCGAGAGGGCGGCACACGAACCCCACCGCATACGAGGCGAGGGCCACCAGCAGCGAGACCGTCGGATCGTCCGCCGGGAAGAAAAGGCGTCCGATGACAGCGGCCATCGCGCCGTAGATCGCGAAGTCGTACCACTCGAGCACCGTTCCCAGCACCGCCGCGGTCGTGACCTTGCCCGGTACTCGATGTCCGGTGTCCGTGCGCCTCTGCCGTGCTGATGTCCCTAGCTTCATTGCCCAGCCTCTCCACGGGACTCCCTGACGAGACGCTGACAGTAGGTCGCAAATGGCAGATGGTCAACCATCGGCCATCTGCTAGGCTGAGGCGCCCAACCAAGGAGTCCTGCACGATGTCGGCACTGCCTGCTTCGCCGCCCGAGTCAAGGCGCGACTGGATCCTGCGCAACCTGCGCGAACGCATCGCCTCGGGTGAACTCGCTGCCGGCGAAAGGCTCGTCGAGCGCGACATCTCCGCGCACTACGGAATCAGCCGGGGACCGGTCCGCGAAGCGATCATGGTCCTCGAACGAGAGGGTCTCGTCGTCTCGCACCCCTATCGCGGTGCCGTCGTCGCAGAGGTCCCCCAGACGGAGATCTCCGAGATTCTCGTGCCGATCCGTCTCGTCATCGAGAAAGTCGCGTTCCGCGATGCGGCGAAGGCGGGGAACGAGGAGCTCCGCGCCGCGCTCGAGGTGATCGTTCAGCAAATGGAATCAGCGGCCGACCCGCTCGACGCACGACGTCTCGCGGACCTCGATGTCGCGTTCCACGAGACCGTGATCGCGGCCATGCGGCACACGCAGTCGCTACAGATCTGGCGCACGATCCAGCCTCGGGTGCGGGCGTACTTCCTCCGCGACGCCCCGCACCACGACAGCCCGCACGCCGTGGTCGAACAGCATCGCGCACTCCTCGACGCCCTCGGCTCCGGCGACCCGCAACGCGCCGAGGCCGAGATCACCGAGCACATCGGCACCTACCTCGACGACTGACGATGCCGATCAAAAGGGTTACCGAGACGCCAGCGAGTGCGATCGTTGCGACCTGCCGATGACGAACGGCCGCAGCGCGCTGGCAGGGCGATTCTGCTGTGGACGGTTCAACGCCGTTCAGTGCAGTGCGATTCCGCCAAGACCTCCCGATCTCGTCACTCCCCCGCGACATTGAGGCCCAAGGCCCCGAGCCATGGCCGTGCGGACGGTGCCGCGGTCCGTCCGCTGCGGCAGGAGTTCGCGCGCCAATTCTGAACCGAGCCAGGGCTGGACAACACGGCCATCAAGCCTTCATCACGAGTCTCGCTCGGCCCCCACAATCGGCTGGTACCGCTGTCAGCTGCGCTGAGCCCATGCAGCTGGGCAGTGGTCCCCGATGCCTTCAGCGTCTTCGCGTTCGGCGGCGAGGCCGGCAAAGAAGCGCCGCGGCGTCGTGCCGCGACGCCGGACACCCGAGCTCGTCAAGCTTGCACGGACGACCCGATCTCAGCTCTCGGCCATCCGTGCGGCTCCCGGCTTGTCCAACGCGTTGATCGAATCGACAACACCAAGATCCGGCTGCTGACCTGCCTGGCCTTCGGGTTCAAACACCTGGAAGGACCGATCTCCCTCGCCCATGCGACGGCTACCGCCTCGAACTTCCCGACCGCACCCCACATAGATCAACAGAGCTTTTTCGTTTCACTGTCGGCCTTTTCGACGCTCGGCGGGAATTGATCACTCGTCTGCTGCTTGATCAACCATTCGTCGGAGTCGAGAGACACGGATCGTGAAATTACTTTGGGCTGAACGCGGGTTCTTGGCCACCGGGGAGTGAAGGTGTCCCGTTCCGGTCGCCAGCGGTTCCGCGGCTGTGGGATACAGGGGTCGTCCCCTTCGTCAACGTTCGAGAGGTCAGGGTGCGCGCGTTTCCCCATCCACCCCACGGCGAGCCGGTCGTCCACCGGCGCCGCGCACGGCAGCATCTAGTCCTCTGTGGACGATCACATTGACCGTGCGAAGCACCTGACCCGAGTCCCACCCCAGCCGGGGATCTTCCCAGAACGAACTGGTTCTCCGCCGCTCGCGCCACGCGCGGACGGCGTGGTCCCGTGCGTGCGACACGAGGAGTCCGATGGTCACCGACACCGCCACGACGTCCGGCGACACCGCGCTGAAGCAGAAGGTGTCGTCGCTCATGAGCACCCTGAAGTCCGACCTGTGCGACCTGGTCAGGATCAGGTCCACGGCGGGCGGCGCCACCACGGAAGCGGCCAACAAGGTCGTGTCACTGCTGAAGGGGGCCGGGGTCCGCGACGCCACGACCGTGCAAATCGGATCCGGCAGGGCACCACTGGTGCACGGCACGGTCACCGGCCGGGCGGGCAAGCCGACGGTCCTGCTCTACGCGCACTACGACGTGCAACCGGCCGGGTCGTGGAACGAGACGGAAGCCTTCACGCCCACGGAGGTGGACGGCCGCCTGCGGGGGCGTGGCGCGGCCGACGACAAGTCCGGGATCATGATGCACGTCGGCGCGCTGCGGGCATTCGACGAAAACCCGCCGGTGAACCTGGAGATCCTCATCGAGGGCGAGGAGGAGAGCGGTACCGGCTCACTGGAGGAGTACCTGGCGAAGCCGGAGAACAAGGACAGGTTCAAGGCCGACGCCTACGTCGTCGCCGACACCGGCGGTATCGCGGTCGGCCGTCCGGCGCTGACCGCCACGCTGCGCGGGATCGCCCAGGCCGACGTCACGGTGCGGACGCTCGACGCGCCCGTGCACTCGGGGATGTACGGCGGTCCGGCCCCGGACGCGTTCATGGCGTTGACACGCATCCTGGCGACGCTGCACGACGACAAGGGAGACGTGGCGGTCGAGGGCCTGCTCAGCAAGCCGTGGACCGGTGCCGACCATCCTGACGAGACGACCTACCGGCAGAACGCGGGTGTGCGCTGCGGCGTACCGCTGATCGGCACCGGGTCCGTGGCGCAACGGCTCTACTTCAAGCCGTCGATCAACGTGACCGGGCTCGACGGGGCTCCGCCACCCGTCCACCAGTCGCTCAACGCGCTGCAGTCCGAGGCCACCGCCCGCGTGAGCATCCGGCTGGTGCCGGGGCAGAAGCCCGCCGACGCGGTCGCGGCGCTGCGCAGGCACATCGACCAGCATCGCCCGTGGTTCCTGCCGGTCGAGGTGACCTACGCCGGTGGCGGCGAGGGCTTCGAGGCCCGGACCGACTCGACCACCTTCGCCAAGGCCCAGGCGGCGTTGCAGGAGGCGTACGGGCAGGACCCCACCACGCTCGGCCAAGGCGGCTCTATCCCGCTCGTCAACCTGCTCCAGGCCCGCAATCCCAACGCGCCGGTGCTGCTATGGGGCTGCGAGGAGCCCGCTGCCCGCATCCACGCACCCGGCGAGAGCGTCCACCTCGGCGAACTGGAGCGGATGACGCTCGCCCAGGCCCTGTTCCTCAAAGCCCTGTCCCAGCAGTGATCACGAGGAGGATGAGATGACCGCGCAGGAACCGCCCAAGCTGGACGACAAGTCGTTCGAGCTGTCCCGCAAGGGGCTCAGCGACAAGGAACGCACGGCCCGGCTCGGGGAGCTGAAGAAGTACCTGGACTACTACCAGGAGCACTTCCTCGGCTACCAGGTGAACCAGGACTTGCACGAGATCCGGGATGACCTGTCGCACTTCCTCGGCGTGCACACGAACAACATCGGCGATCCCTACGTCGACTCCAACCTCGCCACGCACACCAAGCCGCTGGAGAAGGCGGTGCTCAAGCGGTATGCGGAGCTGTGGGGCATCGGGCCGCACGACGCGTCCACCAGCGCGCAGGCGTGGAAGAGCGCGTGGGGCTATGTGCTGTCCATGGGCTCTTCCGAGGGCAACGTCTACGGGCTGCTCAACGCCCGGGACTACCTGTCCGGCAAGATCCTGCTCGCCAACCCCGGCGCGGACCCGGGTCTGCTCATGTCGCAGGCCGCGGTCAGCGCGCCCTACCTGGACACGCCGATCAAGCGGGCCAACGCATTGCAGCCGGTGGCGTTCTTCTCGCAGGACAGCCACTACTCGGTCGCCAAAGCCGCGCACACGCTCGCCATCCCGACCTTCGGTGAGGTCGGCAACAAGTACTACAGCGAGTTCCGCGAGTACGAGACCTGCGGTTACCAGGACTGCTGGCCCGCCGAGATCCCGTCCAACGAGGACGGCAGCATCAACGTCGAGCGGCTCGTGACCACTGTGGACTTCTTCGCCCGGCGGGGGCACCCGGTGCTGGTGGTCTGCAATCTGGGCACCACGTTCAAAGGCGCCTACGACAACGTGGGGCACATCGCCCAGCGCCTCCAGAAGGAAGTGTTCGACCACTACTCGATGGGCGAGCGGGAGTTCACCGTCAACACCAAGGGCGGCAAGCCGATCAAGGGCAAACGGCGGGCGTTCTGGATCCACGTGGACGGCGCGCTGGGCGCCTCCTACCTGCCGTACCTGAAGAAGGCGCATGACGCCGGTCTGCTGGACGGAGAGCAGGTCGACATCCCGGACTTCGACTTCCGCGTCGAGCAGGTCAGCTCCATCGTCACCAGCGGCCACAAGTACCCCGGATCACCGTGGGCGTGCGGGATCTACATGACGCGCCGCAAGTTCCAGATCCAGCCACCGCCGATGGCCGCCTACGTGGCCTCGCCGGACACTACGTTCGGCGGATCTCGCAACGGTTTCTCGCCCATCGTGCTGTGGAACCAGCTCGCCAAGCACCCCGAGGAGGAGCAGGTCCGCCGCATCGCCCAGAGCGTCAAGCTCGCCCGCCAGACCTACCACAAGCTCAAGGAACTCGGGAAGCAGCTCGGCAAGGACCTGCGCCCCGGCTACACGCCGGAAACGCTCAGCGTGCAGTTCCTGCAACCGAACAAGCACATCGTCCGCAAGTACTCGCTGGCGAGCGTCCCGATCGACGAGACGACCACGATGTGCCACATGTTCGTCATGCCGCACGTCACCGACGGCGGCGCGCTGAAGAACCTCCTGGAAGACCTGGAGACCGACGGCACGGCGTTCGAGCAGGACGGCACCGGGGGCCAGGCCTCGCCGCCCGTGGACTACCAGGCATCGGAGACCGCCGAATGGCAGGCACTGCTGGGCACCGACCGCGGGTTCATGTGACCCGCTGACCCCGGCCGGGGCGGGCCGCCCTGCTTCCGCCCCGGCCGCAAGCCCGCGGCTGTAGACCGTGTCGACGCTTTGGAACTCCGCGGCAGCTGCAGCATCGCATGTCCTGAGATCACGCAGCGACAGACCCGGCGCGCACCGAACAGAGCAGTTCGCCTGGCGCGGGCTGACCAAGTACGGGCCGTTCAGCCGCGACGAAGTAGGCCTCGTGGCTGCTCTCGTCGAGGCATCCGACAGGCATTGTCCGCCCGCCCGCGCTGTTCCGGATCGCAGGCGGGCAGACCACCCGTTTTTCAGCGTTGCTTGGCGCGACGCTTCCGGCTCACGAACACGAAGGCCGCGCCCGCACCGAGGAGCACTGCACCGAGGAAGATCATCTCTGCCAGGTTGGAAATACCGGTGGAGGCCAGCGAGCCCGGCCGCGTGTTGGATGGGGGCGGATTGGTAGGCATCGGGGGCGTCGGCGGCGTGGACGTCGGCGGCGTAGACGTCGGCGGCGTAGGCGTAGGCGTCGGCGGTGCCTGTGGGATGTACACCCCGGCGTCGATCGTGTGATCAACTCCTCCTGGGTTGGCAGGCGCGGTGACGGGTGCGTATCCGTTGCACAGCTGCCCGGTGGTCGGCGGGATCACGTTGGAGTCATGTACCCGGTCCTCACCAGCCGATGGGAGTGTGAACCGCAGCTCGGTTGCCGGCGGCTGGCTTGGCGCCTTGCTGGTGTTCGCGGTACACACGTCGAACTGCACCGTGTACTTCGCACCCGGCGTGAGCTCGTAGGCGGCGCCGACACCACCAAAGTAGTACTCGCCGGCGGCATCGGTCTTGGTCGTGGCGACCTGCTTACCGCTGGCGTCCAACAGGTTGATCGTCGCACCCGGCAGCGGTACCTGTCCGGGGTCCTGGATCCCGTTGTGGTCGCCGTCGAACCACACCAGGTTGCCGATCTGGATCGGCGCATTCGCCGCCGCATACGCGATATCGCCGAGCCCACCGGCCTTACCGAATCCGTTCTCCGCCTGACCGACGAACTGGTAGGCGTTGGCGGCCGGGTTGTTACCGGGACCCTCACCGGTCCTGATGTTGTGGTAACCGGTTCCGCTGGTTTCGATGTTGACGGTCGGGTCGAACTCCGTGCTGATGACCCATTGCTGCTGCGGAATGTAGGCCACGGAGCCTAGCGCGGTTTCCTGGTGCCCGGCGGAAAAGAATTCACCCGGGAAGTATTCGACGACACCATCGCCCTGCCCGCCGTCGGTGGCGGGTTTCGCGTGGTTGGGGCAGTTTCCGGTGCCTTCCCACGAGTATCCACCGGCGGGATTGGCGCAGGCCATGTTGATGTCACCACCGGACATGCCGAGTTCCGGGGTGTTGTTGCCCGGCCGAGGGTCCAGCCCCCTCGCACTGAGAACGTCCATGAACCGGTCGCGGAAACCCAGGATCATCGAACCGTCACGGGCGAAGGCGAGGCTGGCCAACTCCGGCTGCGGGTTGATGAAGGCGTTGCCCAGGCGCAACTCGTCCCAGGTCGACAGGTTGGTGTTCCACGGGTTCCAGTGGTTGCTCTGTTCCGCGCTCGGGCTACCGGTAAAGACGTCACCGCGCTCGGCAGTAAGCGGCTGGGTCAGCACCGTGCTGAATTGCTTGCCGTCGTAGGCGTAGACAACAGCCTTCAGGTCCGCCCGGTTCTGCGTGCTCTCCGCGGAGCACACGCCACCGACGTAGAGCGTGTTGTTGTGCGTTTCAAGCCCGAACGGCCGCCAGTCGGTGGGCGCCGCGCAGCCCGGGTCCGGGATCGGCACCGTCGCTTCGGGTACTGATGCGGTGGCCCCGGTCGCATCGAAGCTCACCAGGGTCCGCGTCAGCAGGTTCACCGCGTACAGGGTCGCGCCGTCCTCCGACAGGGCCAGGCTGCCGATGCTCTCTTTGCCCGGCGCGTTGGTGAACCCAGCGTCCTTGTTCATGTTGGCGGTGTCGTGCGGCGTCACCGTGGCGAATGGCACCTTCGCGAACAAGGTTGGCGCGCCCCCACCGTCGGCCGGCACGGTGTAGATCGCATCACCACCATCCGGCCCGTACGGGGCGTACCGCCGGGCGAACGCGCTCTGGAACAGCCGCTGCCGGTACCTGTCGTAGGCCAGCCCGAACGTCGTGCCCACCTGGGATTGCGTGGTGAGCGTGGTCGGACACGCCACGTCGCTGGGACACGTACCCCGGGTGTTCACCCCGAACGCCACCAATGCCCGGGTGTCGGTCCCACTAGCACCATTCTGGATCGGCACGAAATACCGCGAATCGGGCAGCGTGTAGTCGGCCGCATCCCAGACCCCGGTGATCACCGAGGCATTCTTGCCGCCTGACACGTCCACGAAGGTGGTGAAGCTGTCGAAGTGGTTCGCTGCGGTCGAGGCCGGCGCCGCCCGCAAATAATTGCTGTAGGGCGCCGGAACAGTGACGTCGACGCGGTACTGGCCGCCGGTCAGCACGGTCGACGGCGACACCACGACTTTTCCGGTGGTATCCGTGATGCCGGTGACGCGATGGCCGGCCGGGTCGGAAACATCAACCTTCATACCCTGCTGCGGCACGTCCATCGTCGTGTTGATCACGCCTGTGCCGAAGAAATCTCGCAGAACCTGAACCGTCAGTGTGCCGTCAATTGCCGAATCGTCGGCCGCCCAAGCCGTCCCCACAATCGGGCCCGTGGCGCTGCCTACCAGCAACAGAATGCTCAAGCCCAACCGCACCAGCCGCTTCCCGGCTGTCCGGCTCGATCCTCTTCCGGATCGGCTCATAGCTATCGCTGCCCCCTTGTCATGATGAACAAGCCCTCTTCGGGCTGAACAACCGCTTCATAGCCCAGGTGACAGCCGACCCCGAGAGATCATCCCGAACCGCTTTATATAACCAGAAAGCCGTGCGACTGCCAAGATGGGTGTTTTAGGGGCGCATCAGCGGACCTGTTAGCGTCGCGCCGCGTGCGGAGCATGAGAATCCGGCGAGGTCTCCCGCGGCGCGCGGCCGGCCGACGCCAATGGCTGCGGCCACGCTGGGTGGCAGCCGTCATCGGCATTGCGGCTGCCGCAGTGGTCGCGTTTCTGGTCACTGGCAACGGCTCAGGCCCTACCGGTCCACGTGCATTGACCTCGGATGAGGCGAACCGGCTGGCGATCACGCGGTTTCGCAATTACCAAGCGGGGGGCCGCGCGGTGACGATCACCGTGCCGAGCACCGCCGGTGGGCTGGTCATCACAGGGTCCATCGACTACCGCGCCAAACTCGGTTACGGCGTGGTGCACGGCACCGGGCGCGATACGTCCAGCAACGGGCTGATCGAATGGACGGCCGCCACCGTGCTCGTCCACCCGATGGCGAACGCCCCGGCGGAAGCACCGGCATCGCCGCCCGGGTCGGACTGGTACAGCCGTCCGCTGCGAACGACCGGCAGTGCGCTGGACACCTCGTTGGCCATCGCGCTCAGTCTCGGCAGCGACCGGCCTGACAACGCCGCACTACTGCCGCAGAACGGCGCCACCTGGACTGGACAGGACCAGGTGGACGGCCACCAGGTGGACGTCATGACCGGGCCGGACGCCGGTGCCAAGCCCGGTACGGCGGGCACCGTGCGCTACTGGATCGGCTCGGACGGCACCATGTATCGCGTTCAGGTCGAGGTGGCTTCCGAACCGCAGCCAGTGGTCATCGATTTCGACACCGAGAAATATGTTCCGGTTCAGCCGGTACCCGGAGTCAGCCCGCCGCCGTAGCCGCCGCTCAGGATGTCTGCACCAGCGCACTGCCGGCGAGCAGTGACGCTGACGGCAGCGGGATGCTTGCGGTGTCCGGTAGCGCCGGAACGGCCGGAACAGCCGTGGCACCGGTGGTGGCGGCATTCGGGAACTGTGGCTGTGCGTCAGGCACAGCCACATCGGTGAACGGGATACCGCCGGGTGCCTTCGGCATCGCCCACGTGCCGGAAGGCGTGGGCGACTGGGCAGGAACCGGGCAGGACGCGATCGTCACGAGCTGAGCGGGCACCGTCGTGCGCAGATCATTGGCGTGCACGCAGTTACCCCGTCCCTGCGTGGCGGTGGGAAACGTCCAGCCGACGTCAATGCCGTTGGCGGCGAAAGTGTTTTCCACGATCTGGTTTCCGTCCGGCGGTAGGTCGGCGGTTGCGGTGATCACCAGCCCAGCGTTGATGTTGTCGGCGATTCGGTTGCGGCTGAACTGATTCCCGCTGCCGCCATCGATGCCGATGCCGATGCCCCACCCGCCGTCGGCCTGCTCGGGGGTCGCTGTCTGCTGGTTGCCCGCGACCAGGTTGCCGGCGACGACGGAGCCCTGTTGCGGGAGCAGCTTCTCCTGGTGGTCGGAGTTGATGGTGAGTCCTACCCGGTTCCCGGCAAAGCGGTTACCGACCACGTACATGTCGCCACTGGCGTTGGTACCTTCGTAACCGACCGCGTTGAGTTCGGCGATGTTGTCCCGCACCACGATATTGCACGGCTTGCACTGCCCGACATAGATCCCCGAGTCAGCCGAACCTGACGCGTACGAGCGCTCGATGACACCGTCCTGCGCGGAGAACGCGTAGATGCCGTACAGCCCGTTGCGGGTCGCGGTCACATGGGAGACCAAGAACGATTTCAGGAAAGTGACGGGCTCGTCGCCGGTGTCGTAGCCGCCGCTCGTTCCCGGCAATCCGGCGACCGCTTTCGCCGAACCGGTGACCAGTACCCCGTTCTGCGTGTTGTTCTCCACGGTCAGGTTCTCGACGGCCACCCCGGGTGCGGCGACGACGATGCCGTTCGGCTGCTGCAACCGCCCGTCGATAATGACCTTGTCCCGGGACTCGCCACGAAGAGTAATTCGAGCCGTGGCGATCTTCACGGACTCCTGGTAAACGCCCGGCGCGACCAACACGAGGTCACCGGGCTGAGCGAGAGACACGGCGGCCGAGATCGTCGGGGCGTCAGCCGGCACTCGGATCGTCACGTGCGCACCGGTCGGTCGTCGGCCCTGGCCCGATCCGTCATCGCCGGCGCCGCAGCCGGCCAAGACGAGCGTCAGCGTACCCAGCACCGCGACTGTCACGCGAAGACCGAAACGAGGCATGATCGCAGTTTGGCATGGACGCCGGAACCTGTGGGAGGGCGGATATGGCACTCTCCATACCGTGAGCCGAGCCGATCATCGCCCGTCACGCCGCGCGTTCCTCGGTGTCACCGGTACCGCAATGGCCGCCGGCCTCGCCGCCGGGTGCGAATCGGGATCCCCTCAGTCGAGCCAACTCGATGCCCCCGCCTCAACCACGCCGGTGTCACCGACGGGCCAGCATCAGGCGGGCATCACGCTCCCGCAGCCGGCCCAGCCCAATCTGCTGGCCGTGGTGGCCGACCTCGGCCAGGCCGTGGCCGTCGGCCCATTATTGGCCGACCTCGGCCAGGCCATCCTCACGCTCACCGCGGGGACCGATGCACGACTGCTGGGCCTACCGCCGGGCGATCTCACCGTGACGATCGGAGTGGGCCCCCGACTGGTGCGCATGGTCGATCCTTCCCTACCCGGCGCCGTGGATCTCCCACAGTTCTCCCGCGAGCAGATCGCCCCGCAGGCACGCGGCGGTGACCTGCTGGTGCAGATCTGCGCCAGCGACGCCTTGGTATTACCGATCCTCGCCGCCGCGCTCTTGGACCAGGCTGGCGACCGGATGCACGAACGCTGGCGGCAGTCCGGGCGCCGCGGCTCGAACATTCCCGTAGATCAGGGCCTTACCGCGCCGCGAAACCTGTTCGGTTTCATCGACGGCATCGTGGGCCCGCACACCACCGTCCAAGAACAACGAGACCTGTGGCTGGCCGGACCGGCTCCAGTCGCCGGCGGAACCATTGCCGTACTGCGGCGCATGGAACTCGATCTGCCGCGGTTCGCCAAGCTGTCCGTTGCCGACCAGGAGGCGGTCTTCGGCCGGTACCGAGCCACCGGCGTGCCTCTCTCCGGTGGCGCCATCACCTCGGACCCGAACCTCGGCGCCAAAACGCCGGACGGACGCTACCTCATCCCGGCGGACGCCCACGTCCGCAGAGCGCACTCCAACGTCGTTGGCGTCGGCCTCATGCTCCGTCGTTCCTACAGCACCGACGAACCCGCCCCCGGCCTGCTTTTCATCAGCTTCCAGAACGACGTACGAACATTCACCAGCACCCTGACCCGAATGGATCATTCCGACGCACTGCTGGAATTCACCACCACTACCGCCAGCGCGACCTTCCTGATACTCCCCGGTTTCGACCAGCAACACCCGCTTGGCGCCACGCTGTTCCACTGAACCGGTCGTCCACAGTAGACAGTTCTGCACGTTCGGTCGAGATGCTGGTGCCGTTGCGGTACCAGCTTGGCCGCACCTTCGGGTGCGGCCAAGCGCCCACCTTCCACATGCGCGTTGGAGCACACCAAGCTCTAAGCCACTTCAACGGTCACCGGCCCCAACAAGGCCGGGAGCACCGCCCACCCAACCACGAGCCCTCCGCCGTCATCCCGCTCGACGCCCCGACCCGCCGCCGTGCCCTCGGCGGCGTGATCAACGAATACCGGCCTGAAACAGGCCGCAAACCACCAGCCCACAGGCAGAGCCGCGAATATCGGCACGGTACAGGTCCCAGCCTGCTAGAGGGGCCACACCCGACAACCCGCCTTCGGTCGGGAGAATGCGGCCATGCGACGAACCGTGCTTGCCCTCGGGATCACCGCCGCCCTCACAACGGCCTGCTCGCAGACAAGCCAGTCCGCGCCCACCAGCACTACGCCGACCACCACGACCACACCGGTCCAGCTCCCGCCCGATCCGCAACCCACCGGTGCCGGACCGTGCCCCTACCTGACCAGCACCTTCGTGGCCGACGCGAACGGGCAGCGCGTGTCGAAGGTCCAGACCTCGGCGGACAAGCCACACCCGACGTGCTTCTTCTCTGCGCTCACCGGGAAGCTCCAACTCACCGTTCGGGTGTATTCCGGCGACCCGGCCGTGGCGAAGGCACTCGTCGACGAGGCGGCGCCGGTGGACACGAGCAACCCCGCGACCGACCCGGCAGGCTGGCAGGGCGGCTACCAGTCGACGGAAGCCGGCGCGGTGTATGCCGTGGTCAAAGGCGGTGCGGCGGTCATCGTTACGACCAATCAGAAGCAGACCGTGAAGGCGAGAAGCGTTGCCAGGCAGGCGATTGCCGCTCTCGCACTCTAGGTCGGCCGGGAGGACCAGCACCCGGATCCGGTGCGCCAAGGGCCGCAGCGACCTGCACCCGACACGTTAACGTAAGCGAGTACTAGAAAGGAGCACGCGTGGCGATCCCGAAAGCGCCGAAGTCATCGGGGGGACTCGGCGCGAAGATCGTGCGAACCTTCGGCGAGCTGCTGATCACCGCCGGGCTGATCGTCCTGCTGTTCGTCTTCTACGAGCTGTACGTGACCGGCCTCTTCTCGGCGAAGAAACAGGCCAGCGCGACGACGACGCTCAACGAGGACTGGGCGCAGGGCCGGCAGCCGCATCCCGAACTGATCGATGGCAAAGCGTTCGCCAAGCTGTACATCCCGACCTTCGGCGCCGACTACCACTTCACCATCCAGGAAGGCACCGAAGCGGCGGCACTGGAGGTCGGGCCGGGGCACTACAAGGGCACCGCGCTGCCCGGCGAGGCAGGCAACTTCGCGGTCGCCGGGCATCGGGTCGGCAAGGGTGCGCCCTTCAACGACCTGGACTTGCTGAGCTCCTGCGACGCGATCGTAGTGGAGACGCAGACCGACTTCCTCGTCTACCGCGTACTGCCGCACTCCGACGAGATCGCGAACTGGTCGACCGGGAAGGGCGCGCAACCGCAGTGCTCGCATGTCGGCACGCTGCGGACGAACGCGGCCGACGGCGGCCCATACGGCGAGACCTACGGCCGCGAGATCGTCAGCCCGAACGAGGGCGATGTCGTGGCGCCGGTGCCGCACGAACCGCCCGACATCCTGCCGCCCGCACAGCAGGTCGCACTGCTCACGCTGACCACGTGCCACCCGCAGTTCTCCGATCGGCAACGGCTGATCGTGCACGCGGTGCTGACCGAACAGTTCCCGAAGACGGCCGACGCCACGTATGCCCAGTTGTTGCAGGCCATCGGGGAGGCATAGATGTACGGCTGGATCTGGCGTCACCTCCCCGGGCCGCTGGGCGCGAAGCTGGTGCTCGCGCTGCTACTGGCCCTGGGAGTGATCGCGCTGTTGCTGTTCGTGGTCTTCCCCTGGCTGGAACCGATGCTCCCGTTCAACCAGGTCTCGGTCCCGAACTAGGAGCGTTCGGGCTGCTGCCACGCCTGCCTCTCACGACTGCGCTCCGGGGACCAGAAGTGAGCCCCGCGGCCACCGCCACCGTTGGCCCTGGTCTTCGTGCGCGGCATGCTCCGCCGGCTACGCCAGCTATGATGAATAAGGCTGTCAGCTGCGGGCGTTGGTTACCATGTTGGCGGAGTAGTCCGTTGTGGAGGAGGTCTCGCGTGGCCGAGGACAGTGCCACGGAGGGCGGCCCCACCGCTCGGCGGCTTGTGCTGGGTAACCAGCTGCGCAGGTTGCGCGAGGCAAAAGGGATTTCCCGGGAGGACGCCGGATACGCCATCCGCGGTTCCGGATCGAAGATCAGCCGGCTGGAGCTGGGCCGGGTTGGTTTCAAGGAACGCGACGTCGCCGACTTGCTGACCCTCTACGGCGTCGCGGCCGCTGCTGAGCGCGAGTCCTTCCTCGACATGGTGCGCCGGTCCAACGAGCCGGGCTGGTGGCACCGCTTCAACGACCTGATGCCGTCGTGGTTCCAGGACTACGTCGGTCTGGAGGAGTCGGCCTCCCGCATTCAGACCTTCGAGATTCAGTTCGTGCCTGGGCTGCTGCAGACCGAGAAGTACGCCCGTGCGGTCGCCACGCAGGGCCGTCCGGATTTCCCGGACGACGAGGTGGCCCGGCGAGTACGGCTGCGTTTGCAGCGCCAGAAGCTGTTCACGCGGCCGGAGCCGCCGCGGCTGTGGGCGGTCATCGACGAGTCCGTGCTGTACCGGCCGATCGGCGGCCGGGAAGTGCTCCGGGAACAGATCGAGCACCTGCTCGAGGCGACTACCATGTCCGCGGTTTCGCTGCAGGTCCTGCCGTTCGACGTCGGTCGCTCCGGCGCGGAGGGCCCCTTCACCCTGTTGCGTTTCGCTCAGCCGGAAATTCCCGACATCGTCTACCTGGAGCATCTCTGCGGCGCCCTCTATCTCGACAAGTCCGAGGACGTTGAGGTCTACAGCGCCGCTCTGCACCGCCTCACCTCCGACGCTCTCACTCCAGAAGACACCCGCAAGACTTTGAAAGCCGCGCTGAACCGCTTTTCTTAACGGCATGTGTCCGCACATCGCGGGGACGCAGGAGATGATGTGCGGCCTGGTGATGGAGCCGCCACAGCGGAGCGGTGGGCAACTGCGTTGAATTGGCACCGTTGGTCGACGGCGGCATCGCCGTCAGAAACTCGCGCTACCCGAGGGTCCAGCACTGGTCTACGAGTTCGACGACCTCGTCTGACGAGCCGTCCCGACGCTCCGCCGCGGAGCCGTCAACGCTTCGGAGAAAGCCCCTGCCGCCAGGAAACGATCAGCTCCCCGGCAGGCAGGACCACGCCACTACGGCTTACGACCTACCGCGCAGTAGGCATCCAACGGCTCTCCCGCGCCTGTCTGGTCAGCGCCCGGCCGCCACTGGTTGATCGGGGTCAGACCAGGGCTGACCAGCTCCAGCCCGTCGAAGAACGTGGTCACCTGCTCCACCGAACACAGCCGGTACGGGATCGCGCCGCTCTTCGCGTACTCCTCAGCGGCTTTGCGCGCCGTCTCGCTGAGGTTGGTGTTCTCCCACAACACCAAGTAGCTGCCGGACGGAACCGCCGCCATCACCCGGCGCGTAATCGACAACGCCTCCTCGTACTCGGGGACATGCCCGAGCACGCCCATGAACATCACCGCGATCGGCTGTGTGAAGTTCAGCGTGGACCGGGCATCCGCAATGATCACCTCGGGCTCGTGATAGTCAGCGTCGACATAGGCGGTCACGCCCTCGTCGCTGGTGTTCGTCATCAACGCTCGGGCGTGCGACAGCACCAGCGGGTCATTGTCGACGTAGACGATCCTCGACTCCGGTGCGGCCGCCTGGGCCACCTCGTGGGTGTTCTGCAGAGTCGGCAGGCCGGTACCGATATCGAGGAACTGACGGACACCGGCCTCGGCCGCCAGATAGTGCACCGCCCTCATCAAGAACTGCCGGGATTCCTTGGCAATCTGCACGATCTCCGGCTGGAGAGCAATCCACTCATCCCCCGCAGCCCGGTCGACGGCGTAGTAGTCCTTGCCGCCCTGCCAGTAGTTCCAGATCCGCGGCGATGACGGTGCGGTGTAGTCGATGTCAGCGCTATCAGCCACCAGGTACTCCGATTCTCGTCACGGGGCCTCCACCCGTACCTTAGCGTGACGGTTCCACCCCGAACGACTTTCCGTCCCCACCAGCGTCTCCAGACCACCTGCACCTCTTGCAGCGGTACGCCGGAATCCGGCGACCCACGACCCACGACGCGCGAGGCGCTCACACCTGCGGGAACTCGCTGACCTGGACATCAACCGCGGTGCCCTGGCTCGCACCACATGACCGTGTCAACGGCGGCTGAATGCGCACTCCGGCGCCACCGTGGTGCCGACGACGATGGGGACGATCGTGCCGCGGTTGGGGAACATGTCGTAGTGGGCACTGATCAGTGCCTCGACGGCCCCGGCGATCAGCACGACCAGCGCTGCTGCCCCCTTGGGGATCCAGACACGCCAGCCGGCACGGGTGGCACTCACCTGACCTCCTGGTGGGACGGGGCGGACGTCCGGGGCCATCGAACCACGGTGGCCGACTTCCGCGTTCCCGCGGAACTGGCCGAGACCGACCGCACGGCGCTCGAGGACGCCGCCGTCGTGATGTACGACGCGCTCGGCTGCCGCGGCCTGGGCCGAGTCGACTTCTTCCTCACCGCTGGCGGTCCGGTGCTCAACGAGGTCAACACGATGCCGGGGTTCACCGAGCAGTCGCAGGCACCCAAGATGTTCGCCGCCGCCGGCATGTCCTACCCGGAGCTTGTCGATCTGCTGGTCCGCGACGCGGCCGGTGTCCATGGCTGAGCCACCCGCCCACCCCCCACACGATCCGCCGTACCGGCACCCGCTTGGCCCGCACCGCCCCATCGACCACCATCGTGCCGCGCCCGGCGCCTATCACGGTGGTCACCGACCCCAGCGGCATGTTCGACCCGCCGTTGCCGGCCGGATCGCCGGGCTCGACCTGGTGCGCGGGATCGCCGTCGGGCTGGTGATGCTGCGGCACGCACTGCCCGACCTGTTCACGGGTGCGGGCGTGGTCGGGGTGGTGATGTTCTTCGCGCTCAGCGGCTACCTCATCACCGGCCTACTGGTCGACGAACACGCACGCACCGGGCGGATCGACTTGCGGCAGTTCTACCTTCGCCGCTCGCGGCGAGTCGTCCCCGCGATGGTCGCGCTGGTCGCCGTGATCGCCGTGGTGACCTTGGTGTTCGACCCATTGGGCGATCGGAGCGAGCTTGGCCGCACCGTGCTGTTCGCGCTGACCTGGACCGGAAACCTGCCGTTCGGACACGCCAGCGACGCAACATTCCACCTGTGGACCCTGGCCACCGAGGAACAGTTCTACCTCGTCTGGCCAGCGCTGTTGCTGGTGCTCGCCCCGCGACGCGGGCTGGTGGTGGCCGCCCTGGGGACGGTCTCGGCGCTGGTCGCCACCGTCGTGTGGTTCCGCCATGCCCCCGACCTCGCCTATTCGCTGCCGACCAGCTGGGCGGTCTGCTTCGTGATCGGCGGCGCCACCCGGGTGCTGCAATCGCGGTACCGGCTCATCGCGCCGACATGGACGGCACCCGCGGCGCTGGCAGGGCTGGCGGTGCTGAGCGTGGTCCCGTTGCGCGGACACGCGCTCACCTACCTCGTCGCAGGCCCCGCCATCGCCATGCTCACAGCGGTGCTCGTGATCGCGTGGCGAACCTGGACCCACGTCCGGGCGTGGCCGTCGCGTGCACTCGTGTGGCTCGGGACCATCTCCTACGGCGCCTACCTCTGGGACTACCCGATAACTCTGTGGCTTCGCGCCTATCTCCCCGGCATCGGCGGCCTGCTCGCCATCGCACCGACGATCACCATCGCAGCACTGAGCCGACGATATGTCGAGAAGCCATTCGAACGCCGGCGCGCACCCAGATTCACAGCTTCCGGATGACAGCCTGTTCGGGCCGGCTGCGCCCACGCAGCCATCGTCAGCGCAGCAGACGGTCAACGAGACGGTCGAGGCTGGTCCACTTCGCGATATGATGTCCAAAGAGGACGAATTGGGTTGGCGTTGACCGGGCAACGCGGTTTCCTGCCCGGTCAACGCCGTGCTCGAACGGGGCTTGCAGGCCGAGATGACCGGCCACCGCGCCTGCTACTACGACAAGCACCGCAAAGCTCGTACGCACCAAGGGAATCCGTCCCCAATTCGCCAGGCGCGGCACCGAGCACGGCTCCGGACTGGGCGTGTACCGGCGGGCACGAACTCAAGAACGACTCAACCGGTTGGGGCCCCTGAGCCGCGACAGAAGCCTTGACGCATAGCCTTTCAGGCATACATAGTCGACGCATTCGTCGACTCCGGGCATTGCGCGGCAGGCGGCGCCGCCACCGATCCCGCTGCCTCCGGTAGGACTTCTGATGGATTTGCCCCGACTCCTCGACGGCCGGCTCAAGCTTCGACACCTCGTCCTCATGGACGCTCTGAGCAAGCAGCGGAGCGTGGTGGGTGCGGCGGCAGCTCTGCACGTTACGCAACCGGTGGCGACCAGGAGTCTGCACGAACTCGAGGAGATCCTCGGGGTGCAGCTCTACGAGCGGGGCCCGCGGGGCGTGACGCCGACCGTGTACGGCGAGGCGTTCACCGAGCACGCCCGCGCTGTGCTCGCCCAACTCACCCAGGCCAGCCGCCACGTCGGTGAGCTCGCCGACGCATCCCGGGGCACGGTGGTCGTCGGCACCCATCTGGCCGGATCGAACGTGCTGCTGCCAGCGGCGATCGCCAGGCTGAAAGCAGAACGGCCGCTGCTCACCGTCGTGGTGCGGGAGGGCACCCCGGAGAGCCTGCTGATCGAGCTCGAAGCCGGGCGGATCGACCTGATAATCGGGCGCCTGACCGCGCCGAGCAGCGAATCGGTGACCCGCACGCCGCTCTACCACGAGTCGGTCCAACTCGTCGTCCGCGCGGAGCACCCGCTCACCGCCAAGCGCGAGCCGGGCCTGGGCGAGCTGTTGGACTACCCGTGGATCCTGCCGGGAGTCGAGACGGCCCTGCGCCGCGAACTGGAGGAGTTCTTCACCAGGCACGGCGTGCCCCTGCCGGAGAACCGCGTCGAGTGCACCTCGTTCCTCACCGTGCGCCACCTGCTGCTCGAAACCGATGTCATCGCGGCCCTGCCGACGCTGATCCCGCGCGACGACATGCGGCTGACCACCCTGCCGGTCACGCTGGAGCACGTCGGCCACAGCGTGGGGATCACCCTCTCGGCCGGACGGCGGCTGAACCCGTCCGGCCTCGCGTTGGTGACGGAGCTGCGGAGCGTGTCGGCGACCATGGCCGACAAGTAGGCCCCACCCCTGCGATTGCGTCAACGATCCACGTTGGGAATTTGATCCCACAGCAGGCATTTGTCCAGTATGGACGGTTCGGCGGGGAACTGGTATCGCGAGTGTCCGCGGGAATCCCCCCGAACACCGGCTCGGCTAGGAAATCCCGAGGAATCGCTCGGCGTTCTGCCTGACGATCTGTTCCCGCGCCGCGTCGTCGAGGAACGCGCTCTTGCGCACGACGTCCCCCACCGGGCGCTCGCCCAGTGGGTACGGGTAGTCGCTGCCCACCATGACCCCGTCCGTGCCCAGCGTGTCGACCAGCAACCGGAGCGCGCGCTCGTCGAACACCACCGAATCGACGGAGAACCGGTCCAGGTAGTGCGTCGGCGGGAATTCCGACGTGCCGATGATGTCGTTGCGGCCGTGCCAGGCGTTCTCCATCCGGCCGAGCCAGAACGCGAAGGACCCGCCGCCGTGCGCGAAGCAGATCTTCAGGCTGTCGTCGATCCTGTCGAAGACGCCGCCGAGGATCAACGCGAGGATGGACAGGTGCGTCTCGGCGGGCATTCCCGTGAGCCATTGCGCCATCCAGCGGTCCAGCCGCGGCGAGCTGGCCATGTCCCACGGGTGCACGAAAACTGGAACGTTCAACGAGGCGCAGTGCTGCAGGAACGTGACGACGCCTTCGCTGTCCAGGTCGAGATCTCCGACGTGGTTGCCGATCTCGACGCCGCGGTGCCCGTTCGCCACGGAGCGTTCCAGTTCCCTGCAGGCCGCGTCGGTGTCCTGCAGAGGAACTTGGCAGAACGGGATGAGCCGGTCAGGCGCGGGCGCGACGATGTCCAGGGCCAGGTCGTTGAAGATGCGGGAGATCTTCGCGGCTTGCGCACCGGTGCGGCCGTAGTTGAAGAACGCCGGGGTCGGAGAGACCACTTGCGCCTGCACGCCGTCGGCGTCCATGTCGGCCAGCCTCCTCCCGGCATCCCAGCAGTCGGACCGGATCCGGCGGAACTCCTCGGTCCCCACCATGATCACCGCTTCGGACTCCGATTCGACCTTCAGCCATGGCGCACCCGGGCCGGCTTCGGTCGTCAGATCCGGCCACCCGTTCGGGACGTAGTGGCTGTGCACATCGATGATGCCGTCCACGATCAGCCCTTACCCGGGTGCAGCGCGCCGCACTTCCGGCAGGTCCGCGCCGTCTCGTCGGCGTAGAACTCGGCGAACACCGGAGGCAGGTCCTCGACGATGTCCCGGACCTGCAACTCGATCTCGTGGAGCAACGAGTCACATTCGAGGCAGTACCACTGGAAGCGTTCGAGCGTTCCTTCCTCTCGAACCCGTTCGATGACCAGTCCGATCGAGTCCGGGTCGGGCCGCTGCGGCGAGTGCGGGACGTTTCCGGGAAGCAGCCAGGTCTCGCCCTCCCGGATGTGCACCGTCTCCTTCCCGTCCTCGGTCATGACATCGACGTGCATGTCGCCCTTGACCTGGAAGAACCATTCCTCGTACGGGTCGAAGTGGTAATCCGTCCGCTGGTTCGGGCCGCCGACGATCTGAACGATGAAGTCCTTTCCGAGCGCCATCGTGCGGTTGTTCACCGGCGGCTTGAGCAGGTGTTCGTGCTCTTTGATCCACTCTTGGAAGTTGATGGTCCGCGGCAGGCTCGTCATAGCGATCTCTCCTCATTGAGCGTTTTTAATCCTGGTCGGCCCGCAGTCGCGGGTCGCAAAGCTGCACGTCGATGGGGTGTCGCATGCGCCGCAGGCGCATAGCCCACCTACGACACTGGCACCGCCGCGGGTTCACGGTGCCCACCCCTCCGGGGTTCCCTTGCGAGGACGGCCCCTCCGCCGTGTATTGGACATACATCAGGAGGGGCACCCACAGACCAGGGAGCCTCTGAGGTTCCGCCACCCGCACCGCCACGCGAATCGAGGCTGGAAACCTTCATTGCTTCCGGTGTGCGATGGCCTGGATCTCGATCAGCAGGTGCGGGTGCGGCAATTGGTGCACGGCCACCGTCGTGCGGGTGGGGCCCTGCTCGTCGAAGTACTCGCCGTAAACCTCGTTGTATCCGCCGAAGTCGTTCATGGAGACCAGGAACGTGGTGATCTGCGCGATATCGGACAGGTCCGCACCGACGTCGCGCAGGATCTCGCGGATGTTCTCGATCACGGCTCTCGTCTGCTCGCGGATGTCCAGGTTGGTCGTGCCGAATTCGTCCACCTCGACGCCGGCGAACGTGTTGTCCGGTCGCCTGGAGCTCGTGCCGGAGACGAAGATCAGGTCCCCGACGACCTTCACGTGCGGAAACCGCCCCCGCGGTCTGGCACGTCCTTCGACAACGCGTGCGGTGTTCATGCTCGTCCCTTCACCGATACCGATCCGATTCCCGCAACCCGGCATTCCGCGACTCCCGGCGTGAGCGTTGCTGCCGCGGTCGCCGCCCCGGCGAGCACGACCTGTCCTGCCCTCAGCGGGATCCGGCGACGGCGGCACACATCCAGCAAGGCGTGCAACGCGCGGACGGGGTTCCCGAGAACGGCAGCGGTCGATCCGACCACCTCGGTGTTCCCCACCCGCAGTTTCACGGCGCGGTTCGACACGTCTTCGAGCGGACGCCAGGGCCCCACCGCACAAGCCGAGGCCGAGGTGTTGTCGGCGACCACGTCGGTGTAGGTGAACCGGAAATCCCGGTAGCGGGAATCGATGATCTCCAGTGCGGGGGCGAGCGCGTCCACACAGGACTCGATCTCCGTCGTCGGGTCGTCCACGTCGACGTCGCGGCTCAGCCGGTAGGCGATCTCGGGCTCGATCTTCGGGTGAATGAAGCGGGATAGGTCGACGTCGGCGCCGTCCGCGATGCGCATGGCATCGGTGAGCCTGCCCACGATCACGTCGGAGACGCCCATCTGAGCCATCTTGGCCTTGCTGGTGAAACCGAGCTTCACTCCGACGACTCGTTCACCTCGCGACTCCCGGCGGGCGATCAGCGCGGCCTGGATCGCGTAGGCCTCCTCGATGCCGAACTCGTGGTCGTCCGCGAGACTCGGCGTGTCCTGGCGGTTCGCCTCCGCGGCGTGCAGTCGGTCGGCCAGTGCCTCGACCTTCTCGGCAGAGATCATTCGTTGCTCCCCGCTGCTGCCGCGTCGCGCCGCGCGGCGAGATCGAGCGCGATGTCGACGATCATGTCCTCCTGGCCGCCGACCATGTGTCGTCTGCCGGCCTCGAGCAGGATCTCCCTGGCGTCGAGCCCGTAGCGCCTGGCCGCCCGCTCGGCGTGCAGCAGGAAACTCGAATAAACACCGGCATATCCCAAGGTGAGCGTTTCGCGGTCCACCTGCACGGGTCGGTTCCGCAACGGCCGGATGATGTCGTCCGCTGCGTCCTGCAGCGCGAACAGATCGCAGCCGTGTTCCCAGCCCAGCAGGTCGGCGACCGCCACGAACGCCTCCGCCGGGCAGTTCCCGGCACCGGCTCCTTGCCCGGCCAGGGCGACGTCGACCCGGTAGGCGCCGTGTTCGACCGCGGTCACGCTGTTGGCGACCGAGAGCGAGAGGTTCTCGTGCGCGTGAATGCCGATTTCCGTGCGGTCATCGAGAATCTCACGGTATGCGTCGATCCGCTCGGCGACGTCGGACATGGTCAGCCGTCCGCCGGAGTCGGTGACGTACACGCAATGCGCGCCGTAGGACTCCATCAGCGACGCTTGTTCGGCGAGCTTGCCGGGCGAATTGAGGTGGCTCATCATCAGGAAGCCGGACACGTCCATGCCGTGCTCCCGCGCCCACGCGATGTGTTGCGCGCTGACGTCAGCCTCGGTGCAGTGCGTTGCCACCCGAACGCTGCGGACACCCAGCGCGTGCGCCCTGCGCAGGTGCTCGATGGTTCCGATTCCGGGCAGCAGCAAGGTGGTCAGCGTCGCATTCTCGACGGCCTCTGCCGCCGCCTCGATCCACCGCTCGTCGGTGTGCGCACCGAATCCGTAGTTCGCACTCGATCCGCCGAGGCCGTCGCCGTGCGCCACCTCGATGGCCGCGACCCCTGCGGCGTCCAACGCGCGGACGACCTCCCGGACCTGGTCGACGGTGTACATGTGCCCCATGGCGTGCATCCCGTCGCGCAGGGTCACGTCTTGCACGTAGATCTTCATGGGCGCACCCATCCTCGGAGTTCGGCGATCCGCTCCGCGGTGCGAAGCGCAGCGGAGGTCATGATGTCGAGGTTCCCGGCGTAGTCGGGCAGGTAGTGGCCGGCCCCGAGCACTTCGAGGAAGACCGAGACCTTGACCCCGGTGACCGTTCGCCCGAGGGCGGGGACGAAGGTGTCGACCGCGTCGAACTGCACTTCCTGCTTGAGCCGGTACCCGGGCACGTACTCCCGCACGGACTCGACCATTCGTCGCACCGAGGCGGCGATCTCGTCCTCGTCGAGCCCTGCATCGACTCCCTCGACGAGGCAGAACACCGTGTCGCGCATGACGATCGGCGGGTCGGCCGGGTTCAGCACGATGATGGCCTTGCCGACCTCCGCACCGCCGACCAGTCTGATGGCTTCGCTGGTCGTTTCGGTGAACTCATCGATGTTGGCGCGGGTACCCGGTCCTGCCGACTTCGAGGAGATCGACGCGACGATCTCGCCGTAGGCGACCGGCGCGACCCTGGCGATCGCCGCGACGATCGGGATGGTGGCCTGGCCACCGCAGGTGACCATGTTGACGTCCGGAGCGTCCAGGTGCTCGTCGAGGTTCACCGGGGGCACCACGAACGGGCCATGGGCGGCCGGGGTCAGGTCGACCATCAGCTTCCCGTGCTCGCGGGCGATCTCCGCGTTGCGCACATGCGCCTTGGCCGAGGTGGCGTCGAAGATCACCTTGATGTCGGCGAACTCCGGCAGTTCGACCAGTCCGTCGATGCCACGATGCGTGGTCGCGATCTTGAGGCGCCCGGCGCGGGCCAGTCCGTCCGACTTCGGATCGATCCCCACCATCGCGCCCATGCGCAACGTCTCGGAAACCCGCACGACCTTGAACATCAGATCCGTTCCGATGTTGCCGGATCCGATGACGGCCACCGGGATGCTGCCGGCGTCGATGCTCATTCGCCTGCCTCTTCGATCACGGCCTCGACCTCGCCCAGCCCGTCCAGCTTCAGCCGGAACCGCCCCGGCTCGTCGATCGGCACCATGGGGCCGATCGCGCCGGACATGACCACATCGCCCGCGCGCAGCGGCTGTTCTCGCCGGACCAGCTCGCGGGCCAGCCATGCCACGGCCACGACCGGCGAACCGAGGCAGGCGTGTCCGGCACCGAACGAGACCGGCTCCCCTTCGCGCTCAAGCGTCATGCCCACCTGCGACAGGTCCTTGCCCAGCAACGGAAAAGGCGTGGTCCCGAGCACGACGGCTCCACTCGACGCGTTGTCGGCCACGGTGTCGGTGATGGTCAGGTCCCAGTTCGCGATCCGCGAGTCCACGATCTCGATCGCGGGAAGCACGAATTCGGTCGCCCGCAGCACGTCCGCGACGGTCGCGCCGGGAAAATCGATTCCCCGACCGAGGACGAAGGCGATCTCCCCCTCCGCTCGTGGCTGGAGGAAACGACTTCTCGGCAACGGCTGCGCGTGGGCGAACACCATGTCGTCGAGCAGCACGCCGAAGTCCGGCTGGAACACGCCGAACTGCTGCTGCACGGCCGCGGCCGTGAGACCGATCTTGGCCCCTACCACCCGGGCACCGGCGTCGACCTTGGCATCGACCACCCGGCGCTGCACCTGGTAGGCGGCGTCGACATCGGTGTCGCCGACCAGGTCGCGGACCGGTGAACACGGGGTTCGAGTTTCGGCCGCGGCGATCAACCGCGTTGCGGCCGCGTCGATCCGGTTGTCGATCACGGCATGGAGAACTGTCATAGCTGCACGCACACATTCGTCGGTTCGGTGTAGAAGTGGAGGGAGGATTCGCCACCTTCGCGGCCGATGCCGGAGAGGCCGACACCGCCGAAGGGCGACCGGAGATCGCGCAGGAACCAGGTGTTGACCCAGGACATGCCGACGTCCATCCGTTGCGCGACCCGATGTCCACGGCGCAGGTCGTTCGTCCACACCGAAGCCGCGAGACCGTAATCGGTGTCGTTGGCCAGCGCGATCGCTTCCTCCTCGGTGCCGAAGGGAATCAGCGCGGCCACCGGGCCGAAGATCTCCTCCCGCACGGGACGATGGGCATTGGTCAGCCCGGTCCAGATGGTCGGCTCGATCCACGATCCCCCACCGAGTTCGGTGCCGAGCGCGGGCACCCCTCCGCCGGTGAGCACGGTGGCGCCGTCCTGTTCGGCCAGTGCGAAGTAGTCGAGCACCTTCTTGCGGTGCGCATGCGAGATCAACGGGCCGGTGGTGGTCTGCGGGTCCTCCGGTGGTCCCAGCCGCAGCCCTCGGGCGCGCTCGACCAGTCCGGCCGCGATGTCGTCGAAAACGCCTCGCTGGACGTAAACCCGTTCGGTGCACAGGCAAACCTGACCGGTGTTGGTGAACACCGACTTGGTCAACCCGGTCAACGCCTCGTCGAGATCGGCGTCGTCGAACACGATCGCGGCGTTCTTCCCGCCGAGTTCGAAGGACACCGGACGCACCCGCGGCGCAACCGCCTTCATCACGTGCGAACCGGTAGCCGATGATCCGGTGAAGGTCACGCCATCGATGCCGGGGTGCGTGACGAGGTGCTCGCCGGCGGAGTCCTGGCCGAAGCCGTGCACCACGTTGTAGACGCCCGGCGGCAGTCCGACCTCGGCGAGGACCTCGGCCAGCAGCGTCGCCGTGGCAGGGGTCTCCTCGCTCGGCTTGACCACGACCGCGTTGCCGCACGCCAGCGCCGGCGCGACCTTCCAGGTCAGCAGCAACAGCGGCAAGTTCCACGGCACGATCACCGCAACCACGCCCAGCGGCTTGCGCACCGCGTAGTTGAGCGCCTGCCTGCCGCCCGCCAGATCGGTGAGGAAGGATTCCAGTCCCGCCGCGGCCACCACGTCGGCGAAGGTCCGGAAGTTGGTCAACGCGCGTGCGACGTCCAGTTCTCGCGCCTGCGTGACGGGCTTGCCGGTGTCGGCGACTTCCGCGGCGACGAACTCCTCGAACCGTTCCTCGATCCGGTCGGCGGCGCGGCGCAGCAGCGCGGCCCGCTCGCGCACCGCGGTGTCCGCCCAACCGTTGGCCAGGGCCCGGCGAGCGGCCTGGACCGCGCGATCGACGAGCGCGGCATCCGCCTCGTGCACGCGGGCGATCAGCCGCCCCGTCGCCGGTTCGACCTGCTCGAAACCCCGATCGGTGTCGGGTTCGACGAACTGCCCGTCGACGAAGTTGCGCGTCCAGAGCCCGTGCTGTGCCGTCATGCGTTCCAATCTGACCGCCGTGCCCATAGCGATCAAATGCGCTTTTCAGCGCGAGCCATACCCAGTCCGCATAGCCGGAAGTCAAGCCGCCACGGCAGCCCCGGGCGCTCCGACAACATCGTCGCGACCTGCAGCTATGCATCCACCACATGGCGCCGGACGAGATCGGCATTCGCTTCCGCCGGATCCTCAGCACATCCTCGACGCGACCCGGCGACGCTCCCTGATCCCGGCTCGTCACCACGGAGGTTCCTGGAGATGTGTTCGGCAACAACAGATCCCGGCCGCTCGACATCGCGGAACGGCTCAGTGCGGAAGGTCGCCTGGGCATCGGCGATCGGCAGCACCATCGAGTGGTACGACTTCTTCCTCTACGGCACCGCGGCCGCGCTCGTGTTCGACAGCCAGTTCTTCCCCGAGCTGGATCCCGCAGTGGGCACCATCGCCGCGTTCGGCACGCTCACCGCGGGATTCCTGGCTCGCCCGTTGGGTGGCGTGATCTTCGGCCACTTCGGGGACCGCGCCGGCAGGCGCAACACGCTGATCGTGTCCCTGCTGCTCATGGGCCTGGCCACCACGATGGTCGGAGCGCTGCCCACCTATGCCGACGTCGGCATCTGGGCTCCGGTCCTCCTGGTGCTCCTGCGACTGGTCCAGGGGATCGGTCTCGGCGGCGAATGGGGCGGAGCCATCGTGCTCACGCTCGAACACGCCCCCGAGGACAGGAAGGGTTTCTACGGCTCGTTCCCGCAACTGGGCACCCCGGCCGGGCTCATCCTCGCCAACGGCGCGTTCCTCGGCTGCCTCGCGGTTGTCGGGAAGGAGGAATTCGTCCAATGGGGATGGCGCATCGTCTTCCTGATCAGCATCGCGCTCGTGGCGGTCGGTCTCTACCTCCGCGTGCACGTCCAGGAAAGTCCGGAGTACGTGCGGACCGCGCAGCGCAAGCAGGTCGACCGAGCACCGGCAGCGGTCGTCTTCTCCCGGCACTGGAAGCCGCTCATCCACGCGACCCTCGTCATCGTCGGCAACAGCACCGCCGCGTACATCTTCATGGTCTACGTGCTGTCGTACGGCACGACTGCGCAGAACCTGAGCCGGCCGTTCGTGCTCGGGTGCGTGATCCTCGGCTCGGCCGCGTGGCTGGTGTCCGTGCCGTTCTGGGCGCGCCTCGGTGACAGGTTCGGCCTGCGGGCCGTGTTCGTGCACGGATCGGTCATCCGCCTCGTCTGGTGCCTGGCCTTCTTCCCCGTCGTCGACACCGGGAACGAGCCGATCATCCTGCTGTTCATGGTGTCGATGGGGCTCGTCCTGTCCGTGACCAACGCACCCATCGGCACGTTGACCGCGGGGTTCTTCCCCGTGGAAGTCAGATATTCCGGTGCCTCGATCAGCTATCAGATCGGTTCGCTGCTCGGCGGCGGCATCACGCCGTTGGTGGCCTCCGCGCTGTTCACGACGACGCAATCGTCGTGGTCGGTGACGGCCTACCTCCTGGCGATCTCCGTGGTGAGCCTCGCGGCGTCGAACGCGATTCCGCGCCGGGATGCCGCACCAGTCCACGAAGCGAG
The DNA here is from genome assembly GCF_040654735.1 of Saccharopolyspora sp. NPDC050642. Lineage (NCBI taxonomy): Bacteria > Bacillati > Actinomycetota > Actinomycetes > Pseudonocardiales > Pseudonocardiaceae > Saccharopolyspora > Saccharopolyspora sp. NPDC050642. Next base: position 19,014 of record NZ_JBFAIN010000028.1, on the reverse strand, counting down.
CGCTCCGACCGAGGTGCGCTGAACCACGTCGTCGAACAACCGTTCTGGAAAGAGGGAAGATGGAACTCGTCATCCTGGGCAGCTCCGGCGGACCGCAGCCGAACCGCGAACGATCCGCTCCCGCGACGGCGATCGTGCGCGGCGACGACATCCACGTGATCGACTGCGGGAACGGCGTCGCGCGGCAGCTGGTGGCGGCGGGCCTCCGCCTGCGGAACCTTCGATCCGTGCTCGTGACGCACCACCACGTCGATCACAACGCGGATCTCGGGGCCCTGCTCCACCTGGCGTGGACCGCGGGTCTGGTCAGCCCCGTCGACGTGTGCGGACCGCCGCCGCTGGCGCGAATGGTCGAACTGCTCCTGGAGGCCGGCAGGCCCGACATCGAGCATCGCGAGCTGCTCGGCAGGCCGAAGCTCGCCGGGCTGTTGCGCCTCCGCGAAGTGGAGGAACCCGGGGTCGTCATCACCACGCCGCCGATGACCATCACCGCCGGCACGGCGCTGCATCCGCCGATGCCCGCCTTCGCCTACCGGGTCGACGCCGACGACTCCTCGGTGGTCGTGTCCGGTGACACCGCCGCCTCCGAGCAGGTCGCCGAACTCGCCAGGGGCGCCGACGTCCTCGTGCACGAGGTGTACTCGCCGAACCACCTCGACCGGCTGCTCGCGGGCACGAACGCCGGGGTCGCCGAGTTGCAGCGGCACTTCGCCCGCGCGCACACCGATGCCGAAAGCGCCGGGAAGATCGCGAAGCAGGCGGGCGTGCGCACCCTCGTCCTCTGGCACCTCATCCCGTACGACCTCGACGAGGACGAGTGGATCAGGCAGGCGAGCCGCCACTTCGACGGCGAGATCCTCGTCGCCCGGGACCTGATGCGGATTCCCGTCGAGTAGGGCGCCACAGCCGACGCTGGTGCGGACTCCTGCCAACCTTCGGGGATTTGGCAGGAGTCCGTGGCGAGTCCGGGTTTCACTGCTGCGGCGCCACGCGGACCAGCACCGTGCCGTGCGCTGGAACGTCGGCCGAGATCTCACCGTTCGCCGTGGAGTCCGCGTGCTTCCACAAGTCGCGGACCGCGTAAGAGTCGGCCACCGGCAAACCGACATCGATGGCCTTGGTGGAAATCTTCACTTGCTCGTCGGTTTCGTTGAACAGGGCGACCACCCGGGAACCGTCCTGCATCTCCTTACTCACAACCCAGCGGCCGTCGTGCTGGGAGATCACCTTGCCCTGCTTGCCCAGCGGGTCCTGGTCGACGGCGATGACCTCGCGGTTGCCCAGGATCTCCATCGTCGCCTCGTCCGCGTGGCGCAGGTCGGAGCCGATCAGCAGCGGCGCAGCCATGATCGACCACATCGAGAAGTGCGTGCGGTACTCGGTGTCGGTCATCCCGCCATTGCCGACTTCCAACATGTCAGGGTCGTTCCAGCGGCCGGGACCCGCGTACTCGTCGAGCTCCAGGTTCGCCTTCATGATCGACAGCATGCTGTCCCAGCTGTCGCTGATGTCACCGGTCGTGCGCCACAGCTGGCCGAGATCTCCCGCCCACTCCCAGGGCTTGTTCTCGCCCCACTCGCAGATGCTGTAGACGATGGGACGCCCGGTCTCCTTGAGCGCGTTGGCCATGTCGGTGTAGCGCTTCTGGGCGTCCACACCCCAGTTGTTGCAGTTGTCGTACTTGAGGTAGTCCACGCCCCAGTCCGCGAACTGCTGGGCATCGGACTTCTCGTGGCCGAGCCCACCGGGGAAACCGTTCACGTTGCAGGTCTTCGTACCGGCACTGGTGTAGATGCCGAACTTCAGCCCCTTGGAATGGACGTAGTCGGCAACGGCCTTGATGCCATTCGGGAAACGCTGGGGGTCGGGCACCAGCTTGCCGTTCACGTCCCGCACGGGAAGCGCCCAGCAGTCGTCGAGGTTGACGTACTCGTAGCCGGCGTCCTTCAGCCCCTTCTCAACGAAGATGTCGGCGATCCCCTTCACCATCTCCTCGTTGAACTCCGGCCCGCAGTGGGTCGTGTTCCAGTTGTTGAATCCCATGGGAGGCGTCAAAGCGAGACCGCCACCGCCCTCAGCGGGGGCGGCCTGCGCAGGACCGGCCAGTGACAGTCCCGCACTGCACAGCACGGCGACGGTCAGGCCACCGAGCAGTCTGTTGCGAGCACAAGTCCTACGTCGTCTCGGAGATTCTTCGAATGGGCGCTTCGCAAGCTTCATTGCCACTCCTCACCGAGGACATGTCAGCATAGACCTCCATTCACACACATCACCGATCAACGGTCAACATCAGCAAACCGTTCGAAGCCGGGCAACATTTACCGGAATTCCCACAGTGAAAGCAGCGTGGACACCCGGCACAACACACGGAATCCGCTCTGCCACAGGAAAATACCGACAATCCGCATATGCGGCGGAGTCAGTGGACGGCGACGCACGCCCCTACATCAGAATGTTTATTTATGTTGGATTGACTCTGGCGGAGATGCCCGGGCGTGCTCGCAGTCAAGCCTCCAGTGCTCTGCGATAGGCAGGGCGATGTTGATCAAGCGGCGTGGACCCGGACGGGCACACTGCTCCAGCCCTTGAGCGTGTTGTTCAGCTTGGGAATCGGGGCGCCGGCCGGTTCGAGTCCTTCGATGCGCTGGGCGAGCGCGGTGAGCACGAGTTCGACTTCCAGCCGGGCGATGGGCTGGCCGACGCATTGGTGGATGCCCATGCCGAAGGCGACATGTCCGGCCGCTTTGCGGGTGACGTCCATCCGGTCGGCGCTCGGCCCCCACTTGCGCGGGTCGCGGTTCGCCGCACCCAGGAACAACAGGACCTTTTCCCCTTCGGGTATGCGGATACCCGACACCTCGACCTCGCGGGTCGTGGTGCGGAAGAAGGTTTGAACCGGGGACTCGTAACGCAGTGCCTCGTCGAAGGCGAAGCGCGCCAGCGCCGGCTTCTCGCGCAACCGAGCCCATTGATCGGGGTTGGCTGCAAGCGCCTGCACGGTGTTGCCGATGCCGTAGACGGTGGTGTCGACACCGGCGGACAACAAGGATCGCACGAGCATGGGTGCCTGCTCGGCGGAAATCTCGCCGCAGTCGGCGGCATCCCACAGACGCGCTCCAAGGCCACCTGGAGCAAGCGCATCTCGCTGGCAGCTGGCCCAGATCCATTCCTGAACGGGTGCAGCCTTGGCCAGAGCCTGTTCGAGGAGATCGTTGCGGGGGCCGAAGGCGTTGAACGCCAGCCCGCCGTAGGGCAACAGGTGCTCCCGGCCCTCGGCCGGCAGCCCGACCGCGTCCGGGAAGACCTTGAGCGGATAGCGCTCAGCGAGATCCGTGACAGCGTCGAAGTGCCCCCGAGCGACCAATTCGTCGGCGAGCGCCTCGGCTTCGGCTCGGAACGTGTCGCGGAAACCGCGCACAGTGCTCGCAGAAATCACTTTGCCCATGGCCTGGCGTGCGACGGTGTGATCGGGCGGGTCAGCTTCGAGCAGCAGGCTGGGCACCCGCCAGGGCTTCTCCGCGTGGAAATCGCTGAGCCCGACACCGCGGCTGGAGCAGAAGGTCTCGTGGTCGGTCAGTGCGGAATAGACCTCGTGATGGCGGGCCATCGCCCACACCCGGTAGCGGTCGAGATAAACCACGGGGCCGGCGTCACGCAGGCGCTCGTGCATCGGGTACGGATCGCCGAGATTGCGTTCTGCGAAAGGATCGACGTCGAGGACGGCGACGGCGCTGTTCGGGACGGTGGTGGACATCGGTGTCTCCGTCGGTCAGAGGTCGAGGACTAGACGCGGGGAGCACGACCGGGACACGCAGATCATCATGGTGTCCGCTTCCGCCTTCTCCTCGTCGGTGAGCACGGAATCGCGGTGGTCCGGTATCCCGTCGAGCACGGTGGTCTCGCAGGTGCCGCAGGTGCCCTCCTGGCAGGACGAGAGCACGGCGACGCCGGACTCCTCGACGACCTCGAGAATGGATCGGTCGGCAGGAACGTTCAGGACTGCGCCGGTCTGGGTGAGCTCGACTTCGAAGGCTTCCCGCGGACCGTCGGTCGCGCCGGATTTCGGGGTGAATCGCTCGACGCGCAAGGCACCGGCGGGCCAGCTGGTGCAATGCTGCTCGACGGCCGCCAACAAGGCCTCCGGCCCACAGCAGTAGATCGCGGTGTCGGCGGTGTCCTGTCCCGGCTCGGCGAGCAGACTCGGTAGGTCGAGCAGTCCGCGTTCATCTTGCGGGTGGACCTCGACGTGGCCGGGATACCGGGTTTCGAGGTCGTTTCGGAATGCCATCGAATCCCGCGTCCGTCCACCGTAGACCAGGCGCCAGTCCCGCCCCGCCGCCGCGACCTCAGCGATCATCGGCAGGATCGGTGTGATGCCGATGCCGCCGGCGATGAACAAGTAGCGCTTGGCGTCCACTAGAGGGAAGTTGTTGCGGGGCCCGCGGACGTGGACCAGTCGCCCCTCGGACAGCTCGTCGTGGACGTGCTTCGAGCCTCCCCGTCCGGCTTCCTCCCGGAGGACGGCGACCTGCAAGGTGGACAGATCCCGCGGGTCCCCGCACAGCGAGTACTGGCGGATCAGGTCCTCGGTGAGCACGAGGTCCACATGCGCGCCCGGTTCCCAGGAGGGCAACGACTTCCCGTCGGGATGGCACAGGCTGAGCCGGACGACGCCGTCGGCGATGGTTTCCTTTCGTTCGAGCACGAGGTCCAGTTCGTGCTCGTCATGTGGGGTGGTCTTCATCGGATGTTCTCTTCCTGATCTCCCGCTGGAACCAGGACCGGTTCACCTGCGGGAAGTTTTGGTCCGGATTCGGCAGGGTGGTGCCCGGCGGGGTGTGCCAGCAGCCATTCCCAGAGCTGCACCGGGTCCTCGAACTCGCGCTCGGCGGCGCAGTGGCAGACGGCACGCAACCGATCAGTACCCAGCACCCAATGGATGCGGTATACGCGGTCGCCGGAGAGCATGGTTAGATTGGCGGGGATCTGGCTCATGAGATCGCGGCAGACGTGGGCTGCTGCGCGAGCTGACGCTGGAGCAAACGACGCGCCGCAAGCCCGCCGGTATCGATGTTGATCGACAACTCCTGGTAGCCCGCGGGTTCCGCCGAGACGACCCCCTCCAGCACGTTGAGGGCCTCCACATCCTGCAGCACGACGGTGCGGTTGTTCTCGGCGAGGAACTTCGAGACCTCCTCATCGCCGAGTGCGAAGTCTCGGGCCACCGACCAGAAATCGTGCGTGGAGTGCTCGGTCTCCGGCGTAATCGCGTAGACCACCTCGACGTGGAAAGCATCGGGGTCGCTCCCGTCGGGATTCGGAACGGACCCCACCGGCGCGATCCGGCTGTGCAGCTTGTACAGGCACGGTGGGGTGTACTCGATGTCCTGCCAGCGCGAGATGCGGCCCTGCAAACCAGTGGACTTGGCGTAGAAGGGCGGGCATTCGGCGTCGTCCATGTGCCGGGAGACGTAGACGATGCCGGCGTCGTCGTCGACCTCAGTGGTGATCGGGGTCGCGGCGACCTCCGGCGTGCCGATGTATCCGCCGTGCAGGTAGGTCTCGTGGGAGAGGTCGAGAAGGTTGTCCACCAAGAGGGAGAACCGAGCCTGCAGCGGTTCCATCCCGGCCACGGTGGTGCATGCCGGCGAGGCCAAATACGGCGCCCGCGGAATGCTCGACACATCGGCCTTCGCCGGGTCCCCGATGAACACCCACACGAACGAGTCCTGTTCGACGAGCGGGTACGGCAGCAGCCGAGCCGTGCGCGGAATCCGGCTCTGCCCGGGCACGAAGACGCATTTGCCGTCAGCTCCGTAGGTGAATCCGTGATAGCCGCAGACCACCTGGTCGTCCACGAGCCGGGATGGTGCCTGCGACAAGGGGAATCGACGATGCACGCACCGATCGGGCACAGCGGTCACCTGTCCACTCCTGGTGCGCCAGAACACGATCGGTTCGCCGCAAATGGTGCGGGAGAACAATTCCTGACCGATCTCAGAGCTGTAGGCGGCTACGTACCACTGATTCCGCGGAATGCTTGACATGATCAGCTCCTCTTCGAAGGGGAATCTCAGTTCGTGCTCTGCGCACTGATCGCGGGCGCGGGCTTGGGTTCGGCCGCAACAGCCGGGCGGAGCAGCAGGAGGAGGACGGCGGTGGCGGCGAAAACCACACCGACGGTCAGGTACAGGCTCTGCGGCGTCCAACCGACGTCGAGCAACGCTCCGGCGACCGCAGGCGCGGCGATGGCACCGATACGACCGATCCCGATCGCGGTGCCCACTCCGGTAGCACGGATGCCGGAGTCGTAGATGATGGGCGTGAGGGCGTAAAGACCGGCGACGCAGCCGTTGACCGCCACACCGATAGCGGCACCGAGGACCAACGCGGCGGCAAGAGACGACGTGGCCGCGATGAACACACCCAGCATGACCGCTGTCGACAGCACGTAGGCGATCAACACCGAGCGCAATGCGAAGCGCGCGGCCAGCAACCCGAGCAACGTGGCACCGAAGATTCCGCCGAGGTTGAGCAGGGTGCCTCCCGTAACGCCCTGCGCGGTGGACAGCCCAGCCTTGGTCAGCAACGTCGGCGTCCAGCTGGTGACGAAGTAGAACCCGGCCATGACCAGAAAGAACGCCGTCCACAACAGAAAGCTGGCGCGTCGCAGATCGGGCGACAGCAGCTTCCGGAACCCGGCACCGACACCGGCCTGAACAACGGGCGCCGCCGGCAGGTGGTCGAGCGTCGGCAGGCCGAGCTTGCGGGTCAACTGGTTGACCTTGTCAAGTGCACGTGCGGGACGGCGGGCGAGCAGGAAGTCCAGCGACTCCGGCAACAAGGCGAACACCACCGGAATCCCGACAGCCGTGGCCACTCCCCCGAACAGGAACACCGCTCGCCAGCCGAATTCGGCCAGCAGCACGACCGAAACGAGACCTCCCAACGTCGCGCCGAGCGCATAGCCCGTCGAGTTCAGGCTGACCACCAGTCCGCGCCAGCGACGGGACGCGTATTCGCTGGCGATGACGTTGCTGCTGGCCAGAATTCCACCGATCCCGACGCCGGTTGCGATCCGCAGCGCACCGAGCTGGGGCGCCGACTGGCTAACCGAGGACAGCAGCAAGCCGGCACTCGCAATCGCCAGGCACAGCAGGATCATCGGGCGTCTTCCAATGCGGTCGGCCCAGGGCGCGAGCAACATCGATCCGGCCGCCATGCCAACCAGTCCTGCCGACAGCAGCAAACCCAACTGGGCGCCACTGAGATCCCACTCGGCCATGACGGACTTGCCCGTGAAGGACATGACGAGCACATCAAACCCGTCGAGCATGTTGAGCAGCACGCAGACCGAAACGGCCGCCCACTGGAAGCGGTTCATCGGGCCTTCGTCGAGGCTTTTCCGCAGGGAGCCGGTCATCGGATCGGACTCCGGAAGCCGTGCAGAGGCAAAAGTCGCATGGCAGCACTCCGTTGTTGACTGCGTCGTGGTCGTCGACTCCCGCCGCACCGTTCGGGCGCGGAGACCGGGTAGTCGCTCATGGACTTGCGATCCGGTACCGGAAAGCATCTTCGGGAGCAGCGCCCGAACCAACGCTCTTTCCATAAAATGAAAAACCGAATGTGAGCTGGACCGCGTCCCTGCGACAACGGCAGAAGGCTTGCTCGCCCGCCGGCCGGCCCGAGCGTGGTCGACTCCTACGCGGCTGTCCCAGGACCGATCAAACCTGGTGATCGGGTACGCACTGCCTGGTCACGGGGTACCCGGCGGCGCTCGCCCCCTGGTACCGTCCCTGCGCTAGCGGATTTTCACCGGGCTACCTCGCTGGCTTGTCCTTGCAGCGGAACCCGGTCACGGCCGAAGGTGTTCGTGTCATCTGATGGGGGACGAGTGACGTGGCGCGTCGAGGTCGCCCCGCCGGCTCCACCGGCCCGGTCGTGGGCCGTGCCCTGCGGCTGCTGGATGCGTTCAGCGCGCAGCGTCCTGAGCTGTCCCTCAGCGAGATCGCTCGGCGGGCGGAGGTGCCGGTGGCCACCGCGCACCGGCTCATACACGAACTGTGCGGGTGGGGTGCCCTCGAACGCGGCGAGGACGGGCTGTACCGCATCGGGCTGCGGCTGTGGGAGCTCGGCTCGCTCGCCCCGCGCGGTCAGGGCCTGCGCGAACTCGCACTGCCCTTTCTTGAAGATCTTTCACAAATCTCGCGGGAGAACGTACAGCTGGCCATCAGGGAGGGCACCGAGGTCATCTTCATCGAGCGGATCGCGGGCTCCGGCGCGGTGCCCGTGCTGACCCGGGTGGGCGGACGGTTCGCACTCACCGCGACCGGTGTCGGCTTGGTCCTGCTCGCGCACGCCCCCGCAGACGTGCAGGACGAGGTCATCAACGGATCGATCGAGCGCTACACCAGCCACACGGTCACCGCCCCCGCCGAGTTGCGCCGGATGCTCGCCGACGTTCGGACGAATGGATTCTCCATCAGTGACGGGCAAATTTCACTCGACACATTGTCGGTCGGTGCCCCCATCTACGGCGGACACGAGCAGGTGGTCGCCGCGGTGTCCCTGGTCGTCCGCAACGGCGGCACGTCACCGCACGCCCTGGTCCCGCTAGTGCGTACGAGTGCTCGCGCGATCTCCCGGGCGCTGAGCAGCCCAGCCTGAAAACGGCGGTGCAACGACGCATTCCAACACGACCGCCGGAGAGCTCGTCCAAAATGGCCGCTGATCGGCAGATCAGCAGCCAAACTCCTTCGGCATGACTCCGTCCGCGCCCTGGTGCTGCGCCTGGCCGGCGAGAACTGCGCATCCTGCCGAAGGGGGTCCCGGCGGGAGGCATGTGGGGTTCAACGGGTGAGGAACTGGGGGCATCGGTACGGCCCCACCGTGCGGTTGGGGCCGACGAGGGTGACCTGGACTTCGTCGGGACGGGTCCCGTGCAGGAGGGATTCGGCACGGGCCAGGGTGCAGACCACTTGCCCGGTGAAGATTCCCGGGGAGGTTTCGACTGGCGTGTCGGGCAGTTCGACGGTGACCTGGCCTCGGTCGGAGGTCGCGTGGAGTTCCTGGTCGTCCCGCAAGAGGGTGGACAGCCCGCTGTGCAGCTCGGTCTCGTTGGGGCCGCCAAGGAGCAGTTTGATGGCCACGCGGAGATCGTTGATCTCCACGCCGGGGCGCGCTACGCCGCGCAGTCCGGAATCGGAGGCGAAGTACACGCGCATGCCCTGGGGAAGGCCGGTGGCCGGTTCGCCGGCACCGAGTACGTCGGTGGGCTGGACGCCACAGCCGGCGAGTGCCGCGACGAGGGGGGCGACGGCAGCCAGGACTGCGCGACTGCGGATCACGGTGTTCCTTCCACGTTGCGGGGCAGGCGCAGGGTGAACACGGCGCCGCCTTCGAGACGGTTGTCAGCGTGGATCGTTCCACCGTGGAGGTGGGCGTTCTCCTGGGCGATGGCCATGCCCAGGCCGCTGCCTTCGGATCGGGTGCGTGCGGTGTCGGCTTTGTAGAAGCGGTCGAACACATGCCGGATGACCTCCGGGTTGAGCCCCGGTCCGTGGTCGGTGACCTCGATGGTGATCTCCGCGTCGGATGCGCGCAGCGTGACGGTGACGGGGTGCGCACCGTGGCGCAGGGCGTTGCCGACCAGGTTGGCCACGATCACGTCCAGGCGGCGGCGGTCGAGCAGAGCGCGGACGCTCTCGTCGGGTAGGTCGGTGTGGACATCGTCATGCCAGCCGCGGACGGTGAGGGTGGAGCGGATCGTGTCGCCGACGTCGATCTCACTGCGATTGGGGTGGATGGCTTTGGCGTCGAACCGGGAGATTTCGATGAGGTCGTCGACGAGTCGTGCCAGCTTAGCGGTTTCCGCGCTGACGGTGCGCATCGCGGTCGCGCTGTCTGGCGGGAGCTGGTCGGCTTCTTCGTCGAGCACGTTGGACACGATGGTCATCGCGGTGAGTGGCGTGCGCAGCTCATGGGAGACGTCCGCGGCGAACCTGCGTGCCGTGGCCTCCTGCTCGCGTAGGTCGGTGACGCTGGTCTGCAGGGCTTGGGCGGTGGCGTTGAAGGTGTGCGCCAGGTCGGCCAGTTCGTCGTGGCCGGTCGGCTGGGCTCGGGCGCCGAGTTCTCCGGCGGCGAGCCTGCGGGTGGCGTCGCCCAGGTTCCGCACCGGGCGCAGGACGGTGCGTGCGGCAAGCAGAGCCAGGACGGCGGCGAGGAGGAGGATGATGGGGATCGTGCCGTTGCGGACCGTGCGCAGCAGGTCGCTGACGTCGCGTTCCTCGTCCTGGAGGGACACGATGGCGTAGACCTCGAGTCCGGACGTGCGGTGGGATTCCTCGAAGGTGACCGGGGTGCCGAGCACCAGCCAGGGTCGCCCGTCCTTCGTGATGCGTTGGACGTTGAGCCGGTCCCCCGTCCGGACAGCGGCTCGCATGGCGGGCGTGATGCGCGATTCGTCCGCCCCGGGACGGGACGATGCGGTGAGGCCCTGGTAGCCGACGATGACGTCGGCATCGCGGAGACCGGCCTGGGACACGTCATCGGCGAAGCGCTTGAGCGTCTGCCGGCTGGGGGGAACGTCGAATTCCCGCGCGAGGCCGCTGACGCGCTGTCGGAAGTCCTGTTCGAGCGCGGTTTGGGTGCGGGTCACGATGAAGTTCCGCGACTCGTGGTAGGCCAGGGCGGTGGCCGTGATCGCGCTCAGCGCCGCGACCAGTACGAAAGCGGCTACCAGCCGGGTGCGCAGGCTTCCGAGCAGCGGCATCGCCCGGTTTGCCACCTGGACTGCCTGCCTGGAGCGGATGCGTGCACGTGGGCGGAGTCCTCGACCGGAATCGAACCGGCTCATGGCCGTCCGAAGCGGTAGCCGAACCCGCGCACGGTCTGGATGTAGCGGGGTTGTGCGGGGATGTCCTCGATCTTGGTGCGCAGCCGCCTGACGCAGGCGTCGACCAGCCGGGAGTCGCCCAGGAAGCCGTGCTGCCACACCAACTCGAGGAGCTGTTCGCGACCGAGGACCCGGCCGGATGCACCGGAGAGCTCCAGCAACAGCCGCAGTTCGGTGGGCGGCAGCACGATCGGCGTGCCGTGTTTGGTGACGGTCAGCGCGGCCCGGTCGATCACTAGGCCGTCGAGCTCGGTGGTGTCGGTGCGGGCCGGTTCGACGCGACGGAGCACGGCGCGGATGCGAGCCTCCAGCACGCGGGCGGTGATCGGTTTCACGACGTAGTCGTCGGCGCCCGCCTCGAGGCCGCTGACGATGTCGAGGTCGTCGCTGCGGGCGGTGAGCATGATGATCGGTGTCGCGCCCAGGGCCCGGGTGCGGCGGCACACCTCGAAGCCGTCCATACCGGGCAGCATCAGGTCGAGCACCACGATCTCGATCTGGTTTCCGGCGGGCCGTGAGCGCAGCAGGGCCAGTCCTTCCTCACCGGTGCCGACGGCGTGCACGTGGTGGTTGTGCCGGCGCAGGACGAGTTCTATGCCGTTTCGCACGGAGTGGTCGTCTTCGATGAGCAGGACGTGCGGCATGACGCCCATTATGGGCACGACGACCTGCGTCCTCCGATCTTTGTTACGTGCTCATCACACCGTCATGGAGGTGCCATCACATCGGGCCGCGAGGGTGAATCCCATGACCCGATTCGACGGCGCGAGCCGCAAGCCCCCCGGCCTGCGTGCTGCGACCCTGATCATCGCCGCCCTTGCCACGCTTCTGGCCGCATGCGGCGGGCAGGACCAGCCCGGCGGCGGAATCGCCTCGGCCGGCGACCCGCCGCCCACTTCCCCGGCAGCTGGGGAGCCAGCCCCGACTGGCCGGCAGGGCGGCAAGAGCGCCTTCTTCGACGCGCAGCTCAAGTACGTGCAGTGCATGCGAAGGAGCGGTATCGAGGACTGGCCGGATCCCAAGCTGAGCGGCTATTCCGACTGGTCGAAGATCCAGGTCGTCCAGGCAAGACTGCAGTCCGGGCCGAACGCCCGGCAGGGCCAGGACAAGCTCACTGAAGCCATGCGGACCTGCATGCCGGAGATGCAGGCGGCGGATGCGCTTGAACCCCAGCGGGACGCCCAGCAGGAGTACGAGTCGATGTTGGAGCACGCCAAGTGCATGCGCAACAACGGCGTGTCCGCCTTCGCCAATCCCACGATGCAGGGCGGCCAGGTCATACCCGGTGGCGACGCGAATCCCACCGGCTTGTCGATCGATCAGGACTCGCCCGCCTACAAGCAGGCTCGCGAGGCGTGCAAGGACAAGCTGCTCGACGGTCTGGACGGCATGCAGTGAATCGACGCACGGCAATCAAGTGCGCCGCCGTTGCGATGGCCGCAGCGGCGGTGGGGGGCAGCACGCTGGTGCTGGCCGGTTGCGGGAACCGGGGGGCCAATGAGGACAGGGCATCTGCACTGCCTCCTTCCACCACCGAGATCACCCGGACCGACCTGGTAGAGAGCAAGACCGTGGACGGTCACTGGGACTTCGCCTCGCGCCGCGCGGTGAAGGCGGCTGTGGACGGCACCGTGACCACGGCCGCCACCCTGGGCAAGACGGTGGAGCGCGGTCAGGCGCTCTACAGCTTGAATGCCAGGCCGGTCGTGCTGCTCTACGGCACGACGCCGGTCTTCCGCGACATGAAGCTCGGTGACAAAGGGCCGGATGTCCGGCAGCTCAACCAGAACCTGCGTGCTCTGGGCTACGGCCGCGGGCTCAAGGCCACCCAGGAGTTCGACGGCGCCACCGAGGCCGCGGTGAAGTCCTGGCAGAAGGACCTCGGCATCATCGATCCCAGCGGCGTGGTCGGCCAGGGCGATGTCGTCTTCCAGCCGGAGGCCGTCCGGGTGGTGTCCGCGGACGCACCGCTCGCCGAGCGGGTCGGCCCGGACAAGCCGGTGCTCACGGTGGCATCTCCGCAACCGATCATCCTGGCCGACCTCGATCAGTCCGATCAGGACCTGGCCAGAACCGGGACCAAGGTCGAGGTCACCCTGCCGGAAGGCACGACCGTCCACGGCGAGGTCTCCAAAGCCATCCAGCCCGACGCCACCTCTGATCCCAGCAGCGGCGGGACGAGCGGCAGTTCCACGCAGTCGGGCCTCAAGGTGGAGATCACCCTGGCCGAGCCGGTGCAGGACGCAGGCGCCCAGGGCACGGCGAGCGTGCGGTTCATCCAGGAAAGCCGCCAAGGCGTACTGACGGTCCCGGTGGAGGCGATCGTGGCGCTGCGGGAAGGCGGGTACGGACTTCAGGTCGTGACCGGCGACCAGGTTCGGGTCGTCCGGGTCGAGCCCGGCATGACCGCTGACGGGCGTATCGAAGTGACCGGTCCAGGCTTGGCCGAAGGTATGAAGGTCGGGGTGGCCACGACGTGAACAACCTGGCACCGGCCGTCATCGAGCTGCGGGAAGCCACCAAGACCTACCCCGGCGGCGTCCATGCCCTTCGCCGCGTGAACATGCGGGTGTGCCAAGGCGAGCTGGTGGCGATGGTCGGTCCATCCGGATCCGGTAAGTCGACGCTGCTCAACCTGATCGGCACTCTGGACAGGGCATCGAGTGGCCAGGTCAAGGTCGCGGGGTACGACGTGGGCGGGTTGTCCGACACCGAGCTCTCAGCGCTGCGCGCCCGGCACATCGGGTTCGTCTTCCAGCACTTCCACCTCGCCCCGGGACGCGATGCGGTGACCAACGTGGCCGACGGACTGCTCTACGCGGGCGTCCCCCGCAGGCAGCGTCGCGACCGCGCCCGCACCGCTCTGGAACGGGTAGGGCTGGGACACCGGCTCGGCCACGAGCCGAACCAGCTCTCCGGCGGGGAGAAGCAACGGGTGGCGATCGCCCGCGCCCTGGTCGGCTCCCCGGACCTGCTTTTGGCCGACGAGCCCACCGGCGCACTGGACACCGCATCCGGTGAGGTGGTCATGGAGCTGCTGCGCGAGCTTCACCGGGCGGGCACGACCGTCGTCGTGATCACCCACGACAACGACATCGCCGATGCGATGCCACGACAGATCCGGTTCCGGGACGGTGAGATCGTCTCCGATGCGTGCACAGGCGCCGGGGTTGTCGCGTGCCAGGAGGTAAGCCGATGAGCGGGAGGCTTACCGCCGCACGCATGTCGCCTGCCGACATCCTGCGGACCGGCGCGACCGGCTTGCGAGCCCGGCGCACCCGGGTTGTGCTTTCCGCCCTGGGCATCGCGATCGGTATCGCGACGATGGTGGCCGTCATCGGCCTGTCCACGTCCAGCCGGGCGGATCTCATGTCGCAACTGGATCGGCTGGGCACCAACCTGCTCACCGCCGAGGCAGGCAAGGACCTGGACGGCAATCCGGTCAAACTGCCCAAGAACGTGGTCGCCATGGTGAATCGGGTCGGGCCTGTCGAGAAGGCCACCGCGACCGCCGAAGTCGATGCTCGGGTACGCCGCAGCGACGTGGTCCCCAAGGAGATGCCCGCGGGCGTGACCGTGCAAGCGGCTCGCTTGGACCTGCTGGATGCCTTGAACGCTCAGGTTGACAGTGGAACCTGGTTCACCCCGGCCAGTGAGAACCTGCCCGCAGCAGTACTCGGGCACATCGCCGCCGAACGCCTGGGGGTGACCGTTGCCGGTGAGAGAATCCTCCTCAACGACACCTGGTTCGTCGTCGTCGGCGTACTCGCCCCGGTTGAACTCGTGCCGCAGTTGGACCGGGTAGCCATGGTCGGGTTCTCCGCCGCCGAGCGATACCTCGGGTTCGACGGGCACCCCACCACCGTCTTCGAACGATCCTCGGACGAATCGGTGGAAGCCGTCCGCGGCGTCCTCGCTCGCACCGTCAACCCCGGCGCCCCGGAATCGGTCCACGTCAGCCGGCCCTCCGACGCGCTCGCCGCTCGCGCAGCCACCGACAAGGGACTGACCACGCTCATGCTGGGGCTGGGCGCCGTGGCGCTGCTCGTCGGCGGTGTCGGCATCGCCAACACGATGATCATCTCCGTTCTGGAACGCCGTCAGGAGATCGGTCTGCGTCGCGCCCTCGGCGCGACCAAAGGCCACATCCGGATGCAGTTCCTCACCGAAGCCCTGCTGCTGTCCGTGCTCGGCGGCGCGACCGGTGCGGCATTGGGAGCGATCGCAACCGCCATCTTCGCCGCCGCACAGGGATGGACCGCAGTCGTCCCGGCGTGGGCGCTGGGCGGCGGCATCGGGGCAACACTGGTCATCGGCGTCATCGCCGGTCTCTACCCGGCCATCCGCGCCTCACGACTGCATCCCACGGTCGCTCTCAACACCACATGAACCGCAGGACCTGCCCAACTCCGCGTGTCCGCCCCGCCAACGTGCGCGGGGCTAGTCCAAGACCGGCGCCCGCCCACGCAGGCAATCTGGTGAACCGCATTAGCCGACAGACGGTCATTGCGGCCAGGACCAGGTCGCCGCTCGACCAACACCAAGCGCACGACACACCTGCGTCCTCTTGACCGTTCTTCGCATTGCCTGATCGCAGGCTGCGACGAGTGCAAGTCGCGTCGGTAGAGTTGCTGCTCGGGCAAGCACATCTCTCTATCGGATCCGTGGACGAAAATGTTGATCGCTGAAAGCACAGAGGTGCTGCGATCGGGAGGAACACGATGAGCGACGGGATTCGGCGCGGCAGCGTCGACCTGCGGACCGACCGGGCGCACGGCGCGCGGATCTACGACTACATCCTAGGCGGCAAGGACAACTACGCCGTCGACCGGGCTGCCGCGGAGGCCACCAAGCAGGTCTGGCCCGCGCTTCCAGTGCACATGCGCGCCAACCGCGAATTCATGCACCGCGCCGGCCGCTACCTGGCCGCCGAGTGCGGCATCGACCAGTTCCTGGACATCGGTACCGGCATTCCCACCTCGCCGAACTTGCATGAGGTCGTGCAGGAGGTGCGGCCGGAGGCCCGCGTCGTCTACACCGACAACGACCCCATCGTGCTCGTGCACGCCCGCGCGCTGATGTCCAGCACCAAGCAGGGCTGCACTGCTTACGTGGACGTCGACCTACGCGACCCGGACACGATCCTGACCTCCAAGGAGTTCCGCGAGACCTTGGACCCGAGCCGGCCGATCGGGCTGATGCTCATCGCGGTCGTGCACTTCATCGAAGACGACGACGAGGCACTGGACGTCGTGCGGCGGATCATCGACGTGCTGCCCTCCGGCAGCTACATGGCCGCCACGATCGCCACCGACGACTTCGCCCCGGAGATGCTGGCGGAGGTCCGCCGGACCTACCACGAGCACGGCGAGACCCTGCGCTGGCGCTCCCGGGCCCAGGCCGCCCGATTCTTCGACGGCCTCGAACTGGTCGAGCCCGGGATCGTCCAGATGCACAAGTGGCGCCCGGACTCCGACGCCGACCTCGACGTCCCGGAGGCCGACATCGCCATGTACGGCGCCATCTCCCGCAAGCCCTGAGTCGGGGCAGGTCTGGATGCTGATCAGGGCAGAGGTGCAGAAGACTCGTTGCAGCGGCCGACTGTAGCGCTGGGGCCTGCGCAAGTTGCGCTGACACGGCCGGAGTCGCGGGGCACCGGTGTTACACCGGCGAGGCTGGCGAGTTGATCAGCAGAAGCGAATCGGCTCATGTCTCCAGTTGCGGCGAGGAATTCGGCGCCGAGTAGGACACCGATACCGGGCATCGCGCCGGGATGTCTGTCGAAGACCCCGCCGAAAACCAGCCGGAGGGCGTGCCCGCCCGTCTCCGCTGCCCAGCTCCACAAAGGACCCCGCAGTTCGGGACGCTCCTCGAGCACTCGCCACGGCTCCGCCGGAGGTGCACCCGGGAGGAGGTACAGCGGCACGTCCAGCCGCCTCGTGCTCGCCTGGAACGAGCGGGACCGCCGACCGCTGGTCGCATCGTTCGTGGCCGCCGCGCTAAGTCATCGCGACAGCGCCCTGACCGCGATGGCTCGATCCCAGTCCGGTTGACGCCGTACATGCCTAGCGACGAGTGGCTCAGAGCCTGTTGGCGAACAGTAGATCTGAGTCCTAAATGGACGATCTGCTGGGAGTGGACCCCGAAGGCGCTATCTACCAACAGGCTCTGAGAAGGTCTCACCCACCCACTGGCGGATCCCCGTCATCGAGGGGTTCGCGCAGGGGATTGTCGTTGCACGGCTGCGTTGTCGCCACCGGCGGACCCATCCCAATCAGGCGACCGCGCCTTCCTGGCCGCGCCACTGCACCAGCTGCCAACGCACGTGCTGCACCGGATGCGGTTGCTGGTCCGGCCGGACACGGTGCTCCGCCGGCACCGCTCGAGAGCAGGAACCAGGCGACCTCTGGGAGCGTTTCAGCCGCGCCAGCTCGGCGTCGTCGGGCAGCTGCGGGTCAGAACGGGTTGTCGTCCTCCTCGTCGCCGCCCGGCCCCCTTGGACAGGGCGGCCTCGGTCGACGGCGTCAGCCCGAAGTGCGCCGCAAACGCACGCAGTTCCGTCCCGGCCGCTTTCGCGATCCCCACCGCCAGGTTGGTGGTGGCCCGTGATCGCACCACCGCTTCTTCGACGATTGTTGATCGGATTGTCGGCCGGTTCTGCCAAGCTGCGCTGCGACGATCCGATGAAAGGACGCAGCGGCATGACCGAACAATCCCTGCTGGACTCCCACCGATTACCACTGCCACTTCCCCCCGACCCCCTGAGCCCGATTCCGGACGAAGTCGAACGCGAACTGGCCGCCTACCGGGCAGGCGACGTCGCGCAAGCGCAGACCTCGCTGAGCACGATCGCCGGATCGGGGCGCACCGCCGTGTCCGGACACGCGGCCATGGCGCTGGCGGGGATCGAACTCGCCGAGAACGGCCTCAGCGCCACCTGCAAGAAGTGGCTGGAACAGGTCGTCACGGGCGAGGATCCCTGGCTCGGGCCCTTGGCCGTGGTGATGCTCTCCGCGGACTTCGAGAAGCACATCGCAGGACCCGAGCCCCTGCTCAGCAACCTCGCCAGCCAGCTCACCGGAGACCTGACGGCCGCCCGGAAGGGATTCGAACAAGCCCTCATCCACCTCGAAGAAGCGTGGGAGCACGAGTCCGAGTACGACGACGATGCCATCAGCGCCATCCTGAACCAGCGGGACATCACCAAACTCCTCCTGGGCAACGTCCTGATCCAGACCGGCGACTCGGCCGCGGCCCGCAAACCGCTGAGCAGTGCGAGATCGCATTGCGACGGCCTGCTCGCGGCCTACGCGAGCTATCTCGAAGGACACGTGCTCCACGAGCAGGGAGAGAACGAACGCGCGAGCCGGGCGCTCTTCTACGCCGCCGACGAGGCCCACCCGAGCCGCTCCGGGACCGAGGGACTGCTCCCGTGGGCCCTGATCCGGTACGGCGAGTTCCTGGCGAGCAACCCGTGGCTGGACATCGTCGTCGACCAGGTGGAGGAGAACCACACGAGCGAGGGCAGCGTGATCCGGTTCCCCTTCGAATCCGCCCTCAGCTTCAAGAAGGTGAGCCGGCCCGCACTGGCCGATATCGGCCTCCACCTGTTCCCCGCTTCCGCGGACTTCGAACCGGTGCACGCAGCCCTGGAGCGGTTGAAGGCCTGGAGCGACGAACGGTACGAACGCGCCCGCAGACTGATCCTCGTGCTCCACCAATACGTCGACGACTGGCGCAACGAGGAGAAGACGCAAAAACTGGCAGAGCTGTGGAAGGAGCTCGACCTTCCCCACCTCCGCTGAACAGCCGGGGAAGCCGACAACTTCCCCGGCAACGCGAAACACCAGTCCCGCGATCTGACTCGCCGAAATCCGGCACCGCGGGCAGGTACCCGTGAGTTCGGCGCGCCGCAGAAAGACTTCACCCGTGTTCAGTTGCAGCAAGAGCTTGCGCGGAATGGCTTGCGCGGCGCGTCGGACGACGGCCCGAGCGGCTCTCCACATGAGAATCTTTCGCAATCCCGTTCGGGTTGTCCGCCGGAAGTGGTGCGTTGTTCTTCAAGACAACACCGGACTTTCATCGCGCCTGGATAAACCTTGAGCGACGAACGTCGATCT
>NZ_JBFAIN010000027.1:0-111365 GCF_040654735.1 Saccharopolyspora sp. NPDC050642 | reverse complement strand
CCCGCCGGTGATCCCGCTGGAGTTGGTGAACCCGGCGAGCTCCTGCTTGATCGGCGTCAGGTCTTCCCGACCGGAGTGGATCACGCCGCGCGAGTGGTGGGGATGGATGCGGTGCGCAAAGCCTCCGGGGTGTCGCTCAAGCGCCTCTACCAGCTGTTCCCGCGTAGTCGACGAGCGCTCGCCGCCACCGCGCATCGCGCTGCTTCAGGAACTCCAGCACGAGCGCCTCCTTGGACGGCGAGGACACCTGAGTGGAGATGTTGCCGTTGGCCAGGTTCACTTCGACAGGCCCGACGTCATCGGTCGGGGACGGGCCGTGGTTACCGATGCGCAGATCGACCTTGACATGCCCCACCCTCGACGAGGTCGTGCTGGTCAGGTTCGCCACTGTGGTGACCTGCCAGGTGTAGGCCACACCGTCCTGCAACACCCCGGTGGGACGGTCCACTGTGGTGTGTCCAGGCAGCCGGGCTCGACCACCACACCGGTCTTGGCGTCCGGGCCGGTGGCGACGCGGAAGCAGTACTTCACCGCCTCCCCATCGGCATCCGACACGGCCCCCACCTGCAAGGTCGGTGTTGTGGTCGTCACCGTCGCGTTGACCGCCGGGGCGACCATTGGCGCGGCCGGCGGCCGCCGATCCCACGTGAACGAGCAGTGTCGCGTCGAGGTGTTTGTAGGTCCACACTCCGGCCTGCTCGTGGCCGATGAGCATGAACCACGCGGTCGGGTCTCCCCGCTCCACCAGGTAGCCGATGAACCCGGCCAGGCCCTCCCCGGAGAACTGGCCGGTATCCCCCCACGTAGGTGCTGGCGACGTAGCCGCCCACGCTGTTGAAGTCGAAACCGGGGGCGTGGTAGAGGTCGGTGTTCCACGACTTCACCGACCCGACGTAGCCCGGCACCTTCCAGACATCCAGGCGCGAACCGACCACCGTCTTACCGAACAACGGCGAATAGTCCACATTGAACACACTGCGGTTGTACGTAGCACCCGCCGCCTGGGCTGTTGCCTACCCGCAGCCCGCGGTTCGCGCACTCATCCCCATCCGAGCGGTAAGCGCACGAGTCGACGCCACCGAACGACATCGTCGGATCCACGAAGACCGGATACTGCCGCTGCGGCGCTTGTAGCCACTTCTCATCGATCGCGACGGTGAGGATCCACTGTGGTCCGTCCTGGCTCAGCTCGTAGCGGCCACCGGTCATCGCAGGCGCCTTGTCGCCGCTACCAGAGGAATCCCATGCCTCGATCGGCGGCAGGACCACCTTCACCACACCGGCCGCATCCTGCGTCTACCCCACCACCGACGAACTGGGCACGCCCGACGGTATTGGTCGCTACAACCACTTCACCCGCAACACCTCCATCTACTGGACACCCACCACCGACGCCCACCTCATCTACAGAGCCATCCGGGAGCACTGGAGCGCCCTCGGCTGGGAAACATCCTGGCTGGGCTACCCCACCAGCAACGAATACCCGGTCCCGCCGGACGCCGAACCGACTTCCAAGGCGGCTACATCGAAGGGAGCCACCACCGGAGTCACCACCGCATACCGTCACCAGTGAAGTCGTAGGTCATGTCCCGCAGGGCGTTGACCGCGGACGGGCGGTACGCGCCCACAGCCAACCCGCTGAGCATCAACTCGAGCGTCGAACCACGAAGCCGTGGGGTTCGGCAACTCCGAGGTCGCGACGAGAAAGCGACGAGCTGAGTCACGGGTTGCCGAACAACCACATGACAACTAGCGGAAGTAGTACCGGCAGCGAGATCGCCCACAACACCAGCCCGGCAAAACGCAACCGATCCACCAATGACACCGCGCTGTACCCACCCCCGACAGCCATGGCCGTGCTGCCCCTTCCACTTCCGAACACATGATCTTGCTAAGCCATCGCAGACCACGCCACCGGCGTTACGCTCGCCGGGCGCCCCCGGTAATGATCACCCACAAGGGGCTAAAGAAGAAGCACATGAGCACCGAAACCGGTCTGACTCGACCAGGTTGCTCGGCCCGAGCCATTCATCGCGACTGATGCCGCGGTGCCAGAAGCCACCGAGGTGCTGCGGCCGAGGGGCCATCAAGCGGAGCTCCCGCAGACGCCAGCGTCGGAACCGCCGCGGTCGGTATCAGGGACGCTCTGAATAGCTGGACCATCAGACCGCCCAATCAGGCTTGACTGCTGTCAAGCCGATCGCAGGTACTTCCCGGATGGGTTCTGCGGGATTTGCGCGTTGGCACCTCGCAGCAGGCTCAGCAGAGGATTCGCGATGTCCGACAGCAGGCAAGTCAGCGACGAATGTTCTTCTGTGTCGAGCCGGTGCCGCCTTGCTCGGTGCCGATTGATGGCGCTGACCTCGCCGAGGAATGGCTGTGGGTCCGGCGAACGGTGTTGAGGCAGTTGGCGTGCGGCACCACGCCCGCGCCGGCTGAGATGGGCCAGCCGGACTCCGCTGCCGGTGGCACGGATCCGAGGAAGATCCCGCAGGCTGGTGAGCAGGTAGGCGGGAAGGTCAACACCGGCGTCCGCGCCGTGCGCGTGGTACCAAGCGACAGGATCGGTCGTGATCGTCACCGAAAGTGTGATCGTGAGTCTTTCACGCACTGCGTGGCCTTTCGACGCGGAAAACGTGAATGAAGCCCCACCCCGAGCAATCTCCTCAATTCAGCTGTCTGAGATGCTTCAGGGCAGGGCGACAGGGAAACACTATTCCCGGATAGAGCTCAATGCATGCCGAGCGGGACGCCCATTCACCAGGACTACCCAAGCATGGTCGTCCGGCTGCCTTTACTCATCGAGCGCTGCCCCCAAGTCAGCGGCGCAGGACCTGTCCCCTTTGCCATCAACGCGGTCAGGCACGGGCGGCCACGACCTTCATCCCGTACGTGATCTCGCGCGCGCCGAGACGTCCAGTGCTCCCTGAAGATGCCATGGAAGCGATGCGACCGTTGGCACCGTCCCGCAGCGCTCGGAGGGCGGACGTCGCCGTTTTCCCGCCGTCAGCTGCGGCGGGCCAGAGCGTGCCTGACAACGGGTCGACTAGGGCACCCCGGGCGCCGCTGCGTGTCGGATCACCAGACTCGAAGACCCACTCGCCGAACACGCCAAGCCGGGCCCTGAGCCGCACAGCTGGCGATCGTCGCAGCGTCTGGGTTGACGGCGGCCGAGTGGCGTGTAGAGTCGGTGGTGGCCGTTGTTTCTGGGTTCGTGTTTTTGTGCATGCTCGCAGGATGTTGATGCGGGCGAGCTTCTTTCTTTGGTCGCAGCTGGAGTTAGCCGCCGTCTGAGATCCCCCGGCCCGGGCCTCCGCACGATGTGGTCGCCCGTCATACCCCAGCTCCCAGGAGGAGACACGCATGACCAACGGAACCGTGAAGTGGTTCAACTCGGAAAAGGGCTTCGGCTTCATCGCTCCGAACGAGGGCGGGCCGGACGTGTTCGTGCACTACTCGGCGATTGATGCCGGCGGGTTCCGGAGCCTGGAGGAGGACCAGCAGGTGACCTACGAGGTCAGCCAGGGTCCCAAGGGCCCGCAGGCCGACCTCGTGCGCGTGGTCTGACAACCCTCTCTGTTCTCCGGTGGCTCCTCACCCACTCGGGTGGGGAGCCACCGGACTTTCGGCGAGCGCACCACCCCGCCTCGTCGCCCTCCGCACACTGCCCGCATCGATCCGCATTGCCGCCACCAGGCGGTGGACTGGATCGGCCACGGGACAGGAAGGAATGCCATCACCACATCAACACCACTGCACCACCCACGCCGACGGCGCCGCGATCTGCCGGTCACCGACCGGGTCTCCCACCCGGAACCGGCCTTCGGCGGGTGCACCCGTGGCCCGAGCGCGGTGAGTCCGGTCCAATTCGCCGAACCCGAACACTCCCGGGCCATCCCCGAGCAGCATCACCCAATCGCTGACCACAGCGATGCCGGGATGCGCCGATTGCGAACGCCGTTCGACCCCGACCCGGCCTAGAGATCGCGACACTGCCGCAGTTCCAGGTGAGCCGCTGTACTCTGCGGCTCCGCCCAGAACCTCGCCTCATTCTGAAA
Organism: Saccharopolyspora sp. NPDC050642; assembly: GCF_040654735.1. NCBI lineage: Bacteria > Bacillati > Actinomycetota > Actinomycetes > Pseudonocardiales > Pseudonocardiaceae > Saccharopolyspora > Saccharopolyspora sp. NPDC050642. The sequence goes on along the minus strand of NZ_JBFAIN010000027.1, from coordinate 107,307 downwards.
GAATGACTAACGCAAAGGAAATAGCGAAAGCACTAGGTTGGCAACGAATCCAGGAACGACAGCATCGCTTCGTTTACCTCGTCAGGACGTTCCGCCTGAACCCAGTGCCCCGCACCATCGAGGAAGGTGGCTCGGCCCATGGCTTCTGCTGCGGTACGGAATCCCGGAAACTGCAGTACGGTGTCCAAGGCCCCACCGACGTAGGCAGCCGGCACGGGCAACGCCATATCGTGCCACGCGGCGGTGAGCTCCCAGTTGCGTTGGAACACTCGGTAACCGTGCAGTCCACCGCGAAACCCGGTGCGCGAGTACGCAGTCGAATAGACATCGAGATCGGCCTCGGAGAGGAAGTGCATGGGGCCGTCCGGCGCGGGCAGTTCGTCGACAAGAGTGCTCCCCTCTGGCACCGTCATGGTGAACGGAGCATGTGCGTTCTGGCCGGAGTTGCGTAGATGAGGCGGCGCAGGCTTTCGGTGATGTCGCGTTCCAGATCCTGTTCGGCAACGCCGGGCTTCTGAAAGTAATGCATGTAGAAGCCGTCCGGTACCGCGCTGTCGAACGCATCGAGAACGCTCAGCGGTCCACGCGGAACATAAGGCACGGAGAGCCCCATGACGCCGCGCACCCGATCCGGCCGCATCAGGGCGGCGTGGTAGACCGTCGACGTGCCGGCATCGTGCCCGACCAGCGCGGCCCGGTCGATGCTCAGAAGGTCCATCAAGCCGATGACATCGCCGACCGTTTGGCATACGTCGTAGTCCTCGATCTTGATGGGTGCGTCGGATTCGCCGTGGCCACGCATGTCGAGTGCAATGGCGCGATAGCCCGCCTGCGCCAAGGCGTGGAGCTGATGGCGCCAGCTGTACCAGAGTTCGGGAAAGCCGTGGCACAGAACGACTGCGGGTCCTGCACCTGCCTCGACGTAGTGCAGCTTTATCCGGTTGACGCTGACACGGTGATGCCGCAGGTCAGTCATTGATCTTCACCTCGTAGCGGTTTCGATGCCGCGGGACTAGCGTCGTCTGCGCGGCGAGAAGGATCTCAGGCCCAGCGGACGATGTCGGCGGAGTCAAGGCGGGGCAGGCGATCGAACCACGGGTTTTCGCCGGGATGGCCGATGTTCACCACGAGGATCGATCGCCACTGCTCCTCGGAGAAGAACTCGGCATCAACACCGGCAGCGTCGAACCCGCCCATGGGCCCTGCCGCGAGACCGAGGGCGCGCACAGCGACGATGAAGTACCCGGCTTGCAGCGTCAGCAAACTCGCAGATCTGATCCAAAGGGGCTACCACGCCGGCGTCTTCAACGCACCCGAACCGAAACTCGCGGCGTGGAGAATCCTGGTCGTCATGGACGGAACCCTCATCCAACGCTCCGTACGCACTGCCCAGTTCCCAGGCCAAAGCGTCGAAGGCATCCTCACTTCCGCGATGGAAAACGAACTAGGAGTCTCACTTTCCTAGCGCCACGTCTATGCACCTTGGTCCGATCTGGACCATTAATGAGCGAAGAGCAGCGCAACCAACAGCTTCGCAGCCATTTGTGCCACTGGGTGTGCTGGTGATCTCGACGGCCCGGCGGGAGTGATTTGCTCCGTTCACGGGCTTACAACTCGTTTCAGAATGATCGGTGTGTCTGATGTCTGTGGTTGATCAGCATTCGGCATGTTGTTCGGGTGATCGAGGAGTTGGTGCCAGAGGGCTCGTGGGAGCGCGTGAAACCGTTGCTGCTACCACGTCCGCCACGTCGCCGTCGGCATCCGGGGCGGTTGCCGGCCGACGATCGAGCGGCGCTGGCCGGAATCGTGTTCGTGCTCAAGACCGGGATCACGTGGCGGGAGTTGCCGCGCGAGGTCGCCGGGTGCTCCGGGGTGACCTGTTGGCGGAGGTTGCGGGACTGGACCGAGGCCGGGGCTTTCCAAACGGTGCACGAGTTGCTTCTGGACCAGCTGCGGGCCCTGGATCGGCTCGATCTGGATACCGCGGTGGTGGATGGTTCGCATGTGCGGGCGCTGAAAGGGGGGCGGCGACGGGCCCCTCGCCCGTCGATCGGGTTCGTCCCGGCTCGAAACACCATGTGATCACCGAAGGCGGCGGCATACCGCTGGCGGTCACGCTGACTGGCGGAAACCGTCATGACAGCACCCTGCTGATCCCGCTTGTCGAAGCCCTGCCCACGATCCGAGGCAAACGCGGTCGACCCTGGCAGCGGCCGCGCTGGCTCTACGGAGATCGCGGCTACGACTACGACCACCACCGAAAATCCTTGCGGGAACGGGGAATCGTCCAGCGTATCGTCCGCAAGAACACCGATCACGGATCCGGCCTCGGCTCCGTCCGGTGGGTCGTGGAGCGCGCTTTCGCCTGGCTGCACCAGTTCAAACGACTCCGCACCCGCCACGAACGACGAGCCGACATCCATCTCGGGCTCCTCCAACTCGGATGCGTCTTGATCTGCTACCGCCAACTCACAACATCATTCTGAAACGAGCTCTTACTCCACCCCGTGCCGCACTCCGCCGAAGCCAGAAATTCGCGTCCAAAGACACCCAGGTCTTCTGGCCAGGCGAGTCGGGGGCGGCACTATTCCAGCCGGTAGGTCATTTCGTCACCGATCAGGCCGTTCCAGATCCGGTCGCCGTAGTCACCGTCGATGGCGGAGGGGGCGATCGACCGGAAGATGTCGTGGATCGTCCGCCGAAATTGCCCGTATTCCTCGTCGTCGCGGGTGGTGGCGAAACCAAGGCCCCAGGTGGCAACGGCGAGGCAGCGCAAGAACTCCGCGAGGGACGCGTTCACCGGCCGGTTCGAGGCCGGACTCGCGGCGGTCACCACACCGTTGGATTCAACGCACACAACTTGGTTCCAGCCGTCGCGGACGCGCCCCAGCACGATCGGTGTGCGGAGGTGTCCGCCGTGTCCTGGGCCGAAATGCTCCTCGGCCGTCTGGAGCATGGGAAGGAGTTTTTCCATGTCGGTGAACCAGAAGGTGTTGGCCGGCAAGCCGACCTCGGTGAGCAGCCGTGCCGTCTGGTGATCGGCCGCCAACGGCCCGAGCAGTTGTGCGGCTACGGTGACGGGGCCACCGCCAACTCGGTACAGGATCTCGAGATCGGCTCGCTGCAAGGGAACGTCGCCGCGCCAGGCCGGGAGGAACCGCCAGCGGGACAGCTGAACGGGCGCGCGATCGGCAGCCAGCCTGCGGAATCGCCGCTGCGGTGCGGCGCCGATCTGGAGCAGCGCGACCCCGCCGATCCCGGCCAGCACGACCCGCCGTCCAGGCAGGACGTGCGCGTCGGTGTCGCAGGTGACCGGGTTGATCATCCACTCCTCGGCGGAGTCCATGCCAGCAGCGCTCAGCCGCGCCACGATCGCGCCGTGGTCGGACTCCTCGTCCAGCTCGACCTCGAGGTCGCTGCTCTCCTCCGCCAGCTCCTGCGGCCAGTCGTCATCCGGAGCGCTGGACAAGGCTGGCCCGACCGGTTCCCCTTCCGCCAGCGACCACCACTGGAAACCCCGCCCGACCCAATTTCGCAGGCAGACCTGTTCCTCGCCGTCGGCCAGTTGTCCACCGGCCAGCGCAACCGGCCCGGGCCATCGCGGATCGATCCGATCGGTGTCCAGTTCGCCGAGCGGGCGCCAGGACGCCCACAGCGTCCGCCACGGCAGCGCCAGCCCGCATTCGTCAAGCCATTGGCAGAGCACCTCGTCGCCGCACACCGTTGCGGACCACTGCAGACGTGCGGCGTGCTCGGCCAGCGAACGTTCCGGGTGGTCCCGGAACGTCCTGCTCGCTTCGAGGACGACGCGCCTGCGTCGGTCTGCCGCGTCGGTGTCGGCGTGCCCGGCCCCGCGCACCGCGTTTTCGAGGTTGCGCTGCTGCGACAGCAGCACACACCGTGGGTCGGCGATCCAGTTGTCGACAGCGAACGCCCCGGCCGCGTGGCCGGGGCCAGCGCCGAGGGCGTAGCGCTCAGCCGCGGTGCGAGTGGCCTCGAGCGCACCGGAGGGCACGAACGACGCGATGGTGGACAGCACGCGGAGCCGAGTATCGGATCCGAGCGAGACCGCGGCGGCGCGTCCCAGCGCTTCGTGCCGGATGCGCCAGCACGTCACCTCGCCCGAGGCTGTTGGGACGGCGGTTCGCTCGATCAGTTCACCGGTAAGTGCGGCTGCGTCCTCCAATTGCCGCGCGGGAACGTGCTCGCCGAGCAGGTTGCTCGCCGCTGCCTGCCACACCTCCTGCGGCATTCCTGGCGTGCCTTCGGCGAGCGCGATTGGTGCCAGCAGTTCCGACAGCCGCGATCTCGGTACTGGTTGCGAGGCGAGTAGAAGATCCCAGACCTCGGCGAGCGTGCCCGGCAGCTGCTCGGCTCCACTCGGTGACCAGCGGGCCTCGCGGGTTCGCAGCACTATCGTCGTTGCCTCGGCCAGCAGGAAGTTCAGCGACGAGCGGTCCGCGATCTCGGCGGCGATGGCGCGAACCACGTCCACCGGTGCCTCCGCGTACGGGGTTCCCGGAGCAGCGAGCAAGCGGGTGATCCACGCTTCGAACTCCGTGCGGTCCGGGGCGTGGTGAGCGTCGTCCAGGTCTACGACCGACCCGGCGGGCAATCCCGCTTCGCGTGCCAGGACCGCGGCCTGTTCCTTCGGCAGCTCGACCACCAGCCGCACCGAAGGGAAATCCGCTTCCCGCCCGGGCCGGTAACGTCCCGATGCGTATTTGTTGCTGCTCAACAAATCTGACAGCAGGTCGGTCAGCACATCGTCCGGAACCGACGAGCACCGGATGCCTCCCGCATGCTCGACGTTGGTGATGGCAACCAGGAACGGACGCCCGCGCTCCCCAGCCGCCCTGCTGACCCCGATGGGACTGACCTCGCCCGCGAGCGGTCCGCGATCCAACCCCAGCTCTTCGTTCACGGCGACGGCGAGGTCGGCTGCCGAGGCACCGGTGGCATCGACGACCGCGTCGAAATCCCGACCCACAGACCTGACCAGCTGCGTCTTCCCGCAGCCAGCCGAACCAGTGATCACCCGGGCGGCGTCGGTGGGGTCGCCAGCGGCCAACCATTCGCCCAGTTCCCGCCTCGTGGCTTCCCGCGCCACTGCCCCGAGCCGCATCGCACGCATCCCGTCTTTCGCTGTCGAACAGAACAAGATCATATCTTGCGCCACTGGACAGGGCTGGCGATTTCGCGCTAGATCGACGGCTAGCTCGGGGTGAGGTGACAGGAAGGTTCCCATGCTGCATCCGGCGGCCCGGGCTGTTGAGACGCGTTCGCCGAAGCGGTCCGGCAGGGTGTCCCCGTGCACTACATCGAATCGGGAGCCGGAACGCCGCTGGCGCTGCTGCACGCGTTCCCGGTGGACACGCGGATGTCGAACTCGTCGTTCTGCGCACTTCTTGCGAGCAACCGACTGCTGACCCACGTCGCCGACCTGGACGCCCGAGGTCGCGGGCACGACCTGCGTGCCCTCGTGGAGGTGATGATCCGCACCACGGCCGAGAACCTGGAGGGCGAGCGCCGACCGGGGTGGTTCTTGCGCTTCGTCGCCAACGCCATGTACGTCGAGGACATCGCCCCCTTCGACCTCACCGCGAACGAGTGGAGCAGCGGCCAGGCCGCCCTGCACGCCCGGATCGCGGAGCACCTGGCCGATCTGCCGCCCCGGCTGCGCCAAGACCGCTGGGACCACTTCGCCGGGCTGCTGGTGCACACCCCTGGCCAACCGTGAACGCCGGCTCCAGAAGGACGCCACCGCGGACGAGGGTGCCGAACACCGGTTGCTCATCGCCCAGTTGGTCGACTCCTGCACTGCACTGCTGTCCACCCCGGCTTCACCGGAGACCCTGGCCGCCGAATCCGCCCCGTCCGGGGCGTAGTGACCCTCCGGATGGGCCACCCCAGGTCAGATTGGCGGCCCTTGCCATCACCGCAGGTTATGTAGTCCTGCCTGCTCAAGCGGTTCTGCTGCCACCTCCGAGGCCCCACGCCCATCGTGGTCGGTAGCCCAGTTCCTGCCCGACGAGTTCGGCCAGCATCGTCCGCGCCTGCGCTTGGTCGACCAGTGGCGCACGCACGGCGCTCAGCCCGCTGACGGCCATCGCCATCGTCACGATGGTCAGCGCGCTGGCGACCGGCTCCCGGTCGCCGCGGAAGGCACCGGCAGCGCGTCCTGCCGCGATCACGTCCGCGAGGCAGTCGCGGCAGGCGCGGAACACCGTCGCGTAGACCTCGGCGAACTCGGGGTCGAATTGCGCCTCGTGCCAGCCGTCGGACCAGATCTGCACGTGCGACTCGCGGCCCGGCGAGATCAGGTCCTCCATGAACAGCTCGACGGAGTCCTCGGCGGAGAGGCCGGCGGCGGCTTCGGTGAACTCCTCGATCAACGCCTCGGTGTGGTACTGCCAGGCGGCGCGGACGAGATCGGCGATCGAGGCGAAGTGGTGGTGCACGATGCCGGCGGAAGCGCCCATCCCGGCGGCGACGGAGCGGGCGGTCACCGCGCGGAACCCCTCGGTAACCATGATCTCGGCCGCCGCGTTCAGGATCGCCTCACGACGTCGGTCACGCGCCAGGTACGCCATGTGTCGTTGCCCTCCGCTCGGAAAAAGATTTGAACACGCATCCAACTTGAACATACGCTCAACTCTGCTGGGCCGAGTATAGGAGCAGCCGGCGGTGACGACCGCACCCGTGACACGCGACCGAGGGCACGCCGACCCGGACCCGAGGCGCGCGGTCGCGGCCCCGAGCCACGACCGATGACCGCCTCGCCGAGCAACAGCCCGACGACCGACAGGAGAACCCATGCCCACCACGACCGGGAACAGCGGCGGCTACCGGCCCCTCGACCTGTTCGAATGCGTGCATTGTGGACGTTCGGTGGCCTTGCACGCTCCGGATCGGAGGTTCCGCGACCACTGCCCGAACTGCCTGAGCAGCAAGCACATGTCGACGAACACGAAAGCCGCGCGGGAAGCGGACTGCCAGGGTCGCATGCGGCCGATCGGCATCACGGTCGCTCGCGACGAGGAGTGGCGAATCATCCACCGCTGCGTGGTTTGCGATTCCCTGTCCATCAACCCGGTCGCGGAGGACGACAACCAACTGCTGCTGATCCGGCTGGCGACCCGGCCGCTGGCGAAAACACCCTTCCCCCTCGAACATCTGGCCAACCTCTGAGCAGGCACGGCCCGGTGGCGGAACCTCGTGGGTGGTCGTTCCGGCCGGAACAACCACCCACGCCGGACCTCCGGTGCCGCCTGAACAAAACAACCCGGACACCACACCTCGACGACATGCCAAGAAGAACGTCACGTGCCCGCGCACCGCAGCGCGCCAAACGCACACATCACGACACGACCCCGCGCAGCTTCCGCTGCGTCGGCTGCCGCCTCGACATCGCCGCGACAGCCCCCGGGACGGCCCACCGCAACCACTGCCCCATATGCCTGGCCAGCAGGCACGTCGACGAACTCGTCCCCGGCGACCGCAGATCGCTATGCGGGGCAAGGATGGACGCCATCGCCGTCATCGCCCACGACGACGGCGAATGGGCACTCCTGCACCAGTGCGCACGCTGCCAGCGCCTCGGCACGAACCGGATCGCCGGGGACGACAACCCCCTGCAACTCGTGCGCCTGGCCCTCGCTCCCATTGCCCAACCGATCTCCCCGGACTTCCAGCGCAACTGGGTGGCGGTCTAGTCGGCACTGGTGCCGGAACGCAGTCCGTTGATCACTGCTTTCACCGCCAACACCGAGGCCGGATAGCGGCGGGGCGAATGCTGAAGGCGCCACCACGTGGGGATACCCAACCGTTGCCGCAGTGGCTCACCGCTGCGGCTTCGACCACCCGAGTCGCGTCACGATCGGCTACCGACGCACGCCGCCATGCGACCGCTTCCAAACCGAAGCGTCCTGGCCGGCCACACACCGTACGCTCCGTGCGGGCTTTGGTGCTGCGCCTGGCCAAGGAGAACCCCAGCTGGGGATACCGTCGACTCCACGGCGAATTGCTCGTCCTGGGCGTGAAAGTGGCCCCTTCGACCGTCTGGGAAATCCTGCAGCCGTGCTCAGCGGCGTCCAGATGCCGAGAATGAACTCAATCATGGACTGGAGCTTTCAGATTCGGACGGGTGACCAGGGAACGGCCCCCGGTCTTTCCGTCAGGCCGAAATGCGCCGCGAACGCACGCAGTTCCGTCCCGGCCGCTTTCGCGATCCCCACCGCCGGATTCGTGGTGGTCCACTCGGATTCGGTGCCGTCCTTGCGGGTCGACCGATTCATGATCGTCAGCCCGTTGACGTGCACATCTCGGGTCGACTCCACGAACCGCGCCCATGTCTCGCAGTACGCGGCCAGCACCGCCCGATCCTCTTCCTTGAGGATGTCGAGCCGGGTCAACCCCGGCGCCACCCGATGCCACTCCGCCGCGGCCTCGGCCGACAGCCACTCTGGCGGCTCCGGGGCGATCCGCCGGAATCCCGGCCCGGTCTGCACCTTCCGGCCGCCCGAGTCCCGGCCATTGCCGCGCCCGTTGAGCAGCTTCAACGCCGCAGGCTGAGCGATCCGAGCCACAGGCACCTCCGACCTTAAATCCGCGGATTCTGAGGCCGCGATTCGCACGAAGTTGCAGGTGTGGGCACCCTGCTGTTGCCTGGACATGTCGGTTTTCAGGGGGGAAGAAATGAGGGATGTCAAGGACGAAGCGCGCTGCAGCGAAGCGACGGCTGGCGGCGGTTTGGGTGGCGGCCTTGCCGTGGGCCTCCCCATTGCTCTTGCGACTGGAGCGCCGGGGTTGCTGGTTGCGGGTGTTACCGCACTGGGCACTTTGGCAGGCATGCTGCTAGCCCATGGGACCGCAGATGCCTGCTCCGGGGGCGGGGGCAGAGAGACACCGGACGGTGGCCCGAATGGCGGCGCGGACGGTGGTGAGGACGGAGGCGTTGGTGACGGAGGAGCAGACGTAATCTTGGGCTCTCTGCTCTTTGGTGTTGCAGTTGGTGTGTCTCTACTAGAAAGGGCAGGAGGCTACCGCCCCTCTCGAGCTCGAAACATCGCAACAACGGCTGCAGTCTCAGGGCTTGGAACTTTCGTAGGCACGGCCATGCTCGGTCGTCAGACGAGGCGTCGAGTGGGCTAGCAGTTCCCACCCCGGGAGCGCGCCCACGCCACGAACGTTCGCGGTCTGTCCGGCTGCGGCGACACCCATTCCTGTCCGGCTGCGCTTCTCGCCGAGCTGCTCAGCCGAACAGCTGGCTGAACTCGTCGTAGATCGTGAACAGCGAGAATCCTCCGTAGAGCAGCACGGCCTCACACAGCGCGACGAGTCGGACGCCCTTGAGGCCGATCGTCCGCGGAGGACGCCCCGGTTCAACTTGATCAGCAGCACCGCGTACACGAACATCACGATGCCGTTGAGCGACGACGCGATGATCAGCAGGATCAACGGCTCGTCGAGCCCGCATAACAGGATCGCAGAGCCGAAGACGATCTCCGCCCACACCACGATGAAGTAGATGCGGCTCTCGCTCAGGGCGCAGCTGTTGCGCAGCGACCCCGTCTTGAGCATGTCCGCGGTCACCCGGCCGACCATGTCCAGCACGGCGAGGTTGGTCGAGTAGAGCACGACCGCGCCGATGAGGAAGAAAATCGTGCCCGTCGCGCCACTGAGTCGGTCCCCTACCAGCCGGATGAACTCGAAGTCCTCAGCCTCGCTGCCGATCCCGAAGCCCTTGCCGATCGCCAGCCAGCCGTCGAGCCCGAGCAGCACCAGCGCGGCGTAGATCAGGAATAGCACGATCAAGCCGATTAGGAAGAACTGGATCTTCTCGACGGTCCGGTAGACCACCGGCGAGACCGTGAGCACCACGCCGATCAGCAGCAGCACTCCGATGGTGACGTAGGGAACGGCGTCCTCGGCGAAGCCGAACGCGAAGGCCAACGTGGTCGTGCCGCCAGTCGCCCACCCGGCCATGCCCAGGGCACGATGGTCATGATGACGAATAGCCACCCCCAGTGTCACCACAGCCGGCTGAACCCGGTGACCGCGGTCTCCCCGGTGGCCAACGAGTAGCGCTCGATCTCCATGTTGAGGAAGTACTGGGTGAGGATCCCGATTAGGGCCAGCCACACGAGGGTGAGACCGACCTGGGACGAGATGTACGGCCACAGCACGTATTCTCCGTAGCCGATCGCGCCCGCCAGCAGGAGCACGCTCGGACCAAGCACCTTCCGCAACGGCCGCACTTCCGGAAGGTCGGCGTAGGGAACGCCGGGGAGATTTCTACTTGGGATCTCGGTCGCGGTGGTCGCCGGGCCGGGTCTGCCCTCGTCCGGTTGAGGTATGGGTGCTCCTTGTCGCCGCGTATGCACAACCCCAGCAGCGCTTTCCGGGACACCCACAAAGATAAGCCAACCTGCGGGTTTCGACGGGCCAGAACAGGGGCAGCGGCAGATCCGCCGCCTGCGGCACAACATCGATGCGCAGGATCGTCGGACCACGTCCCCCGCTCCTGCGGATGTCAGGCAACGGACGTGGTCCGGCTCCGATCAGGCAGGCTGCATCGCTTGCGGCGTCATCTGTCGGCACATATCCGCGCACCGCGCCATGACGTCCGCCAGTTCGGTCATCTCCGGAGTGTTTACCTGCCTGCACATCTCGACGGACATCTCACTCATGTCGGCGCACATGCTGCACATTCGCACGCACATCTGCACCATGTCCGCGCCGGCCTTCGTCATGCTCGAACAGCGCATCATCATGTCCGCGCACATGCGACACATGTCCGCGCAGGACATCATCATCATGCTTAGCTGCATCGACTGTTCGCTGCGCATTTCCATGCAACGAGACAACATCTGCTCGCAGGTGTCATGGCACTTGTGGCATATGTCGATGCACTGCTGCATCTCGGTGCTCAGCTGACGTGTCACTGGTGAACCTCCTACATGTTCCAGGCCTGGCAAGGATTCGCTACGCCGGGCACAGCGCACTGACCTACCAGCGGGCTACGAGAGATCCTGCCTACTCCTGGCCGCCGAGATCGCACGTACGAGCCGCCATACCACGGAGACCACCGGCCAAGGCATCGGCGCGTTCGTCATCCGAGCGCTTCCGGAACATCCCCCTGATGGCGGGTACGCCAGAAGTTCCGCGGACCCCTGGCACTTTCGCACCGCCTGCACCGCCGTCCCCTCGCGTCTCCGGACGGGAGCCGGTTGCCGCCAGCTCCGCAGCGGTTGCACCATCGAAGGGCGGAGCTACCACGCGGGAGGCGCGATGCGCAACGGGGACGCCAACAGCCAGGTGCCGGACCGGTTCGGCCGGTGGCTGCGGGACTTGCGGATCTCCGTCACGGATCGGTGCAACTTCCGCTGCCGGTACTGCATGCCCCGGGAGGTCTTCGGGGCGGATCACCTGTTCCTGGACCGTTCGGAGCTGCTCACCTTCGAGGAGATCACCAGGCTGGCGCGCGTCTTCGCCCGCCAGGGCGTGCACAAGATCCGGCTGACCGGCGGGGAACCGCTGCTGCGTCGGCAGCTCGACCAGCTCGTCGGAATGCTGGCGGAGGTCGACGGCATCGACGACATCGCGCTGACCACGAACGGTTCGTTGCTGGCGGCGCAGGCACGAGGCCTGCGCGATGCGGGCCTGTCGAGGGTGACGGTCAGCCTAGATTCGCTGGACGCGGAGCGGTTCGCGCGGATCAGCGACACCCGGGTGCCGCTTTCCCAGGTACTGCGCGGCATCGCCGCCGCCGAGGAGGCGGGTCTGGCTCCGATCAAGGTCAACACCGTGGTCAAGCGCGGTATGAACGACGGCTCGGACGTCCTCGAGTTGGCCGGGTTCGGCCGCGAGCACGGTTACTTCGTGCGGTTCATCGAGTACATGGATGTGGGCACCACCAACGGCTGGCGGATGACCGACGTCGTACCCGCCCGCGAGATCGTCGACCGTCTACACGCGGCGTGGCCCCTCGAGCCCGCGGACCCCGACTACACCGGCGAAGTGGCCCGGCGCTACCGCTACCTCGACGGCGGCGAGGTCGGCATCATCGCCTCGGTGACCGAGCCGTTCTGCCGCACCTGCACCCGGGCCCGCCTGTCCGCGCAGGGCGAGCTGTTCACCTGCCTCTTCGCGTCCAGCGGCCACGATCTGCGCGCGTTGCTGCGCGGCGGGACCGACGACGCCGAACTGGAAAGCCACATTCAGGCGCTCTGGGGACGACGCACCGACAGGTACTCCGAACTTCGCACGACCGAAAGCACCCGCGCCCGCAAGATCGAGATGTCCTACATCGGCGGCTGATTTCCCTTCCTCTGCACCAGCGCGGGGCGGTTGGCAGTCGCGGCGCGAAGCGGCGGGCGATGTTCTCCGCGTGCACTCGGTGATCGGATTCCAAGAGTCGGTGCATTCAGCTGCCGAAGAGGTGGGCCAGGTGTGCCTCCAGTGCGGTCTCCGCGTCGGCGGGGGTGTGGTGGCCGACCAGCGTGTGCGCGGTCAGCCCGTCGGTCAACGCGAGCAGGGTGCGCGCCTCGCGATGCGGGTCCCGCTCCGCCGCCCGAACCTCACCTCGAGCACAGAAGCGAACGCTAGGAGGCTGAACATGAGATGCGGCTCGGACAAACAGGGGCGGGAAAGGACGACGAACCGAAGAAGGAGATGGAAGCGGCATTCTCCCCGCTGCGGGCATCCGACGCGGGCCGACGAGCCTCTCGAAGCCGAGCCGCCGGGGACGACGCCCCACCGGAGTTGTCAGGCAACTGAACGAACACGAGTCCTGTCGCTGGCGCAAGCACGAGTGGTTGGTGAGTTTCGGACTATCGTGCTGATCGGGTCAACTGCTGCCGTGCGCTTCGCCTCACCTGCGTCCGGAGTCTTCAGCCGACCGCGCGAGCCGGATACCGTGCTGGGAGCCGTCCCGAGCAGCGAGGAAGCGAGACCCCGACTTGTCCTCGGCCCTTGCCCCCATGATCACGGCCACCGCCCGCTGGCTGACGACCGCCTACCCCTCATCCAACGGAGGCGCTTTCAGCCGCGCGCTTGTGGAGGCCCAGGCCACGCAGGCCGTGACTGCCGCCGCTCTGCTGCGCTATCCGACCACCGTCGATGCCGACCTCGTCCTGATCGCCGGCCCCGGCGGGTCGGGCCGCTTGGACACGCTGGTCAGCGGCGTCGCGACGGCGCCCGAGGACGAGGTCCAGGTGTGGCGGACCTGGGTTGACGAGGTGGTCGCCAGCTGGGCAGCGTGCCTGCTCGGCGACCCGGCGCTGGCAGCGACGGCGGTTGATGCGCTGATCACCGACCACCGCTCCGCGTCTCCGGCCCAGTTCCGCCGCCTCACCGAGCCGGGCGGCCGGGAGTTGGGCGCTGCAACCCTCCTGCGCCACCCGGACCTGCTGGCCCCGGTGGCGGACCTGCACCGCGACCGGCTCCGCGAAGCCTTGGACGTCGATACCTCCAACGCCGCCTAAGCAGATCAGTCTCCTGCGGTGCTTTCCATGGCGCGTCAACGCCGCCGACGATCACCTCGCAGTGCGATCAACGATTCCGCCCCGATAGGGCATCCCGCATGCGGTCGACGAGCCCGATGCCCGGATCCAGGATCATGTTGGCCGGTGGCCGGTCCGGCATCGAAGGGTGCGGCCTGGTCGGAGCGCTCTTCTTCGTAGCCTGGATCTTCTTCCCGAGGTCCATCAGCTCGTCGGCGTTGCAAGCCTGCTCGAGGCGCGGGAAGAGGTCTCCCTCCTCCTCCTCTACGTGCTGCCGGATGTCGCGGATCAGCTGGCCCACCAGGTCGTCGAACCCGGCGTCGCTGACATTCATGCTCTCCAGCCGCTTCATCACCTCTTCGGCCTCGGCGTGCTCGGCGATCTCCTTGTCGGCCACCTCGTCGCCGTTCGGCAATGCTTCCCGCGCCGCGGGGTAGAGGTACTGCTCCTCCGCCACCGAATGCCGCACGAGTTCGGTGATGATGTGGTCCACGAGTTCGCGACGCTGTTCGTCGGACAGACCACCGCGCTCGTAGTCGGCGAACGCCTCCTCCACCTCGCGATGATCGGTCACCAACACGTCGACCATGTCGCCCGAATGCCTCGTTTCGCGCTCCATCGTCCAGTCCTTCCATGAGAAGTCGGTCGTTGCTCCCAGCTCTACCTTCCCCCGCTGCCGGGCCCTAAACGCAGCGACGCCACGTCTGCCACGACATCCCAATGGATCACTGTTCAGACGCTAGGCGCTTCTGCAGCATTTCCTTGGCCTGCTCACCAGCTTTCACGTTGTTGCGCTGGATCTTGCGGAACCACTTGGCCAATTCCTCGTCTCCCTGTTCTTCTGCGTCCTTGATGTAGGTCTCCATCGTCCAGGCGTGCTGAAGCGACTCCTGCAGAATGGTGATCAGGTTGTAGTTCTTGTCCTTGACAGGACTGCTCGGCTTCTCAGCCACGGCGCGTGCTCCCACATGTCGGTTTCTCGTCGGGTTCTTGGGCTTCCCCCGCGCTGGCAAGCCTCAAACTCGCGCGAACGGATCATCGCGGGCGGCAGTGGACAGCCGGGACGAGCCATGTCCTCCGCCTGGGCGTGGCTGCACGTCCGCAAGAGGAGCTCGATCACTGGTGGACGTGGGGCCGATCCGCCGCGGCGAAGAAGCAAGTCGAGGAGCGCCGGACCGCTGCCGATGCCCGCTCTCCCTGCTTCGGCTGTTGTCACGCCAGCTTCACGACGGGCAGGCATGACGGCTCCGCTTCGCCGGCGGCCGCCTGGGCAGCCGTCGAGTGGGCGGAGGTGGGGATCTTGCGCTGCCCGCGCGTCGGTGCGAAGGCCTGTCAACCTTGGTAGGTCTCGATCTTGTGCCGCCGGTCTCAACCCGCCATGAGCCCCATGCACCGCGCGGAGCTCGTCGCCTTCCTCGACGCGGCCACCACCGTGCCGGAAGTGACGTCCTGACCTCGCCAGCCGCACCAGCGGCTCACTGCTGCAGCCTCGCATAGGCGAGCTGGAGGAAGTCGGCGCCGGCCAGGACGGACAACGTCATGGCGATGAGCCGGGTGAAGCGCAGCGCGAAGATCATCCCAAGGGTGAAACCGGTGGCGATCCACAGGTCCATGCAGAACGGGCACGTGATCAATTCCCCGATGGCGTGCCGGGTTTGGCTGCCCCGCCGCGCCTCCTCCTCGACCTCCGCCGGCCCGCCCGTCTCCTTGTAGCGGGTGAACGGCACGCGCAGAGGGCTCGTGAACCGCGTCCTTGGAGATCAAGCGAGACAGCTTGTGCGTGCCGACCGTCAAGAAAAGCACGTCGAGCACCCGCACGCCGGAAGGCAACCGGTTCCCCTCGCGGCCACCAGTCCTCCAGCTCCGGCGATCAGACCGGCGAAAGCGGCCATCAGCACGACGTAACCGCCCAATGGGCGCAGGCGCTCGCCGCGGTCGGTCTCCGCTTCTTCCCGGGTGCCTTCCATGTCCTTCGCCTCGCAAATCGCTTCTTCCACGGTACTGCGGCGACGTCATGCGCCACGTCGCCACGGGCCTGCTCGTAGAAGTACCCGTCACACACTCGGTCAACGCACCCGGAAACGACCGGCAACCGGACTTCGCGAGTATGTCCCGGGCACGTCCGGCGGTGATTCTGGGATCGGGCGCGCGGTGGAGATCGCGTTCGCGAAGGAAGGCGCGGATGTCGCGATCTCGGACCTCGACGAGATGGAGGACGAGGATGCCGAGCACACGGCCGAACTCGTGCGGGAACAGGGCCGGTCCTGCTACCTCCACCGGGGCGACGTCGGTCCGCCAGCCGGCGCTACGGCCTCTGGTTCTCCAAGCCTGGCAACGGAGTTTCGCACTCCCCCGCACATGCAGCGCTTCGGTGTGCCGGGGGAAGGCGATGGTCGGCTCCGACTCCCACACCTGCGCTGCCGGTTCGATGGGGATGCTCGCCATCGGCGTCGGGGCCTGGAAGTGGCTTTGGCGATCGCCGGCGAGCCGCTGCGGATCCGGATGGCCCGAGGTCTGGGGCGTGCGGCTGACCGGGGAGCTGCCGCCATGGGTATCGGCGAAGGACGTGATCCTGGAGATGTTGCGTCGGCACGGGGTCGCCGACGGCGTCAACCGCATCATCGAGTACTACGGCCCCGGGCTGGCGGGGCTCTCCGCGATGGACCGGCACGTCATCGCCAACATGGGTGCCGAGCTCGGCGCGACCACCACGGTGTCGCGGGCAGGCCCGCGTTTCTCCCGCCGCCACGACCGGGTAGCCAAAAACGGGTTTCCGCATGCGAAAGGGAGGGATCGGTGATGGCGACCCGTCACGTGGCTCCGCATCCGGATGGTGGCTGGCAGGTGACCGACCCAGTCGGCAGGGACTCACGGGCGCAGACCACCACCCAAGACGAAGCGGTCTCAATGGCGCACAAGCAACTCGTCCGCGACGGCGGCGGTGAACTGGTCATCCACGGCACTGACGGCACCATCCGCGACAAACGCACCGTACCGCCCGGCCACGACCCCTATCCACCACCCGGCTGAACCCGACCCCAGGACAGTGAATCGGCGGTCATCACACTGCGAGGGGCTCGTTCACTGCGAGGGGCTCGTTCGGGCGACGGCGGCGGTAACTCGTTCGTACGGCATGTGTCCTGAATACCCCAATCACGCGGTCGAAGCCGCACCATGGCACTCCTGTCCCCGGCAAACCAGCGCGGGCGGGGACAGCGACGGGTGGGTGACCGTGAAACTGACCAGGAGGCGCGTCACCCACCCGTCTTCGACGTTCTCTCGCCACAACGGGGCGCGTTTCCCGTTCCTGAGTGCCGGTGATGCCCCAGCCCAGGCCGGTGCCCCAGCACTCCGGGCGCTGACAGCGCAGTCACGGGAGAGCGTCGGGATCAGGGTGTTTCGGCTGATTCGTGTTCGGCGGCGCGGGCGTGGTGGGTGGCGGCGAGATCGCGTTCGAGTTCGGCGATGCGGCAGGCGGCGGACAGGACAGTGAGTCCGGAGTCGAGGAGTTCGCGGACGCGGGCGGCGAGGGTGAGTTCGGTGCGGCTGTAGCGGCGGTGCCCGCCGGCGGAGCGGTCGGGGGTGAGCAGGCCGGCGGCGTCGAGGCTGCGGAGGAACTCCGGGGTGACGCCGAGCATCGTGGCGGCGCGGCCCATGGTGTAGGCGGGGTAGTCGGCGTCGTCGAAGGCGCTGGCCGCGCGATCGGCCGGGGATTGATCGGTCATAACCGCCTCAGGAGCTCGGAATGCGCCCGGGTCCGGCCCGCCCTGCGGGCCGGACCCGGGCATACGGGTCATTGAGGGGTGCCTTCGATGACCTTGCGGCCGCCGCCGTGACCGACTTCGATGCGCCGGGGCTTGGCCTGCTCGGCCACCGGCAGGGTCACGGTGAGTACCCCGTCGGTGTAGTCGGCGCTGATGCGGTCCACGTCCAGGCCGCCACCCAGCGAGAGCTGGCGGGAGAAGGTGCCGCGGGGGCGTTCGGCGGTCAGGTAGCTGACCTCGGCATCGCCCCCACCGGCCGGCCGCTCGCGGCGCTGGGCGCGCACGGTCAGGGTGTTGTGCTCCGCGTTGACCTCCAGCGACTCGGGGTCGATGCCGGGCAAGTCGAACTCGACCACGTAGTTGTCCCCCGCCCGGTAGGCGTCCATCGCCATGGTCTGCGGTGCCCGGGCGCTGCCGAACACCTCGGCGGTCAGCCGGTTGAGATCACGGAAGAACGGGTCGAACGCCTGTGTCATCACCCACCACGTCCTTTCACACGCTCATCGACTCACACACGATCGGCAGCGAAGCGCCGGGAGCGAGCGAGGCCCGTGGCCCGGCGCTCCGCGAGGGAGAAGCGACCGACAGCCTCACCTCCCCTGTTTTTGCTGGTGAACCCCTTGTCAACAGCTCTGCAGCACTTATTCTGAAGCTGTCACATCAGATTTGCAAGGCTGCTGATTCACAATATGTGACGCCGTCTCATGAGATCTCAGGACGGTGGAAGGTGGTGCAGAGGCGATGGCAGCGCGGCATGTGGTGTACCGGTGCGAACTGGACCACCAGGTTCGGTGGCGTGGCTATGCGACCAGCGACGGCGAGATTCCCGTCCACGTCCGCGCACCTTCACTGGGCCAGGCCCAGCAGCTGATGGCGGCTATCGCCGTCGGCGACGGGCAGCGGTCCAGGCAGGTCGAGCACACCGAGCACGCCGCCGGCGACGGCCTGTGGGTGCGCGAAGCCCTCGACGAGCGGGTCCTGGAACGCGAACACGCCACCCGGGTCTTGATGGAAGTCCTCAGCGACCAGCGTCTGCGGGCCCGACTGGCGACGCTGCCTCCCTGCCTGGTGGGCGGTGTCCCCGTGGTCGTCTGCGTGCCCGGCGACACCCTGGAATGGGTCCTGGGCCAGCACGACCGGCACGGGGCCCTGGTCGTGGCCGCGGCGTTGACCAACCACCACGTGTGGTGGAACGCGCTGGTGCCCGCCGACCGGGCCGCCGAGACCGACCTGTGCGTGGCCGGCAGCCTGGCCGACCTCGGCCTGACCGAACCCGAGGCCACCATCGAGGACTGGATGACCGCCACCGACTGCGGAAGCCTGGTCCAGCTCACCCCGCACACCATGACGGGACAGCCGCCGAGCTTGCCTCCGGGCGTGGCCGCCGGGCAGGGAGACAGCCCTCACGCCCGAGCCTGAACATCGAGAAGACCCCGCAACCGCCCCTGGACGAGCTCCACGGCTTCGGCTCGGCCATCGTCGCCACGCCCACCCAACTCGAGCGCCTCAGCGCGGTGCTGGCCGATCAAGTGGGGCGCTTCGACGAACACGGGCTTCAGCGGGCCACGATCAACGAGCACCCCGCCGACGAACTCCGGATCGCCGGAAGCGCACCTATCCAGACTCAGCGACCAGGTGGCGGCGGCCGTCACCGACGCCACCTGGTGCTGGACCGCGATGGACGCCGGCGAGCCGCCGTTCTCAGGAGCATCCTTGTAACACACCGACCCGCAGTCCGAGATCGGCCGAGCCAACAGCCGCAAAGGCAAAACCCGTTCACAGGGGCCAGGTCAGCGTGGCGATGCTGGCAAACTTGGCTGACCCTGGTGAAATGTCCCATCACCTCAGCGGACCGAATCTTCTGCCTCCCATGGACGATCCGCGCTTGGACCTGACCGACCTGTTCGCGTTCAGCGCGCCCGGCGACCGAACCGTGCTGATCATGGATGTTCATCCGTTCGCCGGCGAGGGCGACGCCCTGCACCCCTACCTGCAACCCTGGACCGCGGTGCTCCAGCACACCGGCGGCTAGGACGCGCAAACCGCGGGAGCGAACGCTGCGCACGGTGCTGCCCGACGTACTACGGTTCGACCGCAGCAAGCCCGCCGCCTACCCCAACGGCCGCAAGCTCACCGGGCCTACTGCGGGAGGCGGGGACGATTTGAGCGCAGGGGGCGGTCGTCTCGATCTCACCCAATGGGTAGAGCGGCCGGCGGAGACGCCGCAGCTGCTGTCTTCCCGATCAGCTGCGGCGTCAATCGCGTTCCTGGTCGCGCTCTTCCTCGACGCGCTGCTGCGCCTCCGCGCGGTCGGTCGCGGCGGGCCGTTCCCCGAGGAGTGTGCGACCCGCGGGTTCGCGCGTGAAGAGCACCGCGACCAGGCCCACCGCGCCGGCCGCGACGAGCAGGAACGCCGGAACCACCTTCATGCCGGTCGCCGCTACGAGCGCTTCGGCGACCAGCGGCGTGGTGCCGCCGAACAGCGCGACCGAGATTTGAACCCGACCGACACGGCGCCGTAGCGGATCTCGGTCGGGAACAGCGCCGGCAGCGTCGAAGGCATCGTGCTGCTGAAGCAGATCAGCGTCAGGCCGATGATCAGCAGACCGCCCAGCACCGCCGCCACGCTGCCCAGGCCGATCAGCAGGAACGCCGGGAACGACAGCACGATCAGCGCGACGCTGCCGAACCCGGCGATGGGCAGCCGGCCGATGCGGTCGGAGAACCGGCCCAGCGCCACGATCAGGCCCATCACCAGCACCATCGCCACCAGCACCATGGCCAGGGAGCTGGTGTGCTGAAAGCCGAGCACGGCCGAGAGGTACGTCGGCATGTAGGCGGTGAGCAGGTAGTTGGTCACGTTGAACACCAGCACCAGCCCGATGCACTTCAGCATCGACCGCCAGTGGCTACCGAAGATGGTGCGCAGGCTGCGCCAAGTCGCCGCCGCCTGCGGCTGCTCATCGCCGGAGGTCTTGCGGTACGCGGGCGTCTCCTCCAGCCGGAACCGCAGGTAAAGCCCGATCATCCCGAGCGGACCGGCCACCAGGAACGGGATCCGCCACCCCCAGGTCGTGAGGTCCTGCGGGGACATCGTGACGGTGGGCACCGTGACCAGCGCGGCACCCAGCGAATAGCCCGGCCCTTCCTACTCGTACACGTGACGCAAGGTCACCAGCTCCATCGTTCAGCTCCTCATCTCCGAACCGACGTTCTGCGCGGCTTTCGGGCAAGCCTGCACACTTCCCGATCAACGCCCCAGGGCTGCGATTGCGCGGCCGCTCGCGCTGGCGATGGCGAACACAACGCCCAGCACCGCCCACCATGCAAAACCTTCGAACGCCGCGTTCACGCCGCCCACCTCGCACGTGTTGCCCTGCCCGGCCTAGCCTGCGCGCGCCAGGCTGGGTCGCCCGCACCGGGGTACCCGGGAAGCACGACGTCATTCACCCCGACAGGATGGACATCCACTGAGGACTGGGCCGTCGATGCCGCCGGGCTCAGGGCGCGGCTTCGCGCAGCGCGGGCAGGAGTTGGCGCTGCGCGAAGTCGAAGAACCCGGACGGGTCCGCGTCGATGTCGATCTGGACCAGCGCGATATCGGTGAAACCGGCCTCCCAGAAGGCCGCCGCGGACTCGACGATCGGGTCGACCTCTGGGCCGCACGGGATGCTGGCCGTGATGTCCTCGGGGCGCACGAACTGGGTGGCGGCGGCGAACGCGGCCGGGCCGGGCAGCTCGGCGTTGACCTTCCACCCGCCGGCGAACCAGCGGAACTGCTCCCAGGCGCGCGTGACGGCGGCATCGCGGTCGGGCCCCCACGCGACCGGGATCTGCCCGATCTTGCGGGAGGCACCGCCCGGCGCGGAGGAATCCCACTCCTGGCACAGCCGGCTGCTCGGTTCGACGGCGATCATCGCATCGGACAGCGGCGCGAACTGCTGGATCGACTGCGATCCGGAGATCGCGGTGGCCACCGGAACCCGCTGCGACGGTAGGTCCCACAACTTGGCCGAATCGACGCGGTAATGCGCACCGGCGTGGTTGACGTAACCGCCGTCGAAGAGTGCGCCGATGATGTGCAGCGCCTCGGCGAGCATCTCGTGCCGCACGTTGGCCGGCGGCCAGCCGCGGCCGACGATGTGCTCGTTGAGGTTCTCCCCAGCGCCGACGCCGAGCGTGAACCGGTTGTCGGACAACAACCCGACGGTGGCGCTCTTCTGCGCGACCACCGCCGGGTGGTAGCGGATGATCGGCGCGGTCACGAAGGTCATCAACTCGACCTGCTCGGTGGCCTGCGTGATCGCCCCGAGAACGCTCCAGGCGTACGGCGAGTGGCCCTGCTCGTCCAGCCAGGGGAAGTAGTGGTCGCTGATCACCTCGAAGTCGAAGCCCGCGCGCTCGGCTGCCGCGGAGTGCGCTACCAGTTCCCGGGGACCGGACTGCTCGGTCAACAGCGTGCATCCGAATCGCACCATGACACCCAGGCTGGCACGCCACCCCGGAACGAGCCCACCGATCAGTACCGTCCATTATGGACAGTTGTACGCCCGCGCTGCCATCACACCCAGATCGCTTTCCGCTTTCTAGCACCGGGGCCCACCTGCGTACTGCTCTGCCGACGGCTCGAACCTGCGATGACACGGGTTGTATCACCGAAGGAACAGCTGCCGCCACGACGCGCCGTTCCGCACCACCCGCTGGGCCGCGATCACAGCAACGGAATCGCTGCCTGAGGCACTACGGCTCATCGTGGAAAGGACCGAAGAGGCCAGTAGACATGCGGACATTACCGGTGCGCCGGACGGCTGGACCACCGCCCCTGGACCGACTCGGGGAGCGCCAGGTCCCCGAGTAGCGGTTTGCCACCGAGCGGTTCTACGACCGCACCCAACCAGACCAGTGCAGCAGTTCGGCGTAGTGGTCCTGGGCGGCGCAGTAGGATGGGTCGAGATATGCCGCCGCTGCTCCGCATCCGGGCTTACCGGCCTACACGCTGCTGACCAGGGGCAGCGGAGGCACGGGAAATGTCGGTGCTGGCCACGACGCAGCCCTCCACCACCTCACCAGGCGACAGGGCCAGATCGGCGCGCTCGAGGCCGGCCACCTGGCGCACAGCCGCCTCGACGTCCGCCCTTCCATGAACGTTCACCAGAACCTCGAACGCGGCCGCGGCCGCTGCCGGAGCGAGACCGGCCGCCACCTCCGCCAGGTTGCGGACCTGCGCCAGCAGTTCCGGATCCGGCACCGTCCCGCGTGGTTGCCTGCCGTGCCTCATACCTGTCCCCATCGGCAGACAGGCCGCCCCTACTTGAGGCCGCACGCCGATGTGGGTGAGGCAGAAACGTTGAAGACGGGTGGATGACGCGTGCCCCCTCGGCATATGCCGGACACATCCTGGTACGAACGAGCTACCGGTGCCATCGCCCGAAGGAAGTCGCGTCATCCGACGGGCCCCGGAGACCCTTCGCGGTGTGATGGACCGCCGAATCACTGCCCTGGATCGGGTTCTCAGCCGGGTGGCGGGTAGGGGTCGTGACCTGGCGGCACGGTGCGCTTGTCGCGGATGGTTCCGTCGGTACCGTGGATGACCAGTTCACCGCCACCGTCGCGGACATTGCGAGTGCGCCGCCGAGACCGCTTCGTCTTGGGTGGTGGTACGCGCCGGCGAATCACGCCCAGCCGGGTCAGTCACCTACCAGCCACCGTCCGGATGCGGATCCACATGGCGGGTCGCCATCACCGATCCCTCCCCTACACGTATAGGAACTCGCTTTCGGCTACCCGGCCGTGGCAGCGGGAGAAACCGCGCGGCGATCGCACACGGGGCCTGCCTGCGGGGCGGGGCGTCGTCCGATGTCGGTGGACTGACGAACCAACCGCAGCAGCCCGCTGGTGGCCCTTCCACCCACGCGGGCAGGCCGCGACAGCGTCGATCGTCTTGAGCGCCGGCTGCAGAGGCGAAAGACATGGTTGCGAACTCGGCGAGGCCGCGGGTGAGGTTATGGGCGTACAACCTGTGGCACGAGGCCCTGGTCACCTCGTTACATCTCTTGCGGACCGGCGCGCTGGGGGCGTGTTTGTCGACTTCGGCGATACGGCAGGCGGCGGACAGAACAGTGTGGTCGGAGTCGAGGAGTTCGCGGACGCGGGCTGCGAGGACGAGTTCGGTGCAGCTCGGCGGGGACATCGAAGGCAACACCCAGTCAAAGCTCCAGGACGCTAGCTTCCCTCGGCTGACGTCGAGCTCTCAGATGCGCGTGTGATGAATAGCGGGAACAGCGCGTCGTACTCACCTCGGCCGGCTTCGGGCTTGGTATTACGGTGTCCACCTCCTTGGTCATCTCGATGCGCACGAACGGCCTGCGATGTGCGGGCCGCAGAACCTCGGTGGTCACCGAGTCCGCAAGCGCGGTGAGCACCCGCCAACTCAACGTTGCGGTGCTCGGCCCGACCGGATGTGCGCTGGTCGCCTCGGCGGTGACCGCCATCCGGCAGTCATCAGCGCTGAATCGGCACACCAACGGTTCTTCGGGAGCCGCAAGCTTGACCACAGTTCCGTCCCAGCCGCTTTCGCGATCCTCACCGCCGGATTCGTCGTCATCCACTCGGATTCGGTGTGGTCCTTGCGAGTCGACCGGTTCACGACCGTCAGCCCGTTGGCCTGCGCATCGCAGGTCGACTCAACGAACCGAGCCCACGTCTCGCAGAACGCGGCCAGCACCGCCCGATCCTCGGGCTTGAGGATGTCAAGGCGCTGCAAGCCCGGCACCACCCGATCCCACTCGGCGGCGGCCTCCGGCGACAACCACTCGGGAGCCTCCGGGGAGATCCGGCGGAAACCGGGGCCGGCGGCTACCTTCCTGCCGCCCGAATCCCGGCCGTTCCCGCGCCCGTGGAGCAGCTTCAACGCTGCGGGCTGCGCCGTCTACCCATCAGTACCCCTTGTTGTCAATGATGAAGCCCTGCTTCTGCATCCGCGTGGAAGATTCGAGGTCAGCCAAGGCGACTGGCGAAATCGACGCGGAATCGACGAAACCTGATCAGGATCCCCAGCGTCCTAGGAGTTGATTTCCAACAATCAGGACGGAGCCCAGCAGCGTGACCGACCTCTACCGGATCTCCATCGACGACAAGACGGATGCCACCCTGCGCGGCCGGATCCACATGATCAATCCCGATGCGGGATTCTTCCCGGAAGAACTCGACTTCCCGCTGCGGATCATCATCGACGCATGGCACCGCATGAAGCACGGGTACTTCTTCGCCGGCCACCACCTCGGAGACGACCGGCTGCCCATGCCCGCGAGCGGGCGGCCGCGATCGCGACCGAGCATGAGATGAAGGAGGAGTTCGAGGAGTGTCAGGCACTTGACGAAGGGGCGGAAGTCCGCATCGAACCGGGCGACGGGGCGATGCTTTCAGCAGCTGACGCCGAAGGTGCGGACGCCTACGAGCAGGCGAGTCTACGCATCGCGGAGAAGTACGGGATGCAGTTCCGCATGAGGCGGATGAGCAACCGCGAGTGGTACATCCAGGGCGAGCGCGACGGCGAGGCCTTCCTCGACCGCGCCTACGGAATCATCAACGCCTTTGAAGTAGGCGAACCGCACAACATGCCGCCCTTCTGGGACGCCGACGACGACGATTTCGTGGCACCCAAAACCCTCGACGGCTACCCGTACGTCGAGTTCACCCTTACCGCGCGCGACGCCCGCTACCTCGCGCACCTATCGCGCGGTATGCACTGGGCGACGGCAATCTACGGTGAGCTCGAAGACTGACACTGAACAGTTAGAGCCGCCAATGCAGGCGCAGCCGCGGCGGGCAAGACCAGCCACGCCCCTTGACGCGGGATTTTGAGACGCGGAAAGCGCGGCTCCGGTGGCGCCCTCCACGGCGGCGAAGCGCTGTGATCTGAACTCCCCTATGGGGCAGTGCGGTGGCAGGGAAGCGCCTAGAGGGCATTGGATAGTCTGGCGTTCCACAGCCACGAGAGACGCCAGGTGCAGACCACGTCTTCGTCATCCACGCCAGGGCAGGGCACTCTCGTGGTGCTTCCGACGACTGGCGGTCGGGTTGCCGAGGATCCGGCCAGTGCGGCGTCTTTGAGAGAAGGCGGGTCAGCATGGCCGCGGCGGACGAGCCAAACGACCATCGACACTCGATGAGGTCCGCTACCACCCGCTGGGTTTCGTGGACGTTGGCTGCGACGGTCATGGCCGTTGGTCTGCTGGTCTACGTCGGGGCATCGATCGTGTTCTGGGCCAACTACGAGATCTACCCCGTCTCTTCTCCCGACATGAGCAACACCGTGCAGCCCGGAGACGATGTGATCATCACCGTGGCCGATGATCACGACGTGCAGCGAGGCGACATCGTCGTTTTCGACGGGTCATCCTGGTCCTTTGACGAGCCGTTCATCAAGAGGGTCGTCGCGATCGCCGGAGACACGGTGTCCTGTTGCGACCAGCAGGGCCGGATTCAGGTGAACGGTACGTCGATCTCCGAAGAGTACGTCCGCCACGACGACCCTGGGGGTGACCAAGTCGGGCGGTTACCGTTTGCGGAAGCTGTGCCCCAGGGCATGGTCTTCGTCCTCGGTGACTGGCGGGCAAACTCCGCAGACTCCCGAGTTCATCGCGACCAGCAAGGGCGGGGAAGCATCCCCGTTACCGCGATCACGGGCCGGGCCGTGGGAATCCACAAGCCCTGGACCACCCCAAGGGCCGTGCCGACTACCTCGGCATTCGCTGACGTCGGCCTGGCCACGCCCACCCCAGCGGATCATCGTTATAGCTACCTGCTCTGGGCAGCGCCCGTCAGCGCAATGCTTTGCGGAATCGCGTTCGTGTGGCTACTAGTCCTCGCAGTGACCACGCTCGTGCGCCGGCTGCGAAAAGGACGGCCCAGTCCGGAAGGTGGGAGCCCTCTCCCGCACCTCTAGACCGCGCTAAACGCGGTCTGCTTGGCTTTCTCCGCGTTCATCGCGCGGCTTTCGTTGCCGTTGGGCGTTCTCGACGCGGGTCTTACGATCGTGACACCCGGCGCACAGCGACTGCGCGTTCGCGTGATCGAACATCGCGCGAGGAATGCCTCTCGCTCTGCGATGCGCACGGTGAACGCTGGTACAAGTCTTACCTTCTGAGCCACCACGGCATTGCTCTGTTGCGACAGGGAGATGTGGGCCGTGCCGCTGCTGTGGAGCGCGAGAGCCTCCGGCTGCATCGATGCTTCAACCAGAAGCTGGGTATCGGGGTCAGCATCGAGGCCCTCGCGTGGATTGACGTGGCGAAGCAACCCATGCGCCGAGCTCACCGCCCGTACCGATCCCGCCCACGCCCAGCGCGAAGCCGTGGTTCCGGTCGGTACCGCCCTGGTCGACCACGCCGCCTGCTGGTGACCGATTCCAACCGGTTCAACCAGCAAGGCTATGACCACGCAGTGTCGGCAACTCCCCCGCTACCTGGTCGACCAGACCGGCAGCTGATTGGTTCCGTTCGCCGTTCCCCACCAACGCACCGGAGGCCAAAGATCACCTGATACCCCTCTACATCGGCCTTTGATGCCGATGTAGGCGAACCGATCTACGGTCTGATCCGGACGGGTCCTCGACGCCCAGAGGAAATGGGGCGCCGAACATACCTCGTTCGACCCGACCGCGAATGGCTTCCACCCCTGCTATTGGCGAGGAGGACGGTGTGCGTTACGGCTTCGCCATCGACCAGCGGACCTGCATCGGCTGCCACGCCTGCACCGTTGCGTGCAAGACCGAGCACGAGGTGCCGGTCGGCCAGTTCCGGACCTGGGTCAAATACGTCGAATCGGGTGAGTTCCCCGCCGCTACCAGGGATTTCGGCGTGATGCGGTGCAATCACTGCACGGACGCGCCGTGCGTGCGGATCTGCCCGACGAAGGCGTTGTTCAAGCGCGACGACGGCATCGTCGACTTCGACCGGGAACGGTGCATCGGGTGCAAGGGCTGCATGCAGGCCTGCCCCTACGACGCGATCTACATCGACGACGACACCCGCACTGCCGCCAAGTGCAACTTCTGCGCCCACCGGGTCGACGAGGGCTTGGAGCCGGCGTGCGTTGTGGTGTGCCCGACCCACTCGATCTGGGTGGGAGACCTCGACGATCCCGGCAGCGGGATCGCCAAGCTGGTCAACGAGAATCCGGTCCAGGTGCGGGCACCCGAGCAGAACACCGGGCCGAACGTCTTCTACCTCGGCGCGGACCGGGCCGTCCTGGATCCGCTGGCGGCGCCGACCGGCGAGTCCTACATCTGGGCGCAGCCCGACGAGCACCGCCGCGAGGCATCGAAGGACCTTCCCGTCGACCCGGTCAGCCGCGCGCGCACCACGCTGAACACGGCACATCCGCGCCCGTGGGGGTGGCGTGTGACGACCTACCTGTGGACGAAGGCGTTCGGCGCCGGCGCACTGCTGGTCGCCGCGCTGGCGCGGTTCCTGGGCGTCGATCTCGGTCCGCTGGGGACGGTCGTCGCACCGGCGCTCGGTGTCGTCGGGGTGGCTGCCACCGGGGTTCTGCTGGTCTGGGACTTGAAGCAGCCCAAGCGCTTCCTGTATCTGCTGCTGAAGCCCAACCCGACGTCGTGGCTGGTCTGGGGCGCGGTGGTGTTGGGCGTGTTCGCCGCCATCGCGACCGCCTGGCTGTGCACCGGAGTGCTGGCCGCCGCAGGGGTGGTCGGCACGAGCACCGCCAACGCGATTCTCGATGCGCTGGCCTGGGCGGTGGTGCCGGCAGCGGCGCTGACCGCCGGGTACACCGGATTCCTGTTCGGCCAGGCCGAAGGCCGCGACCTGTGGCAGTCCCCGCTGCTGTTCTGGCACCTCATGGTGCAGGCCGTGATGGTCGGCGCCGGTGCGATGCTGCCGCTTTCGGCGTTCGCCGACCCGTCCGGCGACGCGGTCGCGCTCGTCGCCCGCAGTCTGGCGATCAGCACCGTCCTGCACGTGGTGATGCTGCTCCTGGAGTACCTGGGCCGGCACCCGACCCGCAATTCCCAGGCCGCCGCGCACATGGTCACCCACGGCCGTTACGCGCGCCTGTTCTGGGGTGGTGGCGTCGTGCCTGCCTGCGTCGCCGCGGTGGCGGCCGCAACCGGGTGGCAGGGCACGTCCGTCGTGCTCCCGGTGCTGGCGGGGGTCGTCGTCCAGGGCGCGCTGCTGGCCTACGAGAGCGTGTTCGTGCGCGCCGCCCAAGACGTTCCGCTGTCCTGAATCGGGAGAGGAAACGCCCATGCACGACGAGCAACCACGCCCCGAACCGGCGCTGCCGGGCGCGCGGAACCACGAACACCTGCGCAACTTCCCGCCCGTGTCCACCTGGGACGACCACGTCGAGTACGACGCCAAGGCGCATCCGCGGAAGGTGCCCCGCTCGTACACGCTGGTGCCCACCACCTGCTTCAACTGCGAGAGCGCCTGCGGACTGCTCGCCTACGTCGACAAGGACGATCTGTCCATCAAGAAGCTCGAGGGCAACCCGGCGCACCCGGGGTCACGGGGCCGCAACTGCGCCAAGGGACCGGCGACGATCAACCAGCTCAACGACCCGGAACGGATCCTGCACCCTCTCAAGCGCACCGGCGACCGCGGCGCCGGGCAGTGGCAGCGGGTCAGCTGGGACGAGGCGCTTGACGACATCGCCGCCCGGATCCGTCAGGCCATCGTCGAGAACCGCCACGAAGAGGTGATGTACCACGTCGGGCGCCCCGGCGAGGACGGTTTCGCTGAGCGCTTCCTGAACGCCTGGGGCGTCGACGGGCACAACAGCCATACCAACATCTGCTCGTCCGGCGCGCGGTTCGGCATGACGTTGTGGGCCGGCTACGACCGCCCATCGCCGGACTACGCCAACGCCAACGTGATCCTGCTGCTGTCTTCGCACCTGGAAACCGGGCACTACTTCAACCCGCACGCCCAGCGGATCATGGAGGGCAAGCAGGACGGCGCGAAGCTGATCGTGCTGGATCCGCGGATGTCCAACACCGCCTCGCACGCCGACACCTGGCTGGCGCCTTGGCCCGGCAGCGAGGCCGCCATCCTGCTGGCGATCGCCTCGCACCTGCTGCGCACCCGCCAGATCGACGAGGCCTTCCTGCGGCGCTGGTTCAACTGGCAGACCTACCTGCGCGAACTGCACCCCGACGCGCCGTCGGACTTCGGAACCTTCCTCGACCGCCTGGAATCCGACTACGCCGAGTACACCTTCGAGTTCGCCGCCCGGGAGGCACGGGTCCCGGCCAACAAGATCGCCGAGGTGGCCGAAACCGTGGCCGCGTGCGGCGGCCGGCTGGCTTCACACGTCTGGCGTTCGGCGTGCGCGGGCAACCTCGGCGGCTGGCAGGTCGCCCGTGCGCTGTGGTTCGTCCTCGCGCTGACCGGCAGCATCGGCGCGAAGGGCGGCACGAGCCCCAACGGCTGGAACAAGCTCATCCCGCACGGGCCTGCGATGCCCGCGCCGCACGACCACTGGAACGAGCTGACCTGGCCGCGGGAATACCCGCTGTCCACCAACGAGATGTCCATCCTGCTGCCGCACTTCCTGGCCGAGGGCCGTGGCCGCCTGGAGATCTACTTCTCCCGCGTCTACAACCCGATCTGGACCAACCCGGACGGCTTCACCTGGATGCAGCAGCTCACCGACCCGGCAAAGGTCGGCCTGCACGTCGCACTGACCCCCACCTGGTCGGAAACCGCGGAATTCGCCGACTACGTGCTGCCCATGGGCCACGGCGCGGAACGTCACGACACGCACTCCTACGAGACCCACGCGGGCCGGTGGCTCGGCTTCCGCCAACCGGTGCGCCGAGTCGCGATGGACCGGCTCGGCCGCGACTACACCGACACCCGCGACACCAACCCCGGCGAGGTGTGGGAGGAGAACGAGTTCTGGTTCGAGCTGTCCTGGCGCATCGATCCGGACAACGCGCTGGGCATCCGCAAGCACTTCGAGTCGCCGTACCGCCCGGGCGAGAAGATCACCGTCGACGAGTACTACCGCTGGATGTTCGAGAACCAGGTGCCGGGACTGCCGGAGAAGGCGGCCGAGCAGGGAATGACACCGCTGGAGTACATGCGCCGCTACGGCGTCGTGGAGATCGACCACGACGTCTACCGCCAGGACGAGCGGGAACTCACCGAGGCCGAGCTGGAGGGGGCGGAAGCAGATTCGGATGGGGTGTTCCGGCGGCCGGTGACGCTGGAGTCCGCGCCACCGGTCGTCGGCGAGGCCGGATCCGTCGGCGTGCGGCACGACGACGGTTCGATCACCGCCGGCTGGCTCACCCCGTCGCGCAAGCTCGAGGTGTACTCGACGACGATGCGCGACTGGGGCTGGCCCGAGCACGCCACCCCGGGATACATCCGGTCGCACGTCGCCCACAGCGAGATCGACACCGCCGCCGGTGAACTCGTGCTGGTGCCGACCTTCCGGCTGCCGACGCTGATCCACACCCGGTCCGGGAACGCCAAGTACCTGAACGAGATCAGCAACACCCACCCGCTGTGGTTGAACTCCACCGACGCCAGGCACCACGGGGTCGATACCGGCGACCTGGTACGCATCAGCACCGAGATCGGCTACTTCGTCTGCCGCGTCTGGGTGACCGAAGGGATCCGGCCGGGCGTATGCGCACTGTCGCACCACATGGGACGGTGGCGACTGCACCCCGGCGAAGGCAGCAGGTGGGTCTCCGGCATGGTCGAACTGTCCCACCCGGACGGTCAGCACACCTTCCTGCTGCGGCACAAGACGGGAATCGCACCGTTCGACTCCGATGACCCGGACTCCGCGCGCATCGACTGGCAGGACCCCGGCGTGCACCAGAACCTCGCATTCGCGGTGCATCCGGACCCGTGGTCGGGCATGCACTGCTGGCTGCAGAAGATCAGTCTGGCCCCGGCCCACTCGGAAGACCGCTACGGCGACGTCTACGTCGACACCCGGCGCTCCCGCGAGGTGTACCGGGAATGGCTCGCCAAGACCCGAGCCACGCTCGGCCCCGACGGCCAGCGACGCCCGGAGTTCCTGATGCGCCCGGTGCCACCGGTGCGCCGCGCCTTCCGCGCCTGACCCACGGAGGTATGCCGATGTTGAAACACGGGACAAGACCCCGCCTCGACAGCGGGTTGGTGCGCACCGCTGTCGGCGCCGTGGAGGACCCGGAGCTGCACCGCGGTCTCGCCGAGCTGGGCATGCTCCGCGACGTCAATGTGGACCGCCGGGGTCGGGCGCGCATCGAGATCGCCCTGACGACCTCGGCGTGTCCGCTGCGCGAGTCGCTCCGCGAAGCCATCAGCACCGCCGCAACCGACGCCGGCGCCACCTCGGTCGAGGTCGGTTTCAGCACCATGTCGGAGCGGGAACGCATGCAACTGGCCAGCAACATCCGAAACGAGCGGCCGCGGGGGCTAGATGAGCGGACCCGGGTCTACGCCGTGGCCAGTGGCAAGGGCGGCGTCGGGAAGTCCAGCGTGACGGCGAACCTCGCGGTTGCTCTGGCTCGGTCCGGACAACGTGTCGGTGTGCTCGACGCGGATGTGTGGGGCTACTCGATCCCGCACCTCTTCGGCGTGCGGCGCAACCCGATCGCGTTGAACGGGATCATGTTGCCGGTCGAAGCACACGGCGTGCGGCTGATGTCGGTCGGATTCTTCGTCGACGACGCCGAACCCGTGGTGTGGCGCGGCCCCATGCTGCACAAGGCGTTGGAGCAGTTCCTGGTGGACGTGCACTGGGACGATCTCGACGTGCTGCTGCTCGACCTGCCCCCGGGCACCGGTGACGTGGCACTTTCGCTGCTGGAACTGGTGCCGCAGGCCGCGCTGCTGGCGGTGACCACACCGCAGCCCGCAGCGCAGAACGTAGCCGCCCGCGTCGGCCGAATGGCTCGCGACCAGCGGATGCCGATCGCCGGGGTCGTGGAGAACATGTCCTCGCTGGTTTGCGGGTCGTGCGGTGCCGCCACATCGTTGTTCGGCGCCGGCGGCGGTCAACGACTCGCCGTGGAACTGGACGTGCCGTTGCTCGCGCAGGTTCCGCTGGACACCGCAATGCGCGAAGCGGGCGACGCCGGGATTCCCGTGGTGGCGAGCGATCCCGATACGCCGTCCGCGACGGCGATGGCGAAGCTCGCCGCGGAACTGCCGGTGGTGCGGCGCGGCCTCGCGGGCGTGCCGCTGCCACTATCAGTCGTGTGAGCGACGTGTGGCGTGCCGGGACCGCGTCGCCACCCCGACCAGGTCCCGCACCGGTCCCAGCAGCTGATGACCGGACCGCCACACGGCGCGGATCACCCGCCGCATGTCGATCCCCTCAACCGGGACCGCGACCAGCCGACGCTCCACCAGGTCGCCGGCCACCGCGAGCGAGCTGATCACCGCCGGCGCCACCCCCGCCACGGCGGCAGAGCGCACGGCAGTCGTCGAGGAAGCCTCCTGCAGCGGCGGGGCCAACGGGCCGAAGGCGGCAAGCACCCGCTCCAACGTGTACCGCGTGCCGGAACCCGGTTCCCGCTGGATCAACGGGGTCGCCACCAACTCCGCCGCCGGTATCGGAGTGCGCCGACGACTCCACGGGTGGCTCGGCGCCACCACCACCTCCAGCCGGTCCGCAGCCACGTCCTGGCTGTCCAGCCCCTCGGGCACCGACGGACCCTCGACGAACCCGAGCTCCACCTCACCGCCGAGCACCGACCTGGCCACCTCAGCCGAATTGGCCAGCCGCAACGACACCTTCAACTCCGGCGCCTGTTCGTGCAGCACGACCAGCCAGCCCGGCACCAGGTACTCGGCCGCCGTCATGCTCGCCGCGACACCCAGTTCATGCGCACGTTTCTCCCGCAACGCGCTGATCCCCGCATCCAGCACCGCCGCGGACTCCACGACGTCGCGGGCCCAGTCCGCGACGAGCGCACCGGCCGGAGTCAACCGCGAACCGGAGGTGGAACGCTCCAGCAGCCGCACACCAACCAGCCGCTCCATGTAACGGATCCGGGAACTCACGGCAGGCTGCGAGATGCCGTGTTCCCTGGCCGCACGGTTCAAGCTCCCCAGCCGTGCAACGCTGAGCAGAACTTCGAGCGCGCCGATCTCCGGCATCCGGGGCGACAACGGTGCCACATCCCGAATCCTACGAGCGGCACGCCGTGTTGGGGACCTTTGATCGGGTGAGTCGGCCTGCCCTGGTGAGTGAAGGTCATCGTGACCGATCATTTGATCTCAGTGTCGAGCAGTTCAGCGGTTGCCGTCGCTGCGGGTTTTGCTGCGCCGTAGGCCGAGGATCGCCGCGATTGGCAGTGCTGCCGCCAACCCGGCGAGCAGTACCGCGGCGAGCGCGCCGAGGAGCGCCGGCTCGTCTCCGAAGGCGATAACGACGGCAGCTAGCGCAGGCCCCACGTTACGCACCGCTGCGACGCTTCCCATCGTGGTGCGGCGCACCGCCGGGCCTGTTGCCAGCAGCGTTCCGGCGACGAAGGCCGCGGTGGCGAGGGCGAACCCGGCGAGGAGCGTCAGCGAACCGAGCAGTGCGACGACGTCGCGCCAGTTGCCCAGCAGCATGCCTGCCAGCACGATCAGGAAAGTCACGTTCGAGACCTTGGCTGTGGCGGGGTGCCAGGATCGCGCCACTGCCGGCGTGCATCGGCGTAGCAGCAGGCCGACGGCGAACGGAATGAGCTGCAGGATCGCCACGGTCAGCACCAACGCGCCGACGTCGAAGGACACTCCTGGACCGACCTTGGCGATGGTGAGGATGCCGTTGGCGGTCGGGCCGAAGGTCAGGCTGCCGACAGAGGCGAGCAGGACCTGCATGGCCGCGCCCGCGACCACATCCCCGCTCTGCACCATGGCCAGCTTCGCGCCGAACGGCCCGCCGGGTGACGAGGCGACCAGGATCAACGCGATGAACGCCGCAGTGGGCAGGCCGAGCAGCGCACCGATGCCCCAGCCCAGCAGCGGGAGGACCACCAGGTTGCCAAGGAGCACCAGCAGGAGCAGCGGAAGGTCGGCGAAGATGTCCTGCAACGCCGAGATGGTGGTCCCCAGACTGGCGGCGAACATCGTGGCGGCGATGAAGATCACCGTGACGGCGTTGAACAGCAGATGCAAGGTGTCCATGGGCCATTCCACCTCCGGTGGCGCCCGTGCTGAAGCGCGCCGCGGTGCTCGCCATCGCGGGTCAGTCCTGGAGATCGCCCAGCCAGCGCAAGGCACTCAGTCCGGGCAGGAAGCAGTACTCGCCCCCGCGTGTGACCACGAACCGCGGCAGCGGCGGCAGACGCCGACGCACGGGCCGCCGGGGGATGATGAAATCGGTGAGGCCCTCGTGGGCTCCGGCTACCGGGTCCT
This sequence comes from Saccharopolyspora sp. NPDC050642, assembly GCF_040654735.1. Taxonomy (NCBI): domain Bacteria; kingdom Bacillati; phylum Actinomycetota; class Actinomycetes; order Pseudonocardiales; family Pseudonocardiaceae; genus Saccharopolyspora; species Saccharopolyspora sp. NPDC050642. The sequence continues at coordinate 72,660 of NZ_JBFAIN010000027.1, read as the reverse complement.
TGGTGTTGCCTGAGCCGAAGAAGACTCCGTCGTTCAGCCATTCGGACTGGACGAACTCGAACTGCCGCCCGAGGTGGGCGCCGATGAAGGAGAACATGAGTCCGCGGTCCACACCGTCGTCCTCCATCACGCTGTCGGCGAGCGGCGGACCGTAGACGGCGCCGCGCCTGATCATGCGGTGCAGTCGCACTTCCCCTGCCACCGACGAATCGCGGGGATTGGCGCGGCGGATGTGGCAGCCTCCCGGGGTGATGAACCCCGCCGGGTCGTCGCGCGCGTAGAGGAAGGTGTTGCGGCGATGCGGGTCTGCGCCGAGGGCTGGGTCATCGTGCTGCGGGCTGAGCGCCAGCGGCGCGCCGCTGCGCCAGCGCCCCATGATCTTGGCTGCCAGCAGTTCCTCGTCCTCGCGGCTGGTGGAGTTGTCCTTGAGGTAGCGCCGGAACGCGGCAACCCGTTGGTGGAGTTTGCGGAAGACCGCGTAACTGCCGTTTCGCCCCAACACCTCTGGCCGCGGGGTCTGCACGCCACCTAACTCGTCGGGGTAGCCGAGAACGAACTCACCGGCTCTCAGCGGCATTTCCAGCAGGTTCGACCCGGCGATACCACTGCCCTCGACAGCAGGGTGGCTGACGCCGTCCCGGTAGCCGAAATGCTCGGTCTCGGTAGGCAGCGCATAGCAGTCCTGCCGCCAGATCGCGGTGATGCCGGGCAGGCGGTCGTACGCCGTGCGGGCCCGATCGATGGCCGCCTCCAGCTTTTCGGTATCCGGTGCCACAGCCGCGAACGCCACGTGGACGTCGGCTGTTCCCAGGGGCGCCTCCCATTTCTCGGGCCTGCTCTCACCCACGTCGCCGAGCGCTTTGGCCCGGGCAGCCATCCCCTGCCGGAACTCCCAGGCGAAGGTGCCCAACGATTCGTGCGGTACACCGAGTGCCTTGAGGCCGTGGTAGGTGACCGCGACGCTCACCCAGGTCTCTCCGAGGGGACTGGGCGAGCCCGCAGCAGGGGTGGCCACGGCGCTCGCACGCCGCATCAGCTCCCGCCCGTGCGCCCGGTCATCGATGCGGAAAACGAGGTAGGTCGCCGCGTACGGGGTCGGCCTGGGGCTGAGAACCCCGCGCTGAATGTCATCGAGTTCCAGCGCGACCGGCGCGTGCCCGCTCATGGTCCCGTCTCCTTGCAACACTACTTCGAGACGACGTTCTTCCAGAAGTTCCGCAGGCTTTCGTCACCGCCGAACAACGAGCTGAAGATCGTGGAGTCCGCCAGCAGCACATCACCGGCCCGATCACCGGTCGGGGGCATCCACAGGAAACTGTTGAACTCCGTGTTGCCGGCCTCGGTGAACGGGTGCGGCCTGGAACGGTCGATCGGCTGCCGCGCCAGCACACGGATGCCATCCGGATCGTCCGTCGTCACGGCGTAGTGCGGCAAGTGCTGGTGGAAGTTGAAGGTGGTCACCCCCTCCAGCCACCCTCTGGTGTCCAGATCCCTGGCCGCGGACAACGGGGCGATCTTGTTCGGTTCCCGCACTGCAGGACGCAACCCGTAGCGGTTCTCCACCGGCACCCCCAGCCCGTCCATCAGACCCCGGACGTACCTGGCGAACCGCTGCTGGCGCGGAACCAACGGATCTCCGTGATGGTGGTGCTCCATTTCCCGCACGGTCAGATCATCCGAGGCTCCCACGTCGTGGTGGGGCCCCAGGACCAGGCAGGTTCCCTCCCGCTGGAGGAATTCCCGCAACGCATCGATCTCTTCTGGCTCGGCGTCCTGCCCCGTGATCATGTGGTCCAAGCCGAAGACGAACAACGTGTCGGTGTCCGCCAGCACCCGATCATCCAGCAAAGTCCGGAAACCGGCTTGATCGATGCGTTGATACACCGGCACAGCATGCCCAGTGGTCTCCTCCACGAACGACTGGAACGGCACCCAGGCCCAGAAGAACAACTCCAGAGAACCCGCGATGCCCTGCTGGAACTGCAGCGGGTCGGACCACCTCGGTTCCTCGTAAGCGGGCCAGGCCACCCGCCGGACCTCGGTCATCGTGGAGAACCGGTTGTCCAGCTCAGCCGGGTTCCGGCCGGCCTCGGCCGGATAGCTCCACGCCACGTAGATGCTCACCCGTTTCCGACCCTGGGTGTAGGGGCGGGACACATGGTTCTGGTTGTAGGTGCGGGCCGTCGTGGACTCACTCATGGCGTCTCCGATCCGCAGCGTGACGGGCGGACGGAATCCCGTTCTCACTGCAACTGATCGAGCATTTCGGACAAGGCGCCCTTGATCCGCAGAGCCTTTTTGACCTCATCAGCCGTGACGTACGGATACTCCCCGTACTCGATGAAACTCGGGCAGTGGTGTTCCCGCACGAATCTGACGAACGCCTCCGGATTGGTACGCCAGTCCTCCGGAAATCCCTCAAGATTCTCGAAAGCCGTATTCACCCCAGCCTTGCTGAACAACGCAATGGCATCTTCGGTGTACTTGTCGAAATCGGTGTCGAAGATCCCCTGGTACATGAAACGCGTGTCGTCGTCGAACAGAACCCAGCGCAGGTAGTGCAACTTCAACGGAGCGAGAAGATAAGGATCCTCCTCCAAAGCCTTGGCCAAGGTGTAACCGTACTCGCGGATCGCCTCGGCCCGGCCAGGCTTCACGTTCGCGATGATGGTGAACCCGTAACACGCAGGAGTCCTCGGAAAAACGGGGCCATACTTCCCCTGCTCCAAATTGTCGGTCTCCCTGGGAATGACAACCGCCTGAGGCCTGATCTCCATGCCACCCCTCCGCCACTCAGAAAGAACGAAAGCGCTTACACTTATTCTTCCACACAGCGCCGCTGCAGTCTCACCAAGCAAGCAGGAAAAATTGGATTTGAATACACCTCGGTTCGTCTACATATTCCACATCCATCTCTCAGAACCCATGAGTCACGGACATCCCTCGGGTCAGCCCACAAGCCCTGCATCCAGTGCGAGAAAAGCGTTGACATCGGCCCGGATAGTTGTGCCATTGATCGCGGCAACCGGGTGTGGCTCCAGCTTCCTCCGGCCTCAGACCTGCCGGGCGGGGGTGGAACCGGCGCCCGCCTGGCGCGAAGTTCTGGATGAGCGTCCTGGTTGGACTGAAGAATCCGGCGAGCACGGACCCCAAGCGGCTCCTACCGCCGTTCCGCGCCCAAGTAACCGAGGGGCAGCTTTCTCCACCAACCCTGGTCAAATGGAAATGCGTCTGGTAGCGCACCGCCGCCAGGTCCGGGGCCTGGCCGAGGACGAGGAAACCAGCAGGATGGGCTTGGATGGGAGTCTTCGCGTGTGCGTGAGTGCAATGCTGGGCGCTACCGCTCCCGGGAGCTCTCGTCCAGCAGGAGTTCCACCAGTTCGTGAGGCGAGACCGTCCTGGGCCAGGGGGTGAGCGATCCGCCGGCCTGCCAGCGCAGGATGAAGGAGTTCCGTTCCTCGGGGGTGCTCCCGCCGTGCCCTCCCTCGTCCAGATGCCCGTGATCCGCCACCACCACCAGGAGCCAGTTCTCGGCGTGTTCATCCGCCCGGGCCTGCACGGCCTGGCGGATGCGGCTGATGTGCCGGTCAACCCGGGCCAGCGCCGCCTGGTACTGCTCGCTGCGGGCGCCGTAGACGTGCCCGGCATCGTCCACATCGCAGAAGTACACGAAGGCCACATCGGGAACGCGGTGGGACGTGAGCGCCGCGAGGGTGAAATCGGTGATCTCGGCGTCGATGCTGACGAATCCGTGGGTTTCACCGTCGCGGCAGATGACGGTGTGCAGCCCGGCCTTCTGCTGCTCGAGCCGCTGGTGGATGACCGGCCCCAGCCCTTCCGGGGAGACGAGCGGCGGCCAGCCCGCGGCAGCGAAAGTCCTGGTCGAAAGGTCCTGGTAGAAGGCTCGGGAGAGCAGGTCCGGATGGCTGAAGAGCCGGTGCCCCACGAAGGAATTGTCCTTCACCCCGTGCTCGGCGTGAGTCGTCCCCGTGAGGATGGAGGACCATCCCGGGCCGGACATGGTGGGCACTTCCATCACCATGGGCTGAAGTTCGCCCTCGGCGGCCATGGCGCGCAATGCTGGGGCGGCCGGGGAATCCGCCGCGAGGTCCCAGCGGAGCCCGTCGATGCCCAGCAGGATGATCCGGGGCCGGCCGGCGGCAGGAGGCGTCGGGCAGGTGGGAGTGTTCACTGTCGTCACCGGTTTCGTGATCGGGGTGGTCATCGCTCGGAGCCTCTTGCCTGTGCCAGGAGCGGGATCGTGACCTCTTCGAGGGAAGTGATGATCGTGCGGCCGGGGGCGGCGTCGATCGGGACGGTGGACGGTACGACGACGACGGGGCAGCCGGCTGCCTCCGCTGCGGCGAGGCCAACGGGTGAGTCCTCCACCACCACGCACTCGGCAGGCTGGGCTCCCAGCCGTCGCGCGGCCTCCAGGTAGGGATCAGGGGCAGGCTTCGAGACGGCGGTGTCCTCGAAGGCCACGATGAGCGTGAACAGCTCACGGCCGAGCCGTTCCCGGACCAGCTGCACCACGCGGCGGGGCGAGGCCGACACGATGGCCGCTGGGATCCCCTGCCCCGCCAGGAGGTGGAGGAGCTGCAGGGCTCCTCGCCGGGGCACGACCTCCTGGGCCACGAGGGCTGTGAAGGTCTCGTCGAGCCGTGCGGCGAGTGCGCTGGCAGACGGGGTGGCCGCCGTGGACGCAAGGTACGCGGCCGTGTGCTGGGACGGGCGCCCCACGACATCAGGCCGGTCCTCCGGCCCGAGCGTCCTGCCTAGGTTGCGGGCCACCGTTTCGACGGCGTCCCACCACAGCCGTTCGGTGTCCACGAGGGTCCCGTCCATGTCGAAGAGCACAGCTGCGGGCAGAGCCATTCCGGCGCTTTCCGGTGCCGTGTGAGCCTGCGCGCCGTCGGGCAGGGCGGTGGTGTCCTGGTGCGGCATCATGCGGCGGGCTCCCTCTCCCTGGCCTGGTCGATCAGGACGGGCCGTTCCGGGAGGCTGAGCCGGACACGTGAACCGACCGGAACGGTGGACGCCACGGCGGTGGGGACATCGGCGAGGGCTTCCTGGCCACTGTCCAGGCGCACCGTGAGGCGCGTCGTCGCTCCCAGGAAGGACGCAGCCACGACTTGTGACCGGCTTTCCGGTGCAGCGCTGACAGCGAGGGCTTCGGGCCGGACGAGGACGTCGATGTCGCGGGTGTCGTGCTCGGTGGCCGCGCTGCCGCTGCGAGCGGGGAGGTGTGCCTGGACAGGGCGGGTGAGGCCCAGAACGTCCACCTGGGTGCCATCGCTGTTGAGACGGCCGGGCAGGCGGCTCATGGTGCCGACGAACTCGGCGACGAAGGGGGTGGCAGGTGCGTTGTACAGCTCGTCCGGTGTGGCGCAATGTTCCAGGCTGCCTGCCCGTATGACGGCCACGCGGTCCGATATGGACAGTGCCTCTTCCTGGTCGTGGGTGACGAACAGAGTGGTGATGCCCAAGTCCAGCTGGAGGCGGCGAATCTCGTCGCGCAGGGACTGCCGAACCTTCGCGTCGAGGGCGGAGAGTGGCTCGTCCAGCAGCAGCACCCGGGGCTCCAGGGCGAGGGCACGGGCGAGGGCCACTCGTTGCTGCTGGCCGCCGGAGAGTTGCCGTGGGTAGCGGCCGGCCTGGGTGGGGAGTCCGACGAGTTCGAGGAGTTCGCGGGCCCGGGCCCGGCGCTTTGCACTGGGGACGCCTTGCATGCGCATTCCGAAAGCGACGTTGTCGGCGACGGTGAGGTGGGGGAAGAGGCTGTAGGACTGGAACACCATGCCGACGTCACGGCGGTGTGCGGGAAGACCCGTGATGTCGCTGCCGTCCACCAGGACCTCGCCGGAGTCAGGGTGCTCGAAACCGGCGACCATGCGCAGCGCCGTGGTCTTCCCGCAGCCGGACGGGCCGAGGAGGGCGAGCATCTCGCCGGGGTTGATCGTGAGGCTGAGTCCGTCGAGGGCCGTGGTGGCGCCGAAGGACCGGCGCAGTTCGCGGAACTCCAGGCCCGCGCTGCAGGTGGCAGCTGGGGGCCGGGAGCTGGTGGTGGGCGTCATGAAGTCCCCTTGGACGCTTTGGAGCGGCCGAGCTTCGCGACCGCAAGGAGGATGAGCCAGGTGCCGATCAGGCCGACCATGGAGACGGCGACGGAGAGCTGGGCGTGGGCACCGCTGATCGCAACAGTCCAGACGGCGAAGGGCTGGAAGCCGAGCAGTGCGGAGACGGCGTATTCCCCGAGGACCAAGGCGATGGTCAGGAAGGCGGTGTTCAGCAAGGCTTCCCGGAGGTTCGGGAGGATCACGAGGAACAGGGCCCGGGGCCAGGACGCCCGGCAGGACCGCGCGGCCTCGACCAGGACCTTCAAGTCGATCGCGTTCAGGCCGGATTCCAGGGTGGCATAGGCCAGGGGCAGGGCCATGAGCGTGTAGACAAGCACCAGGATCAGCGGGAAATCGGGCTGCTGGAGGGCGGCAAGCACGGGGAACCCCGGGGTGTCGTAGAGCCAGTCGGTTCCCCAGCGCAGGACCGTGGTGATTCCGGCACCGAGAGCCACCGCCGGGACGACGAGCGGGAGCATGCAGACGACTGCGACCACGGCTTTCGCGCGGCGGACAGCAAGGCGTACGGCGAGCAGGGCCGGGAGCAGCAGGCCGAAGACGAGCAGGATCGTGGCGGCTGCCAGGAGCAGTGTCAGGCCGAGGCTTCCAGCGAGCCCTTCGGTGGTGAAGATCGCGGTGTAAGCGTCCAGGCTGGGCGTCTGGCGAGGGTCACCGAGCCCGAAGGTGAAGGCCAGTGCGCAGAGGACGGGGACCAGGAAGTAGACCGCAGCGGCGGTGAGTACGACGTTGGAGCCGAGTCGGGATTCCTTGGTCGGTGCCGGGCGAGAGCCGGTCAGGACAGCCATTTCGAACTCCTTCGCTGCAGCAGGAGCTGGATGCCCATGACGATCCCGGCCACGATGATCATGTTCATGCCGAGTGCGAGGGCGACATTGCCCTGGTCCACGAGGACGTCACCCGTCAATGCCGAGGCGATCTTCACGGTCACCAGGGGGATGGAGCTCCCCACCATGGCGGCAGCCGTCGCGTAGGCGCTGAAGGCGCTGCCGAACAGCAGAACGAAGCCGCTGAGCAGCGTCGGGAACAGGATGGGGAAGGCCACATGCCGCCAGTACTGGAAGCCGGTGGCGCGGTTGTTCTGCGCGGCCTCCCGCCATTGGGGTTTGAGGCCGTCCAGCGCCGGCGTCAGGGTGAGCACCATGAGCGGGATGAGGAAGTACAGGTAGACGATCGCCAGCCCCCAGAAGGAGTACAGGCTCCAGCCTTTGTCTGCGAGACCGAAGAATCCGGTGAGGACGCCGGCATTGCCCAGGGTGGCGACGAAGGCGAAGGCGAGGGGTACGCCGCCGAAGTTCGCGATCACGCCGGAAGCCGAGAGCACCGCCTCGCGCAACCCGCGGAAACGCGAGGTGACGATGGCATTGGCGATCGGCAGGCTGACGACGGTCGCGACGAAGGCGGAGAACGCGGCGAGCTTTATGCTTCCCAGCAGGCTCTCCAGATACGGACCGTCGAAGGTGGCGGCGAAGTTGGCCCCGGTGAACTCGGTGGCGCCGGTGTCGGTCGTGATGGTGACCGAGCCGACGGCCATGGCCATCACGGGCAGGCCGAGCACGATCACGGCGAAGGCCATCAGAGGGGCGACGCCGAGCCAGCCGGTGGCAGACCTGCGGCCCCGGCGCCGGGGCGCCTGGGGCTCCTGGCGCCGGGCCACGCTGGGCGCATCGGCGATGACGGTGGGCGTGGCAGTCGTCATCAGGAGACGGCCTTCGCCCAGTCATTGGATACTGCGGTCTTGGCCGCCTGGCCCTGAGCCTCCGTCGGGAAGGCGACCTTGTCCTCATTGACCTGAGGCAGGCGGTCAAGCGAGCTCTTGTCCACCGTGCCGTCGGCGACCATGACGGGCAGCAGCACGGGGCGGGCGTAGCCCTTCAGCCAGAGATTCTGCCCTTCAGTGCTGTAGAGGAATTCCTGCCACAGGCGAGCAGCGGCCGGGTGCGGCGCCCACTTGACGATCGCCTGGGAGTAGTACTGGGCGAAAACTCCGTCTTCGGGGATGGTGACCTTCCACTCAATCCCCTTGGCCTTCAGCTCATCGGAGTAAGCCGCGTTGCGGTAGTCCCAGACGACGGCGATGGGCGTCTCACCCTTCTCCATCGTCGCGGGTGTCGCCTCGACGGGGTTGAAGTTGCCGGCCTGCTTCAGCTTCGCGAAGAAGTCGATGCCGGGCTGGATGTTGTCGAAGGACCCGCCGTTCGCGAGAGCGGCGGCGAACACGGCACCGAAAGCGGAAGCGGACTCCACCGGGTTGCCCGTGAGCGCGACCTTGCCCTTGTACTGCGGGTCCAGGAGCTCCGAGAACTTGGTGGGGCACTTCGACACGCGACCGGCGTCGCAGCCGATGGAGACATAGCCACCCATGTCGTTGTACCAGAGCCCCGTGGCCTCCTTCTGGGAGTCCGGGATCTTGCCGAAGGACGTCACCTTGTACGGGGCGAGCAGGCCTTGTTTCGCGGCAGCGACGTCGAAATCGTGCCCGACGTCGATGACGTCCGGCGAGCGTTCCTGGCCCTTGCGGGAAGACACTGCGGTGATCTCGTCCTGGCTGGAGGCATCCGGGTTCTCGACCTCAACCTTGACGCCGTACTTCTTCTCGAAGGTGGAGATGACCTCGCCGTAGTTGGCCCAGTCCTTCGGAAGCGCGATGGCGTTCAGCTTCCCTTCCTTCTTCGCGGCGGCGATCAGGGCATCCATGCCGCCGCCTTCTTCGACCGAGGTCACGGTGCGCCAGTCAGTGGCGCCATCCGTTGAGTCGGAGGCACCATTCCCGGACGAACACGCGGCCAGCCCGGACAGCAGCAGGGCCGCGGCACCGATGGCGCTGACGCGACGGAGGGTCGCTTTCATTCGAGTCCCCTAAAGTTGGCTATACAACTTGCGGCCATCACTGTCGCCGGGCCGGGTGTCATGCCGGTGAACGGATGGGCGCGAGAGGAGGAACTGTTGGCGGGCAGTCGATGGAAAAAGGTGCATCTGCAGGACAAAGAGGCGCAACGGGGTATCTTGAGCGGATGGTCAGCGAAAGAGCCGAAGGGAACGGCAAGCGGAGCGGGGCAGGAGCCGTTCGGTATCAAAAGTTGGCAGCCGACATGCGTCGCGCGATTGAGGCAGGAAGGTTCGGCAACGACGGGCGCCTGCCCAGCGAGGAGAGTCTCGCGGAACAGTACGGGGTCTCCCGCGGCACCGTTCGCAATGCCCTGGCGCTGCTTCGAGCTAATGGGCTGGTCACCTCCCGCAGGGGAACCCGGCGGGTGATCCTGGGGACCGCGCGTACCCAGAGCTTCCATGAACTGCTGAGTTTCACCAACTGGGCACGCTCCCTGGGCGAGGAACCCGGCGCCCGGACCATCCATGCTCGCGTTCGCGCAGCGACTGCGGCTGAAGGAGAGCGCCTGCAGCTCAATCCTGGGGACGACATCACCGAAGTGCTCCGCCTCAGGTTCCTCGGACGCGTTCCGGTCATGCTTGAACGCACCGTCTACCCGGTACGGGTCGGTGAGGTCATCGAAACCCTGGCGCCGGATTCGCCCTCGCACACCGGCGCCCTCGATGCCTCCGGCGTCGTCTTCGCAGACAGTGAGCACACCATCGACATCGTCGCTGCCGATGAGACCGACGCCCGCCTGCTGGGCTGCGCCGAGGGCACCGGTCTTCTCCGCGAAGTCCGCCGGGCCACCGACCCCACCGGCGCACCCCTGTTGTGGTCGGAGGACCGCTTCCTCCCCGGAACCGTCTCCTTCACCGTCCACAACTCGGCCACGGTCAGTTCCCTCGCCCGACGCAGAGCACCACGCTGACCGTCAGCCGATAGATACCCCCGCCCTTTCGCCACCAGCGGCACCTGATCCACTCCCAGCGGCGCTCGACCTGCACGGATGGGATCACCGACTGGGGTCCGTCCACTGTGGGCACCTTTCCGCGGTCGTTCGCACAGCGCCCCTCGGTTCGTCGCTGAATCCCTCGCCAGGGCAAGCGAAGCCGGCTGCACCGGGATGCGGATCGTGCGTGCGGACTCGAAGTTCTACACCGCCGGTGTGGTCGGCGCCTGCCGCCGGGCCGGGGCATGCTTCTCGCTCTCGACGGGAATGAACCCCTCGAACCATTCCCGATGATGCTTGGCAACCGCCTTCGCCGGTCACGGAGAGCATGCGACAATCGTGGCGTGCATCGTTCGAGCCCAAGATCTGCCTCGTTGTGGTGGCGACTCGCGACGGTGCTGGCGGGAATCTCACTGGTCGCCGGATGTGGTGGCGCGGCGACGAACGAGGTAAGCGATGCCGGGGATCCTCCAAGCGGCATCGCCATTGGCCCGACGCTGTATTACCTGGAAGGCGACGCCCTGCGACCCGTGATCGTGCGAACGGGCGGGGATGTTGATGGCGTGCCCTACGGCAAGCTCGGTGACGTGCGGGGGGCGGTGCAGTACCTGATGCTCGGGGCAGGACTCAGTGGTTTCGAGGAGACCAAGGGGCTTCGTACCGAGGTGCCCAAGCTCGGCGCGGCACTGGTGGACGTGAACGTCATCGTGACCGATCATTTGATCACCGTAGTTCTCCCGTCCTACGACCTGTCACCGCTGGCCGTTGACCAGGTCGTGTGCACGGCCCTCGCGGTCGATGCAGCGCGCGGCGGAACGATGCGGGAAAAGACCGTCGACATCCTGCTGCACAAAGGAATCACAGGTGATCGGATCGCCGACCGCACCTGTCCAGCGATGAGCTGAATCCACTGCTCACGGAATGCCGCACCGCGCGGCTGCGCATCAAAGCTCGATTGGTCCGCTTGTGTCGTTGTGGCGAGGCAAGCGAAGCACGAACCTGGCCCCTCCTTCCGGCCGGTTTCCGGCTTGGATGTCGCCGCCGTGCAGTCGGGCGTTGGCCTGGGCGATCGCGAGCCCGAGGCCGCTGCTCTCCGAGCGGGTCCGCACCGCGTCCGCCTTGTAGAACCGGTCGAACACGTGCGGCAGCACTTCGGGACGCAGCCCAGGCCCGTGGTCGGTGACCTCCAGCTCGATCCAGTTCTCGGTGTCCCGGAGCACCGCAGAAACCGGCGGTCGGCCGTGGCGCAGGGCGTTGCCCACCAGGTTCGCGACGATGATGTCCAGTCGGCGCCGGTCCAGCCTGGCGAACAGCCCGTCCGGCAGCTCCAGTTGCACGGCCTCGGTCCATCGCCGGGCGTCGAGTGTTGCCCTCACCGCTTCGCCGACATCGACGTCCTCCTGCACCAGCTGGGCCGATCCCGCGTCGAACCGCGAAACCTCGATCAGGTCTTCGACCAGTCGGGTCAGCCGGCGAGTTTCCCCCACGAGGAGCCGGGCCGACCTGGCCGCGTTGTCCGGCATGCGAGAAGCCTCCCCTTCGAGGATGTCGGTCACCGCGATCATCGCGCTCAGCGGAGTGCGCAGTTCGTGGGAGACGTCGGCGACGAATCGGCGGGAGTCGGCTTCCATGCGCCGGAGTTCGGCAACGATGCGTTCCAGCTCCGCAGCGCTGTTGTTGAAGGTGCTCGCGAGCTCGGCCAGCTCATCGTTACCGCGGACCTGGAGCCGCGCGGTGAGGTCCCCGTCGGAAAGCCGGACCGTTGCTCGGCGGAGCTCGCGCACCGGTCGCAGCACTCCCCGGGCGGACAACAGCGCGACCAGCACGGCCAGCGGCACCGCGAGCACGCCCGTCAGCCACGCCATGCGGGCCTGCGCGTTGATCTGCTGCTGGATGGCCGACAGGTCGTGAACGACGTACACCTCCAAACCTGAAGGCACACTCGTGCCGCTCAGCTGCCTGGTCAGCACAGGCATCCCGATTACCAGCGCGGGCCCTTTGGAGGTGCCGACTTGCTGCGCCTCGACCCGCGAACGGGTACGCACAGCTGCCTGCAGCTCAGGCGAGATCACCGGGTCCAGCGGCGTTTCCGGAGAACGCAGATCGTGGTAGACGACGGTGGCGCCGACGGGGAGCTGCGCTGCGAGCGCGTCCAGCGATGGCTGGTCCGGGGGGTACGTCAGGTCCGGAGCGAGCGCGGTCACGCGCTGGCGCACCTCGGCGACTGCCGAGTTCTGGTCCGCAGCCAGCAGGGACGAACGTGCCGTCGCATAACCGGCTACGGTGGCCGCGGCCACGCCCGCCATCGACACCAGCAGGAAACCGAATATCAGCCGAACCCGCAGCCCCCTCAGGAATCGGGGAGACCTCACCGGACCTCTTTCGCTGATCAAACCGGTCCGAAGCGGTAGCCGAAGCCCCACACGGTTTGCACGTAGGCCGGGCTCGCCGGGCTGTCCTCGATCTTGGAGCGCAACCGCTGCACGCAGGCGTCGACGAGCCGGGAGTCCCCAAGGTACTCGTGTTCCCACACCGCCTGCAGCAGCTGCTGCCGGCTGAACACCTGGCCGGGTGTCGCGGACAAGGTGAGTAGCAGCCGCAGCTCCGTCGGCGCCAGCGCCACCCGGATGCCCGCCTTGGTCACCACCAACGAGCCTCGGTCGATCACCAGGTCCCCATGGGTCTGGGCCGATAGCTGCGGTGATGCACCACGACGCAGCACAGCCCTGATCCGAGCATCGAGAACTCGGGGCCGGACGGGCTTGACCACGTAGTCGTCGGCGCCCGCCTCCAGACCGCTGACGACGTCCAGATCGTCACTTCGCGCGGTCAGCATGATGATCGGAACCTCACCGGAGCCCCGGATTCGGCGGCACACCTCGAAGCCGTCCATCCCCGGCAGCATCAGATCGAGCACCACGATGTCCGGCGGCTGCGACCGGAAAGCGGCGAGCCCCTCCTCCCCCGTCGATGCGGTCCGCACCACATGCGCCTGTTGGCTCAGACCCAGCTGCAGACCCTCCCGCACCGCGGGATCGTCCTCGATCAACAACACATGCGACACTCGCACAGTATCGGCTTCGCCTTTTGGTTCGAACACGCCGACCACCCCTCATCGCACAGTTAGGCCGCCCCACAAGTCCGTGCACAATTCGTGACAAATCGGTGACGCGGTCATTTGACCTGGGGCGGGAGCGCCTCGACTACCAGGTCAACGTAGAGGCCGGTGCCGTTCGGGTTTCGCGGGTGCGTGTCATCGTCCCAGAAGACACCCGGGTGGTTCTGCGCCGCGGTGCGCCAGTCGACCACGGTGACGTTCGGCCACCTGGCCTCGGCGTCCGCCAATTTCGCGTTGACCCGGTCCTGCCAGTCCTTGGGGACGCTGATGTTGATCAACACCACCTCGCGCTGCGGTCCGACTTCCCAGATCACCCGTTCCAGGGTGCTCGTGTTGAAGTCTCCGTTGGTGCCCAAGCCGACGACGACCACCGAGCCCAACCTGCCGCTGTCGCGTTCGGACGCGATCAACTCCGGAAGGTCCCACATCTGGCGGCCGATCTTCACGTCCAAGTTCGCGCCCGGCAGCCTTTCCCGCAGTGCGGTGCCGGCTGCCGCCATGACGGAGTCGCCGAAAGCGGTCACCCCGGTACCCGGCACACGACGTTCTTCGATGGCGGGTACCTGAGTTCCTTGGATGGCGGGCACCTCCGTCGACGGAGCGACCAGGGGTGGGGGTGACGGGTTCAGCGGAGTGGTCTCGGCCGCATCCTCGCCCGCAGCGATCTGGGACTGGAGGTCGTTCTTCGGCGGCGCGAGCACCACGCCCGTGACTGCGAGCAGGAGCAGCACCACCACGCTACCGGTGAGGACGGCTGGCCCTGTCCTGGTATCGCCCGTGCGCGATGGAGCGGCCAGTCGACGGATCGTCGCGCGGATACCGTTGCGGCGGAAGGGTTGCTCAACCCAACGGTAGGAAACCGCCGCAGCCGCGAGGGAAACAGCCGTGACCAGACCCACGACCAGGACATCGGAAACAGCGAGACCGCTGGCCGAGAACAGCACGACCGCGGGCATGTGCCAGAGGTAGATCCCGTAGGAGCGCAAACCGATCCACCGGAGAGGTTGCCAGCTGAGCAGGCGACCGAGCCAACCAGCCGTCGGGATCGCCGCTGCCACCACCGCACCGGCGACGACGGCGACCAATCCGAAACCGCCGGAATACAGGAACTCGCTCGACCCGCTCAACAGTACAGCCATGAAGGCCAGCGCCACTGCTCCGGCCAAGCCGAGCACGCTGAGCACGCTGGCGCCGGGTCGTTTCAGCCCGGCCAACCACTGCGACGGCATCGCGATCGCCAACGTGGCTCCCAGCAAAAGACCGAACGCATGCGTGTCGGTCCCGTAGTAAACGCGCGACGCGTCAGCTCCCGGATCGTGCAGCACGATCATCGCGATGGCGGAAGCACAGGCCATGGCGAACGCGATGCAGGCGCGCGCACTCCGACGGCGCACCAGGCGCAGCACCACGAGCAGAACCAGCGGCCAGACCAGGTAGAACTGTTCCTCCACGGCGAGCGACCACAGGTGCAGGAGCAGCGACTGGTCCGAGAACTGGGAGAAGTACGACGCCCCGCTGACGACGCCCCACCAGTTGCTGGTGAACGTCACCGCCGCCAGCAACTCGCCGCCGATACCGGACAGCAGACTGGGTTTCAGAATCGTTGCTGCCGCCGTGGCGACTGCTAGGACCACCAGCACCGCCGGAACGAGCCGGCGGACCCGCCGTACCCAGAACGTCGTCAGATCCAGACCACCCGTCTGCTGCCACTGGGCGCACAGCTGATCCGTGATCAGATACCCGCTGATGACGAAGAACACGTCCACGCCGAGGAATCCGCCCGGCAACCACTCCTCGTTGCCGTGGTAGACCAGCACCATCAGGACCGCGAGCGCCCGCAGGCCGTCGAGCCCCCGTGCGTATCGCCGTTTCGCGTCGCCGGTTCGGTTCTCCGCCGGTATCCGCTGCATCCGCACTGTCTGGTCGGCAGCAGGTTCACGACCGAGCGGTGGCGTGCGAAGTGGAACTGTGTCAGCCATCCCCAGCGGTACCGGTCTCATCGGGGCCGTGTCTGCGGTGCCCCTTGGCGTTGCTGCCGTAGGAGCGGCTTCCCCGATACCGTGCCGTGGCGTCATGCGACGCCTCGTGTTCATCTAATTACCCCTTGCTACAGCGATTGGTCACAGCTAAACCGGCGACACGAGCCCGCACGTCGAATTGGCGGCCATGTACGAGAAGACCATTCGAAAGCCCGCACCGGCGGATGTCCGGCGCGGTTTCCCCGGTCGTCAGAGGAACCGCTCAGGCATCAGTCCCGCGAGCTCCCGACATGTGGACAGACGCGAACCCTGCATGGATGTCCTGCACGTCTGTCCTTCATGGTGCGCAAGGGATGTGCGCATCGTTCAATGGCGATGTCATGGTTGTGTCACAGACCGCTGCTGGGGCTGTGATTTCTGGTACCCATCGCCGTCGAAGCAAACGATGGGCCACGTCGTGGAACCATCCGGACCCCGGACCTGTTACAGATCCAAGACATTTCCCGCGCATGCGCATGACATCGTCCCGCCAGACTTGATGCCATGCCAGCCGCATCGCCGCCGCCCCTGACCACCCGGCGCCGGGCTCGCCGCATCACCATCGCGCTCGTGTGCGTCGGGGCGATCGGTGCCGCCTCCTACGGCCTGCTGTCCTCCCACCTGCCGTACAAGTCCGTGGACGTCTTCGAAGCGCTGGGGGACGATCGCCCGAGCGCGGCGCCCGACAGCACGGGCCGAAAACCGCTGAATATCCTGCTGATCGGTTCGGACACCCGGTCCGGCGACAACGCCGCCTACGATGCCGCTGGCGACCAACAGATCGCCGGGGCGAGGTCGGACACGATGCTGGTGGTCCACCTCTCCGCCGACCGCCGAAGCGCCACTGTCGTCTCAATCCCCCGCGACACCCTGGCACCCCGGCCGTCGTGTCCGTTGCGCGATGGGCGATGGACGCCGGCGGCCAGGCAGGCTCCGATCAACATGGCGCTCGGGGTCGGCGGTGCGACCTGCGCGGTGACGACCGTCGAGAAGCTCACCGACCTGCGGATCGACCACGTCGTCCAGGTCGACTTCGTCGGATTCGCCAAGCTCGTCGACGCGATCGGTGGCATCGAGGTCACCCTGCCGGAACCGATCGACGATTCGTACAGCGGCCTCCACCTCCCCGCCGGCAGCCATCTGCTCAACGGCGAGCAGGCGCTGGCCTTCAACCGCACCAGGCACGGTGTCGGCGACGGCAGCGACCTCGCCAGGATCGGCCTGCAACACCAGTTCCTCACCGCGCTCTGGCACAAGCTGGATGCCGAACAACTGCTACTCGATCCTGTGCAGCTTCAGCGGATCCTGCGCACCGCGGGCTCCGCGGTCACAGTCGACAGCGCTCTGTCCTCTTTGGACGAAACTCTGGACCTCGGAACACGATTGCACGACCTGTCTCCGCAGGCGGTCACCTTTCTGACCATGCCGCACGCCAGCAGCTCGGCCGATCCCAACCGCCTGGTCCCCGAACAACCCGAGGCGGACCAGCTGTGGCTCCTGCTCCGCACCGACCAGCCCACCACGGTGCTGGACGGACCCGGCTAGGGACGTCGTCCGGTCCTCGATGGCCCTGCCCAGACATGGGCGGGCCAGAGCAGGAGTTTGCTGTGGCCGGTATCACCGCATGCCGGACCAACCGCTCCACTGCTCCAACGTCCAAATAAGAAACCGAAGAACGAAGTCAGGGGGACATAGCGTGGTCAACACTGTCGGACGGCGCACGGTGCTAGGGGTTCTTGCAACAGCTGCCGCTGCCGCCTTCCAACCGAGAATCGGCCCGGCGCACGCCGATCCCGCCCCCGTCCGCCCCGACTGGCGGTCCCTTTCAACGCTCCTCGGAGATCGGCTGGTGCAACCTCCGGATGCGCGCTACGAGGCGGACCGGATGCCATTCAATCTCCTCTACGACGATCGCAGGCCGGCCGCCCTCGCGCACGTACGCACACCGGACGAGGTGCGAGCATGCCTGGAGTTCGCGCAGACCACGCGGATGCCGGTCGCAGCACGCAGCGGCGGACACAGCTACGCGGCCTACTCGACCCCGCAGGACGGCCTGGTCATCGCCCTCGACGGCCTGAACGGGGTCGAGGTCCATGCGGACGGCACCGCATCGATCGGGCCGGGAGCGCGGCTCGGAGATGTCTATGCCGCACTGGCGCGGGCAGGACGGTGCCTGCCCGCGGGTTCATGCCCGTCGGTGGGCATCGGCGGGCTCGTCCTGGGCGGTGGTATCGGACCGCTGACCCGCCAGTACGGGTTGACCTGCGACCAGTTGGTGTCGGCGCAGGTCGTGACCGGCGACGGACACATGGTCACGGCCTCCGCCGACTCCGAACCCGAACTGTTCTGGGCGTTGCGCGGCGGAGGAGGCGGCAACTTCGGCATCGTGACCTCGCTGCAGCTGACCACCGCACCCGCCCCGGAGCTGACGGTGTTCTCGCTGCGATTCCCCGCCGGATCAGCCGCCGCCGTCTTCGGTGCGTGGCAGGACTGGCTTCCCAGCTCGCCCCGCGAGTTGTGGGCCAACTGCACAATCTCGGCGGGGACGCCGCCAACGGCACGATCGGCCGGATGCTTCGTCGGCCGGCCAGAACAGCTCGACCCGCTCCTCGACGACCTGGAACGCCGCGCCGGAGTCCGATCCGACGCACGCACGGTCCTGCCCAAGGACTTCCTGGGCGCCATGCAGTTCTTCGCAGGCAGCAGTTCCAAGCAGGCTTTCGCCGCTTCCTCGCTCATCCTGCGACACCGTGCCGATCCCGCGAGCGTGGAACGCCCCCTCACCTCCCCGACAGGTCTCGACGTGATCTTCGACGGACTCGGCGGGGCGGTGTCCGAAATGGCTTCGGACAAAACCGCGTTCCCGCACCGGGACGCGCTGGCCACCGCCCAGGTCTACGCAGGCGCGAAACCCGCGCAGAGCGAACCGGCAACCTCGCGAGTGAGGGAGGTCCGCGACCAGCTCAGCAACGTGCTGGGCGACACCGGCGCGTACGTGAACTACATCGCCCCGGGGCGACCGACCGACGACTACTACGGAACCCATCTGCCCCGGCTCCGCTCCGTCGCGGCGACCTACGACCCCGACCACGTGCTCGCATTCCCGCAGTCGGTGGCCGCATAGCACCGGGCAGATGTCCTCGTTCGTCGCGGACATCAAAGGGACGACCTCGAAGGACGCCGGGCTCCCGCGTGGCGGACGCCGCTGACCGATACACACGGGCCGCTGCCGCCGCCGGCCTGCACAACCTCGATGACCTCAAGGTCCAGGCCGTGGGCCTGGGCGACTTCATATCCATCCGTCAGCCGGCGGCCGATCCCGACGTCTTCGCGAAATCGCGGACGTCGCCGAGCGTTTCCACGCAGATCATGACCTGTTCCACTCGGCGTACGCGCCGAACCCGGACATCATCGCTTGCGGCCCGATCTCGTCCGCGACCACTTTGCCCGGCTCGATGAGCACCTCATCGAGCACCACGGCCGCACCCTCGGCGGTGAACAACCGCGCGGTGGCAGCTCCTCTGCCTTGCCCGGCGCCGGTGATGACGGCCACCTTGCCGTCGAGTCGCCCCATCGGAGTCCCCTTCACTGGCGGAGTGCCCGAAATCCGGCTGGGCTCTCGGCCCCAGGGTTCCAGCCACGCCCACCGAATGCGCGCAGCTTTCCCGCTCACCGGGAGTCGCCTGCGGCCTGGAACGCGCGATCCTGGCTGGAATCGATGCCCGGGCCGACCTGATGTCGGAGGCGTGGTGGTCGCCGGGCATCACCCACCCGGACGGAACTTCTACGTTCTCGCTGTGGTTCACCGGCGGGATCCTCGTCGACGACAACGCGGAGCGCTTCGTCAACACGCCGCTTCTCCCACGGGGCGGTGCGATGATGCTGCTTGACGCCTTCTCCGGCGCATGCTTAACCTAACCGCCATCAAGCAAGCGCTTGGGCAATTCCCGAACTCGTCGGACCGCTCGATGCGCGCCCGCCGAAGCCGTGTGCGCTGTCCCTGGCGCACCCGGGTGGCGGCAATCGTGGCGGCTGGAAGCCGATATCGATGCAGGAGGAAAGGCATGTCGAGCGATCACGTGGGCGCGATGCCGTCGGTGGCGGAGCAGGTGCTGGCGATCTCGGAGATTCAATCGCTTTTCGCCAAGCGCCTCCGCGCGATGGACACGAAACAGTGGGACCGCTACGCGGAGTGCCACACCGACGACGTGGTCAGCGAGTCCTACGCCGACGTTCCGGACCAGAACCGACCGCAGACGGACGGTCGGGAGAACAAGGTGGTCGGAGCCGTCGCGCTTACGAAAGCGATCTCCGGGCTCCTCGACGGTGCCACCAAGGTCACCACGGTGCACCACGGCCACACACCGGAGATCGAGCTCACCTCCCCGACCACGGCGCGCGGAGTCTGGGCGATGGAGGACGAGCTCTGGTGGCAGCGCGGTGATGTCACCGAGCACATGCACGGCTACGGCCACTACCACGAGGAATACCGGAAGGTGGAGGGGCGGTGGCGGATCAGCTACCGCAAGCTCACCCGCCTCCGCGTCACCAAGACGCCCGGGTTCTTCGGGTACCTCCGCGGCCGGCTGTAGCGGGCGCTCTGCCGCACGACACGCGGCGTCCCTCCTCGATCGCCGTGCGGTGCGACCGATGAACAGTCCACAGAGGAAGCTCCCATCTGTCACGATCACGGCGAGCACGAGGTAGGTGGCGTGCCAGTCCAGGTACCCGTTCAACGCCGCGGTCAGGGCGCGAATACGGTGCTGGCCAGTCCGGCCACGAGCGTGAGGGCGGTCAGCGCGCGAACGCGGTCCGGCCCGTACCAGCGGGTCAGCGCGGCGAACGCGGGCGGGCAGAAGGCGGCCGCCATCGCCAGCCCCGCCACGGCCCATGCGAGGAGGAACAGCTCATAGGTCGGGACATAGGTGATCCCGACGATCGCGGGCACCGCCAGGACCGCCCCACCGATCATCACCGCACGAGGCCCACGCCGGTCCAGCCACCTGCGCACCGCGATGCCCGCGAACGCGGAGACGATCTGGCTGACCGAGAACGCCCACGTCACCGCCGGCACCGACCACCCCGTCTCCACACTGATCCGCGGCGCGAGAACGGGAAAGGCGTAGTACAGCACGCCCCAGCTGGTGACCTCGGTGATGCACAGTGCGATCAACGCCCACCGTCGCCGCGCCTGCGAGATCTCGAGGGACCGGCCCACATTGTGCGTGCTGCCGTGGTCGATCACGTCGTTTTCTTGACATAGCCAGTTGTGGGTCACCGAGCCGGTGGGTCTGCCGAGTGGTGGCTCCCAGGTTCGGTTGCCGCGCACGGCAACCGCTCCCACAGTTGCTTGCGGTAGCAATCAGCTACTTCGTGTAACTGTTGGAGGTTGTGATGACCGAACAGACGTTCACGGACGTTTACATCCCGCCGATGCTGGTGGAGGTCGGTGAGTTCAACGAGGACACACTCGGCTCCGGATTTTTCGGCGGCGACTCCTTCGCTGAGTACGGTCAAGACTAGGTCCAGTGCCGATGTCGTGTGACGGGTTCGTGGTCTTGCCGGACGTAGCCACCCCCGCGGCGCTGTGGGACGCGCTTCCGTGGGCATCACCTCGGGTGGTGCCGCATGCGTCGGGGCGGCCGTGGCTGGTGGGGAGGTGGCCGGCCGGGCAGGTTGTGCTGGCCGGTGCGGGCCCGGTGCGCGTGGGTGTGATCGGCGTCGGTCCGGTCACACCCACGCGGCTGTCCGAACTGGCGGCGCGGGTGCGGTCCGTGTCCGATGTGGATTCGTTGGTGGCGGCGTTGCCGGGGTCGTGGCACGTCGTCGTGTCGATCCACGGCCAGGTACGCCTCCAGGGCGGCATGACCGGGCTACGCCGGGTGTTCTGCACTCGAGTGCACGGTGTCGATGTCGCTTCAGACCGTGCAGATCTCCTCGCCGCCATGGCCCGCTCAGGGGTGGACGAGGAGGCGCTGGCGGTGCGGTTGGTCTGTGGAAGGCAGCTTCCGCCACCGCTGAACGAACGGCCGGTCTGGTCGGGGATCTCCGCGGTGCCTGCCGATCACTGCCTGGTGTGGGAGCGGGATCGGGCGCGGCAACTGCGCTGGTGGTCTCCGCCTGCGGCCCGGCAGCCGTTCGAGCAGGGTGTGGTGGCCGTACGCGAGGTGCTGACCACGGCGATGGACAAGCGCGTCCCTGCCTAGGGGCGGTTGAGCACCGACCTGTCTGGAGGCATGGACTCGACGTCGCTGTGCTTCCTGGCTGCCAGCGCCACACCGAACCTACTGACCTTCCGGTGGGGTGAGGCCGAGGCGGGCAACGACGATGCCGTGTTCGCCGCTCACGCGATGCGCGCTCTGGCCGAGGCCGAGCACCACGTCGTGGCCCCGCACGAGCTTCCGCCACTGTTCGCCGACCCGCACGTGCCAGAAGGCACCGAGGAGCCGTACCCGTTCGCCCGCACCGCCGCCCGCACCCGCCACAGCGCACGCGTGCTCGCCCAGCGCGGTTCCCGACGGCATCTGGCCGGGCACGGCGGCGACGAACTGTTCACCCCGTTGCCGGGCTACCTGCACCACCTGCTGTGGCGGCACCCGATCACCGCCATCCGCCACGTACGCGGATACGCCGCACTGAAACGCTGGCCAACGTGGTCCACCCTTGCCAAGCTGGCCCGGCCGGGGGATGTGGCGTCCTGGTGGCGCACCCAAGCCAACTGGCTCACCGCGCCCGCGCCACCGAGACGCCGACCGGTCCTGGGATGGGGGCTTTGGCCGCTGCGCGCACCGGATTGGGCCACCAGCGCCGGCATCGACCTCGCACAAGCGGCGCTGCGGCGGGCCGCCGAGCAAGCACAGCCGCTGGCCACCGATCCCGGCCAGCACCAGACACTGCTCGTCCTGCGCACCTACGCGGCCCACTACCGACTGCTGGCACGCCTATTCTCTGAGGCCGGAACAGAGCTGGACGTACCGTTCTTCGATGATCGCGTCGCCGAAGCGGTGCTGACGGTGCGGACCCACGAACATGCCGGGCCGTGGCGCTACAAGCCGCTGCTGGCCGAGGCGATGCGCGGCATCGTGCCCGATGAGATCGCAGGCCGCTCCACCAAAGGTGAGTTCAGCGCCGACATCCGTATCGGGTTGCACCGCAACACGCCCTCGATCCTGGAGTCGTTCGCCGACTCAGCCTTGGCCGAGCACGGCTTGATCAACCCCGACGCGGTGCGCACCCATCTGGTCACTCCGCAGCCCACCACCACCGGCGCCTTCGCCCTGGAGGCGCTGATCGGCTGCGAAACCTGGCTGCGCACCGCACTCCAGCCCACCACCCCGACCAGGAGGACCGATGCTGCTCCGACTGCACCCTGAGGTGACCAGCACCGACACCGACGACGGCACCGTCCTGCTGCACGGCCGCACCGGGCGCTACTTTCAGCTCAACCCCACCGGCACCCGCGTCCTGCAGCGGCTGCTCGGCGGCAGCCCGCCCGACCACATCGCCGCCGAACTCGCCGAACACCACCACATCGCCCCGGAACGAGCCGCACGTGACGTGACCGCCGTCGTCGACCAGCTCCGCACCGCCGAACTGGTGATCACGTCATGAGCATGCCCGTCACCCTGGCCGAACAACACCGGCTGCCCTGGCGCCGCAGGCTCCTGCCACTGCTGGCCGTGGCCCTCGCCCGCCCTCTGGCCTCGATTCGTCCGGCCCGGCTGCGGCGTGTCCTGGAGTTCGCCCGACGCGGCGCGGCACCGGCAACCGCCGACCAAGCCCTGGCCGCGCGCCAGGCGGCGGTGTCGGTCAGCCTGCGCTGCGCCGGGCGCGGCTGCCTGCAACGCTCCATCGCCACCGCCCTGCTCTGCCGTGCCCGAGGCACCTGGCCCACCTGGTGCACCGGGGTGCGCACGCAGCCCTTCGCCGCCCACGCCTGGATCGAAGCCGACGGCCAGCTCATCGGCGAATCGCACCCGAAAGGCCACTACCGGCCCCTGCTGACCATCGGCCCCCAACCCGACGACCACCGCCGCAGCCACCCTCACGCGTAGCGTGAGCCAGCAGGCTGGAGCAGTGCCGGGTTTTCGGCGTCGGCTACCGGAACGCCACCTTGGAATCCGGGCCCTCATCGACGCCAACGAGGCTGTCGAGCAGCAGTCCCACCGCTTCGAACCACCGCCACGGCCGACCTCATTCGACGGCGGCGACACCTGTTGCAGCAAGCGACACGCTGCTCCTACGCCCTGAGCTGCGCCTATGCCGAAGCCCAGCCGAGAGAACGCTTCTGCACCCCATAGAAGCGCCGCACCCGGCGTGGATCTGGTGGAAGCTCACCGAGCGGTCCCGGGTTGCTCGGTGAAGAGTGCACGGGACGGTGACCAGTCCGAAGGTTATCTGGAGGTGCTGGGGATATTCTCCGGTCAGAGACTCAATCCGTGTTGAGGCACGTTTGGCATTGGTGACGCCCGCCGCGCCCCAAAGTGCACCGCAGCAAGGCTGAAACGGGCAACGACGGCGGCATCTACGCCGCACACAGGCGATCCGCGCCCTGCCCGAGACCGAGCACCTAGTGGTCGCGCCCGAGGATCTGCCGATGATGTTCGCGGACCCCGCCCGGGTCGTCGCTACCGAGGCCCCCTGCCCCTTCACCCACGCCTGGAAGAGGCCCGCCTGGTCCTGTTTCCACTGGCCATGAGCCACCGTATGTCCATTGTGTCCAGTATAGGCGGCGGGGCGTCACCAGTGCGCACGCTTGCAAGCGACCAGCTAGCACCTGGAATGACGCCGACCAGGTCGATTGGTGTGACAGGCGAGTGCCAGCGTGCCCACCTCCTCGGGCGCCACCTCCGACACCCGGATAAAGCCCATGTCCGGGGCCTAGGACTCACAGGACCTGGGACACAACTCCGGTGCCGACGGTCCTGTCTCCTTCGCGGATCGTAAACCGCAGTCCCTCTTCCATGGCGACCGGCTGGATCAGGTTGACCGTCATTTCAGCGTTGTCGCCTGGCATGGCCATCTCGTTGCTGTCGTGCAGTGTGATGACCCCAGCGACGTTGCAGGTACGGAAGGAGAACTCGGGGCGGTAGCCGTTGAAGATCGGGGTCTGCCGTCCTCCCTGTTCCCTGCTGAGGAGGTGGACGTCAGCGACAAATGTGGTGTGGGTGGGGCTGGACTTTAGGTCGATGCCGAAGGAGAGGCCCTCGGGAGGTTCGGGGAGGTCGACCGCGTCGGGCACGTCGTCGAACAGGCACAGCAGTACGTCCGGAGCCAGGTGGGCGCGGCGCAGTTCGGGGACCGGGGAGCCATCGCGGGTTGCGGTGAGGTCGAATTCCGGCCACGCCGGCACGAGTGCGGATTTGATCAGAACTCCCGCGCGTGGAGGCTCGGCGGTGGTGGCGCGGGCGATGGCTTGGTCGAGGTAGGGGGCCAGTGTGACGTCCAGTTCGGTGTGGGCGCCGGTGGATTGAGCCCCGGCGACCAGGGCCTCGATCCACGCCCGGTCGATGCGGAAGACGCGCAGCGACTCCGGGGGCAGGAGGGCCGGATCGGGGACGAGGGCGGGCAGCGGGACACCGACGAGGAGTGTGAGGTCGTCCAGCCGTGCGGCAAGTGAGGCACCGCACTGGTCCGCGGTAGCGGCGAGCTGTTCCTGGGCGCGGGCCATCTCGGAGTCGGCGGCCGGTGGCGCCTCGCCCGCGGACGGGGCGGCGGGCACGACGGTCGTCATCCCGGCGCACAGCGTGCGGGACGTGCTGACCGAAGCGCAACACCAGCCCAGCAGCATGCACGTCGTCAATCCGAAACTGGGCCAGATGCGGAAACAGGACCCCAAGCACTCCAAGATCAGCACACCCAGCACATGATCAACTACCCGGCAGGCGAGCAGCATCCGGGTCCATCACGGAAACCGTGCCAGAGCCAGTATTCGCCTGCCGCCGACATTTTGCTGGTAATCGGCGTTCGTCAACCATTCGTCAGCCGGTCGGGCTTCGTCATCAGCGGCGTTCAGCCCGACACCCACGAAACCGCAATGGGCCGGGGTGGTGTGCAAGCAGGGCCGCTTCTCGGGCTTGGCCTGCGGCGCCATGATCGCCTTCCCGGGGGTGCCCAACGAGCAGGTCTGCCAGGGCACGTTTCCCCGATGCTGTTCGTCATTGGCTCGGGCCTCAAGGCCCCGATCCCGAGCGGCTACTTCTGCCACACGTGTTCACCGGGCAGCGACTCGGGCTCGCCGGTCGCGGTTGGAACGACGCTGCTCGACCACACCTGGGTCGCCGGCAGCAGCGCGTCCATCCTGTCGATCATCAACGACATGAACGCCCGAGGCGGCCTCGGCGCCGGCTTCACCCTGGCTCCGGGACGCTGAGTTTTCGAGGTGAACGGCACCTTCGCATCGCCTGGCGAAGCAAAGGCGCCGTTCGCTCTTCATCCATCAGGACGTACGGCTCTCGCTACCTAGTAAAAATTTCTTGTCGGATTTCCCGGAGCCCCTTGACGTAACCGACAGTGCACGCGGAATATTCACGGCGCTGCGGGAACACAGAAGAGACTTTCGACCATTTCGTACTCAGGCCGCCGCTTGATACCGTTGTCTTGTTGTAGCAGTAGTCGCTGAGGGGGTGATGGTATTACCGCGACGTATAGGAGCCTATCGCTGCGACGGCACGATCCTCATGTGCGTAGCGTAGTTTCACGCACAAGTCTCCGAATATCAGCGATTTTAAACGCCACATGCGCCCGAATTGCAGCCTGCGGTTGCCTTGTATCGGGCCAACTGTGCGCAATAAGTAGCTAATCATCTCGATTTTACGGTTACTCTGTTCGCCATATTGGGAAGCCATCGCGACCGGGTATCCCGATGGAATTCCCCCAAGCTCATCGAGGAGCACCGATGACAACGATGACCACTACGGCCACTGTGGTAAACAGTACTACATATGCATCATCCCAGCTCGGCCTCGCTGTTGACTCGCGTCATCCCACGAAGATGGAAACCTGGTGGGTGGCGCCGGATGGTGCGGTGAAGGGTGCGTTCTTCCAGGAGAGCCCACCTTGGCATACCTACGAGGTCGCACCCGCGGGATCCGCATCCACGACCACCCGCATTACTGCCCTCTCGCGTCTTCCTGAGGCTCTAGAAATCTGGTGGGTGACGCCGGATGGTGCGGTGAAGGGTGCATACCATTATGATGGCGGAGTTTGGACGACCTACCCGATCGCACCCGCAGGATCCGCATCTCCGGACAGCCGTTGTGCTGCTGTCTCGCGTATTCCTACGAGTATGGAAATCTTTTGGGTGGCGCCGGATGGTGCGGTGAAGGGCGCGTACTGGCATGACGACAAAACAGGTTGGCATACCTTCGATATCGCACCCGCAGGATCCGCATCCACGACCGGCCATCTTTCTGCTCTCTCGCGTTTTCCCACAGCTCTGGAAATCTGGTGGGTGGCACCGAATGGTGCGGTAAAGGACGCGTTCAAATACACCGACGTCGAACAGCCTTGGCGGGTCATCGAGATCGCACCCGCAGGATCCTCAGAGCCTGCGTGACGGGCGACGGGGTCGTGGCCACCGTGTAGCACGGTGTACGGGACATGGGTAGCTGGCCGGAACGTCTCGCCGCATGCGGGTGCTCGACTGGGTGGAGATCCCACGGCGGTGGTGTCGGCGGGACCTCAGAGTCGAGAAGAAGCCTACGAAGGTTTCCTGGACTCCCACACACACGGACGTTGACGTTCCCGGCAAGCTGTGGCGGGACAGGTCACCATGTCCCGAAACCGAGCACCCGCTAGACGCGCCATGGGGGTGTTCGGACACACGTCGGGACACCCGATAGCACCTGTCCCAATCGTGCATCAGCCGACATTTTCGCAGTTCACAATGCAAATCCACCTGTCCCGCCGAGGCGTTCCAGGTGGACACCCGGTGGGACAGGCGGGACAACAAAAAGGCCCCTGCCTCAACCGATCTCGGGAAGGCGAAGGCGTGTAGTTAGCGTGCAACTCTCGGACACAGAATTACCCCATGGTAAGGGGCCTTGTCGCTGGTCAGGCTCGGTCGGATGTCATGACCGAGCCTGACTTGTTGTAGACGATGATCAGGTTGTGCTCTCGCAGGAGCCTGGCAGTCTCTTCGGGTTGACCATCGCAGGCGAGGACCGAGTTGGTGAGCTCGGATGCGAGCTCCGCGAGCAAGTGGTCTTCGCGGACATTGGTGAAGGACCAGAACGTCACGACTGGCCGCATCACCGAGCCTGAGGAAGTGGCGGCCCTGATCGCGTTCCTCCTCTCCGACGTAGCCGGCAACATCACCGGCGTCAACCACGTCATCGACGACGGCATGGTCAAGTCGGTCTGAACCGGAAGTGCGCCGGAAGGAGCAGCCCCGCCCCTAGAAGACGGATGAAGATCTTGGGTTCTGGTCCCGCTGCGTCAGCGGTGGGGCCAGACTCGTGTGGCGGTTCAGGGGGATGGACTGGGAACACGGTCGGGCCGGACGTGTGGGTCATCCGCCTCGCGGAGAACGGCCCGTGGCGCTTGTCCCACGGGCAACCGGATGGTTTCTCCAGGTCGTCGCCCATTCGCGGATGGGGGTCAGGTCGATCGGCTCGCTGCGCCGCCATCCGCTGTTCCATCGACAACGAGATGTCCAGCAGCCGGGCGGAACGCTCCTGGAACTCGTCGCAATCCGCGTACGGCACGCCCAGCAATTCGCAGATCACCAACGACGGGATCGGCAACGCGAAGTTCGACACCAGATCGGCCGGCTTGCCCACCCGCGGTCACCCCGAGCGTCACCTTGCGGTTGGTGCGTCAGGCAATCAGGTCGGTAGATCTTGGCATCGGCGCGGTCAGTGGTCGGGCGGGCACCGGTGTGTCGGGTGGTCGACGGGCGCCGCCTCTGCGGACAGCCGCGCGAAACGCTCCATCAAGATTACAGCAGCTCGCCGTCTACTTATCTTGAGGCCGTGAAGGAATCCTCGAGCATAGCGAGGTGCACGCCGCGTAGGGGGCTCGGCCGCCTTGGTGGCGGCCCTCGTTGAGCACCTGCGCATCCATCGCGGCCCGCACCCGCGCCTGCACGTGCTGGCGTTCCGACTCGCTCATGCCGCCGAGCACGCTCATCAGCATCTTGCGCGACGGGTTGCGGGCGTCGAACTTCCCGCCCAGCTCGGGCACCCACAGGTCCACCCCGTAGGCGGCGAACTTCGGAGCGACCAGCGAGAACTGGTTGCCGAACCAGCATCGCGTGCCCTCACCAACGACCACGGCATTCCACCCGGTTCGGGTCCTTCAACGCCGCCAGCAGTCGTTCAGCCTCTCGGCGACGCTCCCACGGCACCGAACGCGACTGCCCGACGTCGAAGTACTCGGCTGCGATCATTCCGCCCAATGGCCCGACGAACTTCTGCGCGTTGTTCAACTACCATCCGTGCGACGTTTCCGGATCCTGGTTGTCCTCAGTGGAGCACCGCCCGTAGAAACCGCATGGGCCGATCCCATCATCGATGGTGTCGATCACCTCGATGCCGAACAAAGCCATCGAGCGCACCACAGGCTCGGGCGTCCTGACCCGGGACGTCGGTGGCACCGCCACCACCGACGAGGTCGTCGCCGCGGTCATCGAACACCTCGCCTGACAACTACAACCCAACAACCTTAAGGGCGGCTTGCACAGTCGCTAGCGGTCGTCGGGTCGGGCGGGCATCTTGTATGGGTTGCTTGCTGGGTACGATGTGCACTCTCGTCGCTCTCAGCAATCGCCCGAGCCCGCGCAAGGTAGCCGCAGTACGGTAGGGGCGGACAGCATGCGAGACGCCGGGGCCGTGTGACTGCAGCGGAACATTCAAGCTGTTCCGGCGCGGGCTCGCCGCCGCGCGCGAAGCGGGTTTGCCGCTGCGGGTCAACGTGATCGCGGTCAAGGACGACAAGCACGAGGAAACCGAAATGCAGGGCCTCGCCGGTCGTCGCCTTCCAGGTAGTCGACCAGTCGCCCGTCATTGTCCAGGAACGCGCCCTGCAGCCCCCGGGGCGTGCGGTCACCCACCACGGCGCGGAAGTAGGTCGTCGCATCCGCCAAGGTGGTCTCCGCGTGCGAACGGGTCGTCCGGGTAGTAGGTGCCGGCGACCATCTCGGCGACCTCCACATTGGGCGGGACGTCCTTGATCGCTGCCGTGACCTCAGCGAGGTCGGATTCATTGACGGGGCAATCGAATCCGGGCTCCGCGGCGCCCGTGACGTGCACGAGATCCTCGCCTAGTACGCCAGTTGTAGATCGTGATCTTGGTGGTGGGTGGTTGGGAATCAGGACGGCCACCGCGTGATCATCGACATCACCACCGACGCGCAAGGCACGACGCTGCATTTCACGCACGAAGGCCTCACCGCGGCGGAATCCGCCTGCTTCGAAGCGTGCTCGCGCGCCTGGACCTTCTTCATCACCAAGAGCCTGCCGCAGCTGATCACCACCGGCGCCGGCCAGCCCATTGCGAGCTACCGCCGGTGAACCGCCGCGAGTTGAAGGACACCGAACCCATGTCTGCCGTGGAAAGCACCGTGGAAACCACGCGCGAGAAGAAGGCACGACCTCGCCAAGCGCTCGTACTGGTACTGGCGTGCGCCGCCATGGCGATGGTGGGCCTCGACATCGCCATCGTGAACGTGGCCCTGCCCTCGATCCAGCGAGACCTCAGAATCAGCCAAGGCGGTTTGCAATGGGTTGTCGTCGCCTACGGTCTCCTGCTCGGCGGATTCCTCCTCATCGGTGGCCGGATGACCGACCTGCTAGGACGACGCCGCGCCTTGCTCGCCGGCCTTGGCTTGTTCACCGCCGCGTCGCTGGTGGCGGGCGTGGCGCAGCACAGCGGCGTGCTGATCGCGGCGCGTGGGCTCCAGGGGTTGGGCGGTGCACTCATCGCACCGGCAGTCTTGTCGCTGCTGGCTGTCACCTTCCGTGAAGGGCGGGAACGCAATCGGGCTCTCGGCATCGTCGGAGCCGTCGGCGGAGTAGCCGGAACGGTGGGCGTTGTCGCGAGCGGTCTCATTGCCGCTGGTCCGGGCTGGCGGTGGGCGTTCTTCATCAACGTTCCCGCCGGCCTCGCGCTCATCGCACTCGCCATCACCTGCCTTGCGGCCGATGAACCCGGTGGCCGTTCCGGGCGGCTCGACGTCGCAGCGGCCAGCGCGGTGACCGGCGGACTGCTGACATTCGTCTACGCACTCCACCATGCCTCCACCCACGGATGGACCTCCGCCGGCACACTGGCGTGGTTCATCGCGGCCGGCGTGCTGATGGCCGTGTTCGTGTGGTCGGAGAAGCGTTCACCAGCCCCGCTCGTGCCGGCCAGGGCGCTGAGGAACCGCACGCTCGTCGCGGCGAACCTCACCGCGCTGCTCGCATTCGGCGCGTTCTTCTCGTTCATCTTCCTCGGATCGCTGCTGATGCAGCAGGAACTCGGCTACTCAGCAGCGCGAACAGGTCTGGCGTGGCTGGCCACGACAACGACCGGGTTCGGGGTCGCGTGGGCCGTCGGCCGTCTCGCAGCCGCCGTGGGCGTCCGGTGCCTGCTGGTGACCGGCCTGACGCTGGTGACCGTCGGAGTGGTGTGGCTTACTCGGGTCCCCGCCGACGCCGTCTACCTCACCAACCTGCTTCCGGCGTTCCTGGTCGCCGGACTCGGCTTCGGGGTCTGCGGGCCCTCGCTCCAGATCGGCGCGCTGGCCGGTGTCACCGAATCGGAATCAGGACTCGCATCGGGCTTGCTCGAGACAATGCGCGAGATCGGCGGCGCGGCAGGCGTCGCCGCCGTATCAACAGTCCTCGTAGCCGGAACCGGCCTCGACGGCTTCCACACCGCATTCGCCGCTATCGGTATCCTCGCCGGTCTCGGAGCCATCGTCGCAGCAACCGGCTTCCGGCGCGGCACCTAACCGGTTGCCGCCCTGGCCTGCGCCCGCACGCGCTGGGGACGGGGACGGCCACCGCGTGATCATCATTGTTTGTGACGACAAGCGAAAGTCGTGCGATGGCCGTGCAGGCCAGCGTCGTCCCTGGCCGGTGGCAGGTGATGTTCGAGGACCTGGTCGGCCGGATGGCCTGCAGGTTCGTGCGGGTGGAGCCGCGCCTCCGGATGCGGGCGTTGTTGGAGGGGTTGCTGGCCGAGCTGCCGCGCAAGAACTGCTGGACGCTGGCCGAGCACGTCCGCCAGGCCACCCCGTACGGGATGCAGCATCTGCTGTCACGCGCTGTATGGGACGCCGACCTGATCCGCGATGACCTGCGCGAGTACGTGAACAGAACAGCTCGGCGGCGCCGACGCGGTGCTGGTGGTGGACGAGACCGGCGATCTGAAGGGGCTCACCGAGTTCCGGATCGCCGAGGTGGAACTCGAAGCGAGCCGCCGAGACCCGTACCGAAGCCTGAGCCAAAGGATTCACCTCCTCGCACGCAGGTAACCCGACGCAGAACCCACGGCTACCTGTCACAGCGCCGGTATCGCAGTCGGCGCCATGGGCACGACGGTGCGGCTGGACTCGGCGAAGGCGAAAGGCCTGTTGGCCGCGAAGCTCCGGGGTGCCCGGAGTTCGCGGCCGGCAGTGTCTCATGGCGGGTGGCGCCCCGGTGGTCCTACTTGATCTGCGTGAGGAAGAAGTCCCGGACGTCCTCGGCGAGCAGCTCCGGCACCTCCATCGCGGCGAAGTGGCCGCCGCGCTCGAACTCCGACCAGTGCCTGATGTCGAACAGACGCTCGGCCAGCGGGCGCACCGACTGCGTGATGTCGTGCGCGAACACCGCCACGCCGACCGGTACCGGGCACGGATCGATCCGTCGCGGTGCCTCGCGGTGCAGCCGCGCCGAGGAAGCCGCAGTGGCGGTCAGCCAGTACAGCGAGACGTCGGTGAGCATCCGCTCGTCACCGATCTGCGAACGCGGGTCCGCCCACTGCGCGAAGCGCTCGGCGATCCAGGCCAGCTGACCCACCGGCGAGTCGGTCAGCGCGTAGCCGATGGTCTGCGGGGTGGTGGCCTGCAGGGCCTGGTACGGCGGACGATTCGCCATCAACTGCCTGACCTTGTCCAGCCGAGCTTCATCCATTTCGGACAGTTCGATGTCGGCGTCCGGAATCGGCCGGGTCGGCAGGTAGTTGACGTGCACCCCGACGACCTGCTCGGCTGCCACCGCGCCGAGCGCCGTTGAGATGCCCGAGCCGAAGTCGCCGCCCTGCGCGCCATAGCGCTCGTACCCGAGACGGCGCATGAGTTCGGCCCAGGCCCGCGCGACCCGGACGATATCCCAGCCGCGCTCGTGGGTCGGCCCGGAGAAGCCGAACCCCGGGATGGATGGGATCACCAGGTGGAAGTCGCGCGACAGCGGCTCGATCACATCGAGGAATTCCAGGAACGAACCGGGCCAGCCGTGGGTGAGGATCAGCGCCAGCGCGCCCGGCTCGGCAGACCGGACGTGGACGAAGTGGATGTGCTGGCCGTCGATCTCGGTGGTGAAGTGCGGCAGCTCGTTGAGCTCGGCCTCGTGCTCGCGCCAGTCGTAGCCGGTGCGCCAGTATTCGGCCAGTTGCTTGAGCCGAGCCAGCGGGAAGCCGTAGTCCCAGCCGGCTTCGGTGATCTCGTTGGGCCAACGGGTGCGGGAGAGCCGGTCGTTCAGGTCGTCGAGGTCTGCCTGGGGGATGTCGATGCGGAACGGCTTGATCACGTTCTTGACTCCAGGGGGATTCATTCGGGGCACCCGAATGTTCGGGCGCCGGTGTCGGGGTCGATGAGGTCGGCGCGGACGGCGACGCTGTAACGGGTGCCGCTTTCGAACATAGCCGTGAGGCGGTGGCGGCCTTCGGCGATCCAGTGGTGTCCGCAGCTTCCCGGAGAGATCAGTTCTGGTGGATCCAGGCGGGCACGATCCGCACCTCGCGGAATCGCCAGCCCGCCGGCGTCCGTGCTGCGGTGCAGACCACTCGCAGGCCGCTTGTCTGGTGGGGCGCTTGGCCGTCGCGATAGACGTACACGAACGAGTTCGCCGAGGCAGCCGCCTGGTCGCCGTTGACGTTCACCAGCAGGTCAGTGGTCGTGTGCTGACTGCGCTGCCCCTCGACCTCACCCTGTCGCATAAAGCCGACGACCTTGTCGATGCCGCGGAGTTCGCCCCCGCGCGGCGAGCGCACCGCCACATCGTCGGTGAAGACGGTGTCCACATCCTCCCCCGCTCCTCGTCGAGCAGGAGCGCGAAGCGGGTGAACAGGTCGGCGATCTCGATGCCGTCGGCGATCAGAGCATCCGTGGACATGACATCCCTTTCGTTGGCATCTCCAACATTGGTGGGACCAACTATACAGAGATTCATTGGCTGCGCCAACGATGTATGGTGATGCCGTGGAAGAGACCCCCGCACGCCTGACCGCGAAGCCGAGTTGGCTGCTCACCCAGTTGGCAGTGCACGCCCACCGGTTGGCGTCTGACGGTTTCGGCGAGGTAGGTGCGCGCGGGTACCACTACCGCATCATGGCCGCGCTGGACGAGTTCGGGGTGGCCAGCCAGGCCGAGCTTGGCCGCCGATCCAACATGGACCGCAGCGACGTCGTGGCAGCGATCAACGAACTAGCCGAGCAGGGTTTCGTCGAGCGGGCGCCGGACCCGGATGACCGGAGGCGCAACTTGGTGACCCTCACGAAGGCGGGCGATCGCCAACTGCGACGCATAGACCGAGCACTGGACAAGGTGCAGGATGATCTACTCGGACCGCTTCCGGCCGAGGACAGGCAGACCTTGACACGCCTGCTCGCTCAACTGCTCAAGCACCACCAACGGGGATGAGGCGGCCGACCCGAGCCGCAAGGACGCCCCTCCTCGCCGAGGACGCAGAGGACCTACACCGCCCTGGCTGCAGGGCTCAAACCGAGCGATATGTTGATCTTGATTGACCCGCGGAGACCAGGTCGGATGCGGTATTGGACCTGGCCATCCATCCGTTTCACCCCGGTGGGCGAGTGCCACGCTGGGTGCGAGCTCAGCCGTGTTGTTGGCCGGAGACCGACTCAGCCTGCTGACGCAGGGTGATTCCGTTCTCGCGGTAGCGAACATGGAGTCGGGCGAGGTTGGATTCGGCGACCTCGGGCAGGCTGGAACCAAGAATGTCGATCAGGCGCGTGAGGTTCCACAGCACATCCTCTGCTTCTTCAAGCATTCGTTGCCGCAGTTGCGCATCGCTGCGTCGTGTCCGGTCCTGGCGAGCGGCCTTCTCCAGCTCGGCGGCGATCTCGCCGGCTTCACCAGACCGAGCACGAGCGGCGCGAGCCCGGGCTCGTGGTTGTCGAAGGCACGGTATTACCGTTGGTATTCCACCAAATCCACGGATCTTCCTCCTGAAAACGGCGACATATTCTGGCATAGGGGGCGAGGTCAGCAGTGTTAGCTGGGCGGATGGCTGATGAGCCATTCGGCGCGAGAGCGTGCTGCGGGTCTACGGGCGGGCCAAGCAGGGCGCGCAGATCGGTCGGTTCAAAGGAATCCGCACACTGCATCCATTACTGGCGACGATCTCCACACCGGGCTTAGTGACACCTGGCCATTGAGCCGGGGCCAACCGCACAGGCGTTGATCGGGCCAGTTCACGCCAACCGCTGCGCAGCTCCGCCCAACGCATGTCCATGCGTAGACCAAGTCGACAGTGGGGGTGACGGAGTGGCAGGTAACTGCCACCCCTCCGGAGCGCGTTCGGCGACACGCGTAGCGGTGGCAACTTGCTGTCCAAGGCTTGTGTCCAAGATCGCGATCTACCTACATTCTGCACGTCTCGCAGGAAATCCGGAAGAAGCGGGAAGAGCGGCCCCGAAGCCCGCGCGGGGAAGGGCCTGAGAACGACCAGCCCCGTCGCGGAGCCCGGCGCGCCGATCAGGATCGTGCAGCCGGTCAGCGGGGCCGAACCCGGGCCCGCCCGGATGGCATGTGCAAAGTGTGATCAACAGTGCTCGCCGCCGCTGTCCCCGGACCAGATCCCGGAGATGGCCGACGTCCTCGCGCGTGGGTGCAGGCATGGACGCGGTGATGCGGAGGCAGTCGTCGCAAGGTCCCGACAAGTCACCCCCGTGGAGCCCAGAATGAGCAGTGAATCAACGACAGACGTGCTGGTGATCGGCGCCGGACCGGCGGGCCTCACACTCGACAGCTCGGGCGGATGCCGACGACACTCGCGGGCCCACGGCTGACCCGACGTGCGGCCCGAGGCGACCACTACGGGCCGCTGCCGATCACCGAAGGCACAGTGATCCGGCTGACTGGCCATCACCTGCCCAGCGGCGGGAAAGAGATCCGCGCGGATTTGGTGGTCCAAAGTAGACGCTGCCGAGGATGGTCCCGACCGCTGGACCGCCACCCGCACCAACTCCGGCACGCCCGGTCCCTGACCGCGGACCTGCGGCGGACGTGGGAAAAGCCTGCCCACCCGAGCGGCTCACCCCCTCCCGCAACCGACACGGGTTTCGGAACCTCCGCGCGAAGTCCCAACCCCGTCGCATTTCCCATTCACATCGACCCACCGGGAAGGCGCCGAGTCCCCGCACTCGACAGACCATTTCCGATTCCGGAGATCGCTGGAGAAAACAGTGACCGAAACCGATTCCACATCCACCTTCCCCGAAGCGCGCACCTGCCCCTACCAGCCGCCGAGCACGTACCGCGAATTTCAGCAGCGCGGCCCGCTGTGCCGGGTCGAGCAGTACGACGGCGCGATGGCGTGGGTCGTCACGCGTTACGACACGGCCCGCCGACTGTTGGCCGACCACCGCCTTTCCGCCGACCGGACCCATCCGGGCTTTCCGCTCCTATCCGCCCGCTTCGAAGCGGTTCGCGAGCAACAACCGCGGCTGCCGCTCGTGGCGATGGACCCGCCGGAGCACGGCGTGTACCGCCGGATGGTGCTCAAGGAATTCACCGTGAAGCGAGTCCGCGAATTGCGCCCTGCCCTGGAGCGGATCGCGCGTCGATTCGCCGACGACCTGGTCGACGCCGGACCGCCGGCCGACCTGGTGCCGACGTTCGCCCTGCCAGTGCCGTCGATGGTCATCTGCGAGGTGCTCGGCGTGCCGTTCGACGACCACGACTTCTTCCGGGACGTCGGCCAGCGCATGGCGGAAAGCGCCGACCCGGAGGACATCGCCGCCGCGCGCGGCGAAATGGTCGAGTACCTCGACGGGTTGGTCACCGCACGGCAGGGCGAGCCGGGCCCCGGCCTGATCAGCCGACTGGTCACCGAGCGCCTAGCCAGAGGCGAGCTGGACCGCGAAGACGTCGTGGCGATGGCCGAGTTCCTGCTGGTCGCCGGACACGAGACCACGGCGTCGATGATCTCGCTGAGCGTCCTCACCCTGCTGGAGCACCCCGAGCAGCTCGCCATCCTGCGGTCCGATCCGAGCGCGATGCCGTCCGCGGTGGAGGAGCTGCTGCGCTACCTCTCGGTCGCGGACCTCGCCGGTGTGCGAGTCGCCGTCGACGACATCGAGGTCGACGGCCGGCTGATCAGGGCCGGCGACGGCGTGATCGTGCCGAACGCGCTGGCCAACCGGGATCCGCACGCCTTCGCCGACCCGGACACCTTCGACATCCGGCGGGCAGCGCGGCACCACGTCGGGTTCGGCTTCGGCGTGCACCAGTGCCTCGGCCAGAACCTGGCGCGGGCGGAGCTGGAGATCGCGCTGTCCGTCCTGCTGGAACGGCTGCCCACGCTGTCGCTCGCCGTCGACGACGTACGGGAGTTGCCGGTGCGGGCCGCGACCACGATCCAGGGGATCAACAAGCTGCCGATCACTTGGTGATCAGGTCGATCAGGTCGGCCTCTTGCCGAACAACCCATCGAGTCGACTCGCCACGACCGGCCCGATTTGGGACAGCGCCTCGGGTTTCATCAGGTAGTCGTGTTCGCTGCCGATCTCGTGAACCTCGATCTGACCGTTGACGCACGGGATCCACGCTTGCCGAGCACGCCACGGCTCGGGCGCACCGCCTCCCCGTTCGCCGACGGCGACGAACAACAACAGGTCACCGTGGAACCGGCCGGGACGGTACTGCCTGATGGCTCGCTCGTGCCGCGCGTGGCTCCGGCAAAGGCGGTCGAGGATCTGTTCGTCGAGGACGAACGCGGCCGATTCGTCCGCGCCGATGACGTCGATGAACATGTCGCGGACATCGCGGTCCGCTGCGGGTGGCGGCAGTTCTCGCTGGTCGGTCGGCGCCGGGAACGAATCGAGCAACGCGAGCAGTTCGACCTCGCCGCCTTCGTCCTGGATCATCGTGGCGACGGCGTGCGCGATGATGCCGCCGAACGACCAGCCGAGCAACCGGTACGGTCCAGTCGGCTGCACGGCTCGGATGCGCGCCAGGTAATCGGACGCCATTTCCTCGACGCCGATTGGACCGGAACGATCTTCGGTCAGGTCCCGGGCTTGCAGGCCGTACACCGGTTGTTCGGGGTCGAGGTGCGGAAGCAGCCCGGCGTACGGCCAGCTGATCCCGCCGGCCGGGTGGACGCAGAACAGCGGCCGGCGGCTGCCGGTCGTGCGCAGCGGCAGCAGAACGTCCAGGCCGCTACCGATGTCTCCCGAATCCAGCCGGCGGCTCAGGTCCGCCGCTGTCGGCGCCTCGAAGAGCGCCCCCACGCCCAAAGCCACGTCGAAGTCCTTGCGGATGCGGGACACCAGCCGGGTGGCGAGCAGGGAATGCCCGCCCAGGTCGAAGAAATTGTCGTCGACTCCGACACGCTCGACGCCCAGTACTTGGGCGAACAGGTCGCACAGGAGCACTTCGGTGCGGGTGCGCGGCGGCCTCGACCGGCCACCGCCGGTGAACGTGGGTGCCGGCAGCGCTTTGCGGTCCAACTTGCCGTTCGCCGTGACCGGCAACTCCTCCAACGCCACCACGGCGGCCGGCACCATGTACTCCGGCAAGAACTCGCGCGCGAACCGCCGGACCTCGTCACCGTCGACCTGGGCCCCCGCGGCGGGCACCACGAACGCCACCAGTCGTTTGTCGCCCGGCCGATCCTCGCGGACGACCACTGCGGCCCGGGCGATTCCGGGATGCGCGGCAAGGGTGTTCTCGATTTCGCCGGGCTCGATGCGGAAGCC
The DNA here is from genome assembly GCF_040654735.1 of Saccharopolyspora sp. NPDC050642. NCBI lineage: Bacteria > Bacillati > Actinomycetota > Actinomycetes > Pseudonocardiales > Pseudonocardiaceae > Saccharopolyspora > Saccharopolyspora sp. NPDC050642. The sequence goes on along the minus strand of NZ_JBFAIN010000027.1, from coordinate 34,433 downwards.
CCGCACCTTCACCTGGTCGTCGGCCCGCACCATGTACTCCAGTTCGCCGTCATGGTTCCACCGCACGAGGTCCCCGGTCCGGTACATCCGGCTACCCACCGGATCTCCCGGCTTGGTGAAGGGGTTCGCCACGAACCGTTCCGCGGTGAGTCCCGGGCGGGCCCAGTAACCGCGCGCCAATCCCGTGCCGCCCACGTAAAGCTCCCCGACCACGCCCGGCGGGGTCGGCCGCAACCAGCGATCCAGCACATACACCCGCGTGTTGGCGATCGGGCCACCGATCGATGGCGGTCGCGTGTCGTCGCACCAGGCCAACGTCGACCAGATGGTCGTCTCCGTCGGGCCGTAGACGTTCACGACTCGACCGCCGGTCGCATGCATTTCGGCGACGAGCTCGGCGGGCAGTGGCTCGCCACCGGACAACATCGTGAGGTTCTCGAAATTCGCGCCGCAGAAACCGATCAGTCCTTGCCACAACGAGGGCGTGGCCTGCACGATCGAGACTTCTTCCTGCTCGATCAGGGTGGTCAGCAGCGCCGGATCGCGAACCATCCCGTCGTCGGCGACCACGACGGTGGCGCCGGCCAGGAGCGGGCCGAGCAGTTCCAGGGCGGCGATGTCGAACGCGAGCGTTGTGACCGCCAGCCAGCGGTCCGACTCGTCGAGCCGCAACGCCTCGCCCATGCCGAGCAGCAGGTTCCGCAGGGCCAGCTCGGGGACGACCACGCCCTTGGGCTTCCCGCTGGACCCGGACGTGTAGATGACGTACGCGGGGTGCAGCGGATGTGGGGCAGCCGGGCGGTCCACGTCGGTGAGGTCCGTTGCCGGTAGCCGGTGGAGCGAGTCCCGTACCTCGCCGTCATCCAGCACGACCAGCGGTCGGGAAACCCCGGGCAGTCGTCGGGCCGTGTCAGCGGTGGTCAACACGATCGCCGGGTCGGCGTTGTCGAGCACGTGCCCGATGCGTTCCCCAGGATGGGCCGGGTCGATCGGCAGGTAGGCGCCACCGGTCTTCAGCACGGCCAGCAGGGCGACCACCATCTCCGCCGAGCGCGGCATCGCCAGGGCGACCACGCGCTCCGGGCCCGCGCCCAGGCCGATGAGGTGGCGGGCGAGCCGATTCGCGCGCGAGTTCAGCTCCGCGTAGGTCAGCCTCGCCATGCCGGACACGACCGCCTCGGCGCTCGCGGACTTGCCGGCCTGGGCCTCGAACAACGCGAACACCGACGACTCCGGTTGCAGGTCCGCCTCGGTGGCGTTGCACTCGACCAACAACCGTTCCCTTTCGGCCGCGGTGAGCACATCGATGTCCGCAACGTTCCGATCCGGGTCGTCGGCCGCCATCCGCAACAGCGCGTGGAGCCGGTCCAGCAAGACCTCGATCGCCGGTCGGTCGAAGACGTCCGACCGGTAGTCCAAGCGCAGTTCCAAGCGCCGCCCCTGCACGACGAGGCTGAGCGGGTAGTGCGTGGTGGTGTGGCTGTGCGCGTCAGCGACCCGCAACCCTCCCACCGAGTCGAGCATGGTCGGATCGACCGGGAAGTTCTCGAACAGGACCAGGCTGTCGAAGAGTCCACTGTGTCCGGTCAGCCGATGGATGTCGCTGAGTCCCAGGTGTTCGTGCTGCGTCATCCGCAGCTGGTCTTCCTGCATCCTGGAGAGCAGCGCGGAAACGGATTCGCCCGCCTTGATGCGGACGCGGACCGGCAGGGTGTTGACGAACAGGCCGACCATGCCCTCGATGCCCGGCAACTCCGGTGGCCGTCCGGCGACGGTGGCACCGAAGACCACGTCGTCGCTGCCGGTCAACTGCCCCAACAGCAGTGCCCACGCGCCGCGGACGAACGTGTTGAGCGTCCAGCCGCGGCGCCGCGCGAGGGCCGTCATCGATTCGGTCAGCTCCGGCGGTAGTTCGAACGTGACCTGGTGACGTCGCGGCTGCGCTCGAACGACCTCCGCGTTCGGCGCGATGCGGGTCGGCGCCTCCAGTCCGCGCAGCATCTGCCGCCACGCGGCTGCCGCCGCCGGCCTGTCCTGCGCGGCTTGCCACGCCAGGAAATCCCGGTACGGGGTGGCCGGCGGCAGCCCGTCCTCTTCGCCGTGCTCGTAGAGGTGGAACAGATCGCGCAGCAGCACGGGCATCGACCAGCCGTCCAGCAGGAGGTGGTGGTTGGTGAGCGCCAGGAGGTGGGACTGTTCGCCGAGGCGGATCAGCGTGAACCGCAGGAGCGGGGGCGCGGCCGGGTCGAACCGGTGCGACCGCTCCGCATCCAGGAGCCGCGCCGACTCGGCCCGCCGCTCGTCGGCAGCGAGGTGCCGGAGGTCGATTTCCTGCCAGGGCAACGCCACGGAACCAGGCACGACCTGGACCGGGCGTTCGACGTCGTAGCACCAGAAGGCGGCGCGGAGATTCGGGTGGCGCCGCAGCAGTGCTTCCGCGGCATTGCGCAGTGCCTCGGGATCCAACGACCCGGCCAGCTCCAGGGACAGCTGGACCACGTAGTCGTCGGAGTTGTGCTCGTCGTACAGCGCGTGGAAGAGCAACCCTTCCTGCAGCGGTGTGACCGGCAGGATCTGGGCTGCCCCGCGCTCGCCGGGCCGCGAGTACTCGGCCTGCACCCGGGCGATCTCGTCCGCGGTCAGGTCGACCAGGAGCGGTTGCGGTTCCGCTGCCGGGGGCGCCGACGGATCCTGCGGCGCGGCTGCCCGAGCCAACGCGGCCACGGATTTGTGCTGGAACACGTCTTGCACGGTCATCGGTATCCCGGCCGCCTTGGCCCGGCTGACCAGTTGTACGGAGGAGATGCTGTCGCCGCCCAGGTCGAAGAAGTTGTCGTCCACCCCGACCGTTGCGACGTCGAGCACTTGGCCGAACAAACCGCACAGTTCCGCTTCGAGCGGTGTCCGCGGGCCGCGCCCCGCAGCGGACTTCGCGAAGTCCGGTTTCGGCAGTGATTTCCGGTTCAGCTTTCCGCTCGCCGTCATCGGCAACTCATCCAACGCGACCACGGCGGCCGGAACCATGAACTCCGGCAACTTCGCGCGGACGAAATCCCGAACCTGGCCGACGTCCGGCTCATCACCCGAACTGGACACGACGTACGCGACCAGCCGCCTATCGCCCGGCTTGTCCTCCCGCACCACGACCGCCGCTTCGGCGATCCCCGCATGCTCGGTGAGCCTGTTCTCGATCTCGCCGGGTTCGATCCGGAAGCCCCGTACCTTCACCTGGTCATCCGCGCGCCCCAGATACTCCAGTTCGCCCTGGTGGTTCCACCGAACCAAGTCCCCGGTCCGAAACATCCGAGACCCGGCCGAGCCGAACGGGTCCGCCACGAACCGCTCGGCGGTCAGCCCCGCACGACCCCCGTACCCCCGCGCCAAGCCCACACCCGCGACGTACAGCTCCCCCACCACACCCGATGGCACCAGGCGCATGCGGCCGTCCAGCACGTAGACCCGGGTGTTCGCGACCGGGCGGCCGACCCGGACCGGGCCGTCCCCGGCTTCCCAGAACAAGCTGTCCGCGCTGGCCTCGGAGGAGCCGTACAGGTTGAGCAGCAGCGAATCCGGCAGGACTTCCGCATGGCGCTCGACGAGAGCGCGGGGCAGGGCTTCACCGCTGGTAACCCAACATCGGACGGACGCCAACGACCTGGAGTAGGCGTCGTCCAGCAGCACCCGCAGCAAGCTCGGCACCACCGTCACCCGCTCGACCCCGTGCTCCGCGACCAGGCGCACCAGGCCGCTGGGATCCCGCAGGACGTCGTCCCCGGCCAGCACGACCTTGCCCCCGTGCAACATCGTGCCGAGCAGTTCGGTGGCGCTGTCCAGGAAACTCAGCGAGCTCCGCGCGAGGACCGTTGACGACCGCCACTGCGGATACCGCTCGCTGAACCACTGCCAGCGGTTCGCAAGACCCGCGTGCAGGCCGACGACTCCCTTCGGCACGCCGGTCGAACCGGACGTGTAGATCACGTAGGCGGGGTGCAGCGGCAGCAGCGGCGCCGGCCGCTCGGAGTCCGCGACGTTCTCCATCGAACGCCCCTGGCCCACCAGGTCGTCGACCAGCAGGCAAGTCGCGTCGGTCCTCGGCAGCGCGGCGCGCACCGCCGAGGACGTCAACACCACCGCAGGCCGGGCGTCGGCGAGCATGAACTCGATCCGATCGGCCGGATATGCCGGGTCGATCGGCAGGTAGGCGCCACCGGCCTTCAACACGGCGAGGACCGCGACCACCATCTCCACCGAGCGGGGTATGGCCAGCCCCACCACCTGTTCAGGTCCCACGCCCAGCTCGACCAGATGCCGGGCGAGCTGGTTCGAGCGCGCATTCAGGTCCCGATAGGTCAACTCCGCACCTTCGAACACCAGCGCCACCGCGTCCGGCGTTCGCGCCACCTGCTGCTCGAACAGGTCCGGCAGCACCAGCGACGACGGCAGTGGGATCGCCGCGTCGTTCCACGAGGTCAACAGTCGGCGCCGTTCGGCGGCGTCCACCACGTCGAAGCTGCCGATGCTCCGATCGAGCTCATCGACCGCGGTCTCCAGCTGCCTGCGGAACCGGGACAGCAGGGACTCCACAGTGGACCGGTCGAAGATGTCGGTGTTGTACTCGACCGTCAGCGCGAGACCCGTCCGGCTGCTTTCGAAGTGCACGCCTTCGTCGACGCTGACAAGCAAATCCACCCGGGCCGCGCCGACGTTCACCGGCAACAGTCGACCGCGCGCGCCGGGGAGGCTCAACTCGGTGCGCGGCGCGTTCTGCTGCGTGAGCATCACCTGGAACAGCGGGTGGTGGGTCAAGGTCCTGGTCGGCTTGAGCACGTCGACGAGATGCTCGAAGGGAACGTCCTGGTTCTCGTACGCCGCCAGGTCGGTGTCCCGGACGCGGCGGACGAGTTCGCGGAAGGTGGGATCGCCGGAGGTGTCCACCCGGAGCACGAGGGTGTTGACGAAGAATCCGACGAGATCGTCCAACGCCTCGTCGGTACGGCCTGCGACGACGGAGCCGATCACCACGTCCTCGCCGACGTTGAGCCTGGTCAGCAGTGCAGCCAATCCGGCGTGCAACACCATGAACAAGCTCGCGTCGCAAGCCCTCGCCACGTGGAGCAATCGGGCGTGGAGGTCTGGTGACCATTCGACGACCAATGTCTCGCCACGGTGCGATGCAACCGTCGGATGCGGTCGGTCGGTGGGCAATTGGAGTTGTTCCGGAGCACCCTCCAATTCCCGTCGCCAATAACCAAGCTGCTGAGAAACAAGACTTTCCGGATCATCCTCATCCCCCAGAAGATCCCGCTGCCACAAAGTGTAATCCGCATACTGCACCGGCAACGACTCCCACACCGGCACACCACCATCCCGCCGCGCAGCATAAGCATCAGCCAAATCCCGCCACAACGGCTCCAACGACCACCCATCCGCGGCAATATGGTGCAACACCAACACCAACACCCGCTCACTACCCGAGACCACCAACAACTCAGCCCGAACCGGCAACTCACCACCCAACTCGAACCGATACCGCACCGCCCGGGCAACCTCCCCATCCAACCGCCCACGATCCACAGAACTAACAATCACACCCGGCCACACACGATCCAGACCCCCCGGATCCACCACATCCTGACAAGGCACACCATCGACCTCACCAAAAACAGTCCGCAAACTCTCATGCCGCACCACCACATCCCGCAACGCCCCAGCCAACGCCCCCTCATCAACCTCACCCACCAACCGCACCACCAGCGGAATGTTGTACGTCGCCGACGGCCCCTCCAAACGATGCAAAAACCACAAACGCCGCTGCGCGAACGACAACGGCAAACGATCAGGACGCTCCACCCGCACCACACCACCACGCGCCCGCCCCGCACCCGACACCCGACGCGACAACAACGCCACCGTCGGAGCATCGAACACATCACTCACACCCAGCTCGACACCCAACACCCCACGAACCCGCGACACCAACCGCGTCGCCAACAACGAATGACCACCCAAATCAAAAAAACCATCATCCACACCAACACGATCAACACCCAAAACCTCAGCGAACACACCACACAAAACTTCCTCAACAAAACCCCGCGGCGCCCGCGACAAAACCCGCCCAACAAACCCAGGAACCGGAAGAGCCCTCCGATCCAACTTCCCATTCACCGTCACCGGCAACTCATCCAACACCACCACCACAGCCGGAACCATAAACTCCGGCAACTTCGCGCGGACGAAATCCCGAACCCCCGCCCCCTCCACACCCGAACCCACCACATACCCAACCAAACGCCTATCCCCCGGCACATCCTCACGCACCACCACCGCCGCCTGCCCCACCCCAGGACACCCGGCCAACACACCCTCCACCTCACCCAACTCAACCCGAAAACCCCGAACCTTCACCTGATCATCAACACGCCCCACAAACTCCAACACACCATCACAATTCCACCGCACCAAATCCCCAGTCCGATACATCCGCGAACCCACACCACCAAACGGATCCGCCACAAACCGCTCCCCCGACAACCCCCCACGACCCCAATACCCCCGCGCCAAACCCACACCCCCCACATACAACTCCCCCACCACACCCACAGGAACCAAACCCAAAAAACCATCCAACACATACACCCGCATATTGCGCATGGCCCGGCCGATCGGAACCGTGTTCCCGATCGAATCGGCAGTCCTCACCTCGTGGTAGGCGCAGAACGTGGTTGTTTCCGTGGGCCCGTAGACGTGCACGAACCTGGTGTTGGGGCAGGTTTCGACGGCGCGCCGGAATGCCTGCGTCGACACCACTTCCCCGCCCGTCCACACCTCCCGCAGTGCCGAAACCAGTTCGATGCGCTCGCCGACGAGGTGGTTGAAGAGAGCCGTGGTCAAGAAGGCGTGCGTCACCCGGTTCCGCGTGATGGTCGAATGCCACGCGTCGAGATCGACCGCTTCCCCGGGGGCCAACACGAGCCGCGCGCCACGGAGCAGCGGAACCCAGATCTCGTAGGTCGACGCGTCGAAGGCCAGCGGCGAGTGCACCAGCACCCGCGCGTCCGCATAGCTGTCGAACGCGCGGTCCCCGGTCAGCTCGACCACGTCCTCGTGCGTCGCCGCAACGCCTTTGGGGATTCCCGAGGAACCGGAGGTGTAGATGACGTAAGCCGCTTGCCCGGGGTGCAGTGCGCCTCCGCGCTCCGCATCGGTGAGCTCGGCCGTCGGCTGCGCGGCGAGCCGCTGCTGCACCTCCGGCGAGTCGAGCACGACGGTCGGCGTGCCGCCCTCCTCGACGCCAGGCCGGGTGGCCGCGGTCGTCAGCATCAGCACAGGCGTGGCATCGCGCAGTATCGACCGGACCCGTTCGGCGGGATTGCCCGGATCGATCGGCAGGTACGCCCCACCGGCCTTCAGCACGGCCAGGACGGCGACCACCGCTTCGACCGAGCGGGGTAGCGCCAGGACCACCACCCGTTCCGGGCCGACCCCCGACGCCACCAGGTGGCGTGCGAGCTGGTTCGACCGGGCGTCGAGTTCCGCGTAGGTCAGTTCCACCTCGCCGGACACGACCGCGATCGCCTCGGGCCGGAGAGCCAGCTGCCGGCCGAACAACTCCGGCACGACGGCCGACGGGGTCACCACTGCCGGGTCGTTCAAGCCCAGGAGGCGTTCCCGCTCGACGTCGCCGACCAGGTCGACGTTGCCCACGGGGCAGTCCGGATTCGCGCACAACGCCTCCAGGAGGCGGCCCAATCGCCCGAGCAACTGCTCCACAGTGGACGATTCGAACACGTCCGAACGGTAATCCAGCCGGAGGACGATCTTCTCGCCGGGGAAGACGATCAGGCTGAGTGGGTAGTGCGAACCATCGTGACCGGCGATGTCGACGGCCCGCAGCTCGCTTCCGGCCGGCGTGATGCCCGCCGTGTCCAGCGGGTAGTTCTCGAAGACGACCAGGGAGTCGAAGAGCTTTCCGTGCCCGCTCAACCGGCCCGCGTCCGTGAGGCTGAGGTGCTGGTGGTTGACCAAGGCGGCCTGCTCGTCGCGGAAGCGGCGAAGCGCGTCAGCCAGGGGTTCGTGCGGATCGAGCCGGACCCGGACGGGCACCGTGTTGATGAACAACCCCACCATCGATTCCACGCCGGGCAGTTGAGGCGGCCGCCCGGCCACGGTGGTGCCGAACACGACGTCGGAGCGGCCGGTCAACGACCGGAGCAGGATCGCCCAGGCGCCCTGGACCAGGGTGCCGGTGGTCAGCTCCCGGCGGCGGCCGAGAACGCGCAGGTCCGCGGTCAGTTCCGCGGGCAGTTCGAGGGTCGCCTGTGCGCGCCGGCCCGGTCCGGCCGGGCCCGCTGTCGGCGCGAGCAAGGTCGGCTCGGACAGCCCGGCCAGGGCGCGCCGCCACGCGTCCTCCGCGGCCTGCCGGTCCTGCCCGGCGAGCCAGGCCAGGTACTCCCGGTACGGCGTGACCCGCGGCAGCTCGCTGTCGTCACCACCGCGCTGGTAGAGCTGGAACAGCTCGCGAAACAAGACCGGATACGACCAGCCGTCCAGCAGGATGTGGTGGTTGGTCAGCACCAGCAGGTGCCGCTGCGGTTCGAGCCGGATCAGCGCGAACCGGAGCAGCGGGGGGTCGAACAGGTCGAAGCCGGCCTCCCGCTGCTCGAGCAGCAGGCGCTCGCGCTCGGCGCGCTGCTCGTCCACGGTGCGGCCGCGGAGGTCGAACTCCGCCCACGGCAAGGTCACCGAGCGGGGGATGACCTGGACCGGGCTGGCCACCCCCTCGAACCAGAAGGCGGCACTCAGGTTCGGGTGGCGTCGCAAGATCGCCTCCGCGGCGCCGCGCAGCTCGGCGGCGCGCAGCGGTCCATCGAGCTCCAGGACGACCTGGACGACGTACTCGTCCGGGCCGCTCCCCTGGTGCAGGGCGTGGAAGAGCAGACCTTCCTGGAGCGGGGACAGCGGCAACACGTCTACGAATCCGGGCTGCTCCATCGTGATCTCCTCCACGCTGACTCGAGCTGGTCGATCTGCTGCTGGGTGAGGTTGACCAGCCCGAAATCGGACGGCGTGTGGCCGCCCGCGCCGGGTTGGTCGGTTGCTGTCGTGACGCCGCGAAGCACCTCGAACCAGATCTCCGCGAGCGCCGTGACCTGGTCCCGGTCGAGTGGCGGCTGCCAGGACCAGGTCGCGACCAGCTGCGGCCGCCCGGCGGTGGACAGCACCGCCGCGTTGAGGTCCAGCAGGTGGACCGGGGGCATTCCCGGCCCGGCGGCAGTAGCAACCCTCAGGGGTTGGCCCGTACCGTCCGCGAGCGGTACCCACGCGGTGTCCCCGTCGGCGTCATCTGCGGCGGAGAACCGGCCCAGGTAGTTGAACCCGATCTCGGGACTGGGCAGACCCGCGAGTTCCTCGGCCGTCTCCGGGTTGAGGTAGCGCAGCAGCCCGTAGCCCAGGCCGTGGTCGGGCACCGCACGGATCTCTTCCTTCAGGTGTTGGATGGTGCGCCGGAGTTCCGGCCCGCCACGCCGAACGTCCTCGCGTTCCAAGAGGCCAGGGGTGAGGCGCACCGGGTACAGCGTGGTGAACCAGCCGACCGTGCCCGACAGGTCCACGCCATCGGCGAGTTCTTGGTGCCGCCCGTGGCCTTCGACATCGACCACCACTGCCCGGCCCGACAACCCCAGCCCCCGTCGCCATTGCGCAACGGCGGTTCCCAGCGCGGCGAGCAGCACCTCGTGGGTGTCCGCGTGGTAGACGGCGGGCACCCGCCTCAACAGCGGCTCAGTGTCCGCCACCGGCAACCGCAGCGTCAGCTCGCCGGACTCCTGATGCCCGGCTGCTCCCCCGCGCTTGGGCACGGCGTCTGCCAGCGTCCGCTTCCAGTGGTCTAGCTCGGCGATTCGCTCCGGACTTCGCGCTTCTGCGGCAAGAATTCGCGTCCAGCGGCGCAGCGACGCGCCACGCGACGGCAGCGACGGGGTTCGCCCAGCCGCTATCGCCTGCCACGCGGTGGCCAGATCCGACAGCAAGATCCGCCAGGACACCCCGTCGACGGCCAGGTGGTGGATCACCAGCAGCAATCGGCCCGCCCCTCCGGCTCCGGCATCGAAGAACACGGCTTGCCACACCGTTTCGGACCTCGGGTCCAGACGAGCCTGTGCAGCGGCGAAGTACTCGTCCGCGGCCGCGTTCAACTGGTCCTCGGAAAGACCGCGCACGTCCACCTGCGTCACGCGGTCCGCCACGGGCGACGACCCGACGGGCGCTACTCGCAAGCCCTGCTCGGCACCGTCGTCTACGCACAAGCGCAACGCGCCGTGCCGCTCCACCAGCGCTTCCAAGGCGGCCACCAAGTTCGGGCGGTCGATCCCCGTCGGCAAGGCCACCACCATCGCCTGGCAGAGCCCGTCGAACTGCCCACCCAAACCCCGGAACCAATCCACGATCGGCGTCGAGCCGAGGGCGCCCACGCCGTCGTCCTCGACCGGCTCGGCATCCGCGTGCACGCCGGCTGCGGACGCGATGCCGGCCACGGTCCGGTGCACCAGCACGTCTTGCGGGGTGAAGGTGATGCCGGCGGCCTGTGCCCGGCTGACCAGCTGGATGGCGGAGATGCTGTCCCCGCCGAGGTCGAAGAAGCTGTCGTCGATCCCCACGTCCGGGACGCCGAGCAGCTGGTCGAAGAACTCGCACAACGCTTCCTGGACCTGGGTTCGCGGCGGGCGAGACGACGCGGCACGCGTGAACTCCGGCGCAGGCAAGGCCCGGCGGTCCAGTTTGCCGTTCGCCGTCAGCGGTAGTGCGTCCATGGGCACGATCGCCGCCGGCACCAGGTGATCCGGCACGCGGCCGCCCAGGAACTCGCGCACCTCGCGAACGTCCAGCTCCGCGGACGGCGCGGGAACCACGTACCCGACGAGGCGTTTGTCCCCCGGCCGATCCTCGCGGGCGGCTACCGCGGCGCGGGCGATGCCCGGATGCTCGGTCAGGACGTTCTCGATTTCGCCAGGCTCGATCCGGAAACCTCGCACCTTGACCTGGTCGTCGACCCGGCCGACGTACTCCAGCCAGCCACGGTCGTTCCACCGCACCAGGTCTCCGGTGCGGTACAACCGACCGCCGGCACCCGCCGACACGCTCCCCGCCACCGAGTTCTCGGCCGGGCCGAAGGGATTGGCCACGAAGCGTTCCGCCGTCAGCCCCGCCCGGCGCCAATAGCCGCGCGCCACCCCGAGCCCGCCGACGTACAACTCCCCGACCACGCCGGGGGGAACCAATGCCAGCCTGTCGTCCAGCACGTAGACCTGGGTGTTGGCGACCGGACCACCGATACCACCGCCGTCCGCGTCCGACCCGCACCAGCCCGCCGTTGCGTACACGGTCGCCTCGGTCGGCCCGTAGGCGTTCATCACCCGACATCCCGGGAACGCCGCCTCCAGCGCGGCCACCACCCCCGTCGGCAGCGCTTCCCCCGCGCACACGACGACACCCGAGAACCCGGAATCCCGCACCGCTGCGGCCACCTGGCCCAGCACCGACGGAACGCCGCTGATCGCGCTCGGAGCCGGCCCCGCGGACAACCGCTCCGCCAGCGCCGAGCCGTCCCGCACCACTTCGACGCAGCCCCCGCAGGCCAAGGGGGCAAACAGCTCGAACACCGATACGTCGAAGCTCAACGACGTGGACGCGAGCACCCGGCCGAGCCGCTCCCCCAGGGCGCGAACCGCCCAGGACACCAGGTTCACCGCACTTGTCTGGGACACCACCACGCCCTTCGGGACGCCGGTCGAACCCGAGGTGTAGATGATGTAGGCGGGATGCGAACCGCGCAGCGACGACCGGCGGTCGTCGTCGCCGAGCTCGGAGCTCGGCTGCTCGGCGAGCGCGCGGCGCACGTTCCGGTCGTCCAGCACCACGATGTCGACGGGCGGTTGCGCGACGCGCCCGGCGGTGTCCGTCGTGGCCAGCAGCAGGACCGGGTTCGCGTCGGCGAGCATGAATTCGACGCGATGGGCGGGATAGGTGGGGTCGACCGGCAGGTAAGCACCGCCGGCCTTCAGCACCGCAAGCATCGCGATGACCATGTCCGCCGTGCGCGGCAGCAACAATCCGACCACTCGCTCGGGCCCAACGCCCAGCTCGACCAGGTGGCGAGCGAGCTGATTCGCCCGCGCGTGCAGCTCCGCGTAGGTGAGGCTCTTCCCACCGCACACCAACGCGACCTCGTCCGGACTGCGCGCCACTTGGTCGTCCAGCAGCTCTGGCATCACCGAGGAAGTCAGCTCGGCGGCTGCGCCGTTCCACTGCCCCAGCAGCTCGTTCCGCTCCGCGGCGGTCAGCACGTCCAATTCACCGACTTCGGCGTCCAAGTCGCCGGCCAGCACGTCCAGCAGGGCGAGGAACCGATCCTGATGGGTGCCCAGGGCATCGCTGCTGTAGCGGTCCGCGTTCCCGTTGAAGTCGACCCGGACATCACCACCGTCGAGGCGGTCGTAGGCCATGATGGACAGATCGTCGACCAACCCGTTGGACAAGTTGTGCAGCCGCGCGGCGCACTGCCCGAAGCTCAGGTCGAAGTCGAACGGCATCACGTTCACCTCGGGGCCCATGAGGTGGCGCATGCCGGTCGTCAGGTTGAGATCGCGAGCCAGCTGCTCCGCGCGATAACGCTGGTGCGCCAAGGCCCCGCGAACCTCCCGCGAGGCCTGCCGGAGGAGCTCGTGCACCGTGGTCCCACCATCGACCTTCACCCGCAGCGGAACCACGTTCGCCAGCGTGCCCGGGTTGCGGCGCAGCGTTGCGTTCTTGCGAGCAGCCACTGCGAAACCGACCGCGATGTCCTCCTCCCCGGTGAGCCGGTGGAGGTACACCGCGGTCGCCGCGAGCAGCATGACCGACCAGTGCGTGCGGGCGGTTCGGGCGGCCGCCTTGATCCGGTCCGCGGCTGCGGCCGGAACATGGCTGGTGTGCCGAAGGAAGCTCCGCGGCAGATCCTCCGTCATGGCGGAAATCCGTGCCACGTTGGGCCGGTCTGCGAACCTCTCCAGCCAGTACTTCCGATCCCGTTCGAAGTCCCCGGAGTTCCGGTACTCGGCGTCTTCCGCCACCAGTTCCCGCAGTGACGAGAACGGCGCGGGCTCCGCGGGCAGACCTTGCACGCTCGTCGTGTAAAGATGCGCTGCGCGTTGCGAGATCAGGATGCTGCCCGCACCGTCGGTGACCAGGTGGTGGTAGCCCTGATACCAGTAGAAGCGGTCCGACGCCAGCTTGAGCAGGGCGTACGAGAACAGCCGGTCGCGGGTCAGGTCCATCGGGACGGCGAGGTCTTCGTACATCCAGCGCTCCGCCGCCGCACCCGGATCGGGTTCGGTGCTGAAGTCGAGCACGGGGAAGTCCCAGTCGGGGACGGGGTTCACGGTCTGGTGCGCAACGCCGTCCACCTCGTGGACGCGGCAGTGCAGCACATCCACCTCGGCGACGGTCTTGCGGACCGCGGCTTCGAACTCGGCGCCGTCGATCGCCCCGTCGATCTCGACGTACTGGCCCACGCGGAAGTGCAAGCTATCCGGGTTGAACCGCTGCGCCAGCCAGATCTCCCGTTGGGCGTCCGACAACGGGAAAGCGGAGTCGGCAGCCAGTTGGTCCATGATCCCACCCATCGACACGGCGCTTGCGCCTCAGGACACGGCGACCGCGGTCCCCGCATCACCACTCGACCGGGAGCCGGGACACCCCGTACACGGGCATCTCGGTGCAGATTTCGAGTTCGTCCGCCGGAACGGCGAGCCGCAGGGCGGGGAACTCCCGGAAGATCCCGGCATAGCTCGTGCGCAGGATGTTCCGAGCGAGGTGTTGGCCAAGGCATTGGTGCACGCCGTAGCCGAACGCGAGGTGCCCGGCCGACGAGTTGTCGATGTCCAGTGCGGCCGGGCACTCGACGTGCTCGGGGTCGCGGTTGGCCGCCGGCAGAGCTATGGACACCGAGTCACCGGCCTTGATGGTTTCGCCGCCGAGCTCGACGTCCCGCAGCGCGGTGCGGATAGGTCCGATGTGGGTGACGCTGAGGTAGCGCAGCAGTTCGTCGACGGCCTTGTCGAGCTGGGCCGAGTTGGAAAGCGCCCGAGCCCGCTGGTCCGGGTGTTCCAGCAACGCGAGCGTTCCGAGGGCCAGCATGTTCGCCGTTGATTCGTACCCCGCGGTCAGCAGCACCATTCCGACGGTGGCGATCTCCTCGTCGGGCAACTCGCCCGAAGCCGCCAGGTGCCCGAGGACGTCACCGCTGGTCCCGGCCCGCTTCTTCGCGTCGACGAACTCCTGGAACTGGGTGTGGATCGCCTGGGTCGCTGCCCCGACGTCGGCGGCCTCGGCGTGCTGGTCGAACAGGACTGAGACGCGCCGCACGAAGCGGTCGCGCTCGTCCTCGGGGACGCCCAGGACCTCGGAGACCACGTTCAGCGGCACGAGTTTCGCGAAGTCCCGCACCAGGTCGGCGGGTGGGCCCCCGCGGTCCATCGCGTGCAGGCGTTCGTCGACGATCCGCTGGATCGTCTCGGTCAGCGAATCCATCCGGCGCAGCGCGAAATGACCGGCTAGCAGCCGGCGGTACCTGGTGTGCTCCGGCGGGTCCATGCGGTGGAACACGCCCGGCGGGATGTCCTTGCGCGCCTGCTCTGCTTCGGCGGGCAGCTCGACGGGGATGCGGGCGAGATCGGCGCGGCTGCTGAAGCGGCTGTCGGCGAGTACCGCGCGGGCCAACGAGTAGCTCGTCACCAACCAACCCAGGTGGCCGTCCCCGTAGACCATCCGTCCGATGGGCTTCCGATCCCGCAGCGACTCCAGTTCCACGGGCAGTTCGAAGATCCGGTCGCGTTCGGTCGGAATACCGACGGGAACACCGATGGTGTCGGACAATTCAGGCTCCTTCCCGAGTTTTCGTCGCGCTGGCGCGAGCCGACTCACCGAACCGCGCCACGCGCCGCCGCGGCGCTACCGCGGGTTCGCCGCTCTGGGGTAATCCTGGTGACGGCGCGACTTCTTGGTTGGGCGGAACGTGATCAGGACTCGCCCAGCTGCGCGATCAGGCTCTTCGGGCGCAGGTCCGTCCAGTTCCGCTCCACGTAGTCGTGTGTGGACTGCCGGTCGGTCTCCGGCAGCGCGACGGTCCCCCCGGCGCGTCGACGAAAGCGGGCCACAGGGAATGCTGCCCCTCGTCGTTGACCAGCACGAGGTACTTGCCGTCCGGGTCTTCGAAGGGATTCGTGCTCATCGTCTCTTCCTCACGGCTTCGGGATGGTCGGTGGAATGCTCCGGGAAGGCCCGGAAGCGGTTCAGGTGCGCAGGACGGTTCTGCCAGCGGTGACAGGCAACGACGCCATGCCGCGGACGACCGACGTCGGGCGTCGCACCGCCGGTCCGGCGCGGCGCAGATCGGGCATTCAGCGGAACGCGACCTCCCCCTCGATCCGCGCCAGCGGGGCGCCGAGGCAGTAGTGGATGCCCGAGGAGAAAGCCAGGTGCTCGCCCTGCACCGCGCGGGTGATGTCGAAGCGGTCCGGGGTCCTCGTGCTTGGCCGGATCCCTGCAGTGGTCATCGACGCCAACACCCGCCTGACGGTCGCAGTCGGAAAACCGCTGCCCGGCAACCGCAACGACTGCCGGGCCTACACCGAATCCGGTGTCGACCAGCACTGCACGGGTGCACAGGTCATGGCCGACAGCGGCTACCAAGGCATTACCGGAGTGGTCATGCCGTACCGCAAACCCGGCGACGGCAGCGAACTTCCTCCGTGGAAGGAAGAACTCAACACCGTTCACAAGCGCGTCCGAGCCCGCGTTGAGCATGCCCTGGCACATGAAGTCCTGGAACATCCTCCGCAACTGCCGACGCAAACGCGACGGCGTCTGGCACGCCGCACGCGGCGTAGCCCTCATGCGCAACCTCACCATGGCCCGCTGAACACCACCCGCCACGCCGCAAGCCACGATTTCCCATGCACGCCAACAATATTTGATCATTATGGGACAGGCTTTAGACGCTATTGCCGACCCATTCGAACAACAAGACCTGCGGCCACAAGCTGCCATGCGCGGTCACTCGCATGCCGCCGGACAACCTCGTTGGCAAACAACTGCCATTCGCCTGGACAGCGACCATTCGCAGGCCACCGGAAACGCCATGGGGAGCCGACCGATCACGGCGATGCGGGCAGCAATCCGACCTCGGCGGCCCGCACCCCGGCTTGGAAACGCGAGTTGGCCCCCAACAACTCCACGATTTCCGCGACGCAGCGCCGATACGTGCGCACCGACACCGCCAGTTCCTGGGCGGCCACTTCGTAGGTGTGGCCGGCGTAGAGCATCTTCAGCACCTGTTGCGCGAACTCCGTGTCGAAGAGGTTGCGACTGCACTGTCCGCGCTGACCGGTGAACCGCATCCGTTGACGGAGCAGGCTGACGCCGAGGGCTGGTAGCCAGCGGATGTGCCACCTGCTAACGTTCTCGGTGTGATTCCCCCAAATAAGGGGAATTTCACGCGCGTGGGGGTTCAAGTCCTCGGACACTCCTTTACCCCATAGGTTGCTGGGAAGCGGCTTATGGGGTCTTCATTTCAAAGCCAGTGCGAGCTGCTTTCCCCGGTCAACTGTCGGCACCGGTGGTGGAGCTGCATGGAAGATCCCGCCAAACCTGAAGATCGGATTCTGCCTGACGTGCGACACACTCCCAGGCGCGTCGACCTCTCTGCCGGGCTATGACTGCTGGCGATACCGTTGGTTGGTGAGATGGTCGTGCACACAGCGGATTACTTCGAGGTCGTACTCAGCAATGAGACGTGGACGCCTGGGCGTCAGAGATCAGGACGCTCCTGCCTGGTCGATGCTCATGCCTCGGGTTTCACGAGCGCGGAGCATGACGGGGCCGAGGCACACCAGGAAGATCGCGCAAATGAGCCAGAACGGAGCACTCGTCCCCCAATTGGCTTGCAGGAAGGGAATCGACGCGACGACGAGAACTCCACCGAAGCACCGGCTCGCGGACTCCACGAACCCGGCGGCGGTTCCCCGTGCGCGAGTGGGGAATTGCTCGGCCGTGAACAGCTTGGTGAAAGGCACCAAACCCGTGCAGAAGAACGCGCTGACAAGACCGAAGGCGACAGCGAGTGCAATGTTCCGGGATAGCGCGAGCATGCTGAAACTGAACACGGCGCCGAGGCTGTAGATGAGGAAGGTCTTCTTACGGCCGAATCTGTCGGCAAACTGCCCCACCGTGATCGCCCCCACTGCGCCAGCGATGATGATCCCGATGGTGGTGACCAGCGCTCCCTGGGCTGACATCCCCATAGCTGCGTAAATCGTTGATGCGTACACCAAGAGCACATAGGCACCGGCACTTGCGCCGGCGCAGATCAGTAGGCACAGAACGAGTCGGCCGAGCAGCGGCCGGCGAAACAGGGCCGCAGACCCGCTGCCTCGTTGGGTGCCGGCCTCGTATTCCGCTTGCATGATGGCAGTGATCCCGGGGTGCAAGAGCTCGCTGTCGTGCCCGTATCCCGCCTCGCGTTCCATCCGCTCCACCAGCGCCTGCGCTGCGGCTCCGCGACCCTTGAGCAGCAGCCAACGCGGGCTTTCGGGCAGATACTGGTAGATGAACGGCACCGCCAGGATCGGCAGGCCGCCGAGGAGGAACAGGATGCGCCAGGCCAGATCGACCGGAAGACGGTCGATCACGGCGAGCGCAGCAGCCTGGGGAATCAGATAGCTCAGCGCGAGCACCGCGGATGCCGCGGCGATCATTCTTGCGCGGGACCGGGTCCCCAGCAGTTCCGAGAGCATGAGGTACGGAATCGGGAAGACCGCGCCGAGCGCGAGGCCGCCGAGAAAGCGCATCGCCATGATCCAACCAACATCCGCCGACACCGCACACAGCGCGGAGAACAGCGAAAACAACGTGACGCCCCACAGCAGTACCACCTTGCGGCCGTAGCGGTCGATGAGACGACCCACGAGGGCTGCGCCCACGATGATGCCGCTGGTGGACGCGATCCCGAGCTGGGCGGTGCCCTGCGCCGTCAGGCCCCAGGGCTCTTTGACGAGCAACAGGATTGGACCGACCACCCCGGTCTCGAACCCCTCCGCGACCCAGATGACGGTCACGAGGATCATCGTCAGCAGCGCTGTCCTCGTCATTGGTAACCGGTCCAGGCGCGACAGCAGGTTGGCGGTCACCATTGGGTTTGACGCAGCAGTGGTTTCTCGCATGAGGAACCTCCTGGGGGTAAGGGGATTTCACTAACGACCCACGATGGCCGAGCCAAGAGATCAGTCGGCGTCGAGGATCATGACCATGTATGCGGACATGACCATTCCTCCGGCTTGCACCAGGCAGGTGCGTGCGCCGGGGACCTGACGCAGGTCGCATTCACCGCGCAGCTGGCGGACCGCTTCGATCGTCAACTGCATGCCGAACTGGCCGGAATGGTTGAACGAGAGTCCTCCACCAGAGGTGTTCAGCGGGAAGGTCCCTCCCGGGGCTATCCGTCCGCCGCCGACGAATGCGCCGGCACCACCGGGTTCGCAGAAGCCGAGCGCTTCCAGCGCTACGAGCACGTTGATGGTGAATGCGTCGTAGATCTGGACCATGTCGATGTCCTGGCGGTCGAGCTGCGCCATGGCCAGTGCCTCGTCGGCGACCATGCGCAGCGCGCCGTTGTCGAGCCAGTCCTCGTTGCCGAGGGGTGTCATGTGATGCCGGTAGGTATCACCGAAGCCACGAATCGACACCGGTTTCCGCGCCAGGTCGCGGGCACGATCGGTGCTGGTCAAGATCATGGCGCCGGCGCCGTCGTTGATCTGGCAGATGTCGAGCTTGCGGAGCGGGTCGGCGATCATGGGTGAGGCGAGGTAGTCGTCCATGGTCAGTGGTGCCTGGCGTGCCACGTTCGGATTGAGCTGTGCCCAACGGCGGGCGGCGAGGGCCACCTCCCCGAGATCTTCTGGCGCACAGCCGAAGCGGCTGAGGTACAGCTGGGCCAGCATGGCGTAGTACCCGACCGGATTGAGCATTCCGTACGGCGTGGCGAACTGGCCCATCGGCGAGCGCGGGTCCTGGACAACGCCGCCCCGTGCACGACTCCTGTCCAGGCGCTGGGTGCTGCCGTAGGTGACCAGGGCGACCTCGCACAGGCCTGCCTCAATGGCCGCCATCGCATGGACCAGATGGGTGATGTTGGACTGGCCGCCGACCACCGTGTTGTCGACATACCGCGGGTGAATGTCCAGGTACTCCGCAACGAGGAGTGCGTTCGCACGATCGTCCCAGTGAGCGAAGACACCGTCGACGTCGGCCAGGCCGAGCCCGGCGTCGAGCATCGCCAGGCGTGCTGCCTGGCATTGCAGCGACAGCGACGTGGAGCCGACGGGCGCCCTCCCCAGTCCCGCTTCACCGACCCCGACGATGGCGTACCGTCCCGCAAGAGTGCGCTTGTCCGCCATCTCTCAGTCCGTCCCCGGGTTGCCGGCGATGAGTTTGGCGCGTACGTCCTTCTTGAGGACCTTGCCGACCGAGCTGCGCGGCAGCGTGGGCCAGAACTCGACCTGCTTGGGGGTTTTCATGCTGCCGAACCGGTTCCGGCACATCTCGGCGATGCTCTCGGCGGTCACATCGGACTCCGACTTCAGCTCGATCACGGCGGTGAGCCGCTCGCCCCAGTCGTCGTCGGGCACACCGACGACCGCGCAGTCCTGCACCGCGGGGTGCGACCAGATCAGCTGCTCGATCTCGCTGGGGTAGATGTTGAATCCGCCCGAGATCACCACGTCTTTTTTGCGGTCGACGACGTAGAGGTAGCCGCACTCGTCGAAGACCCCGATGTCGCCGGTGTGGTGCCAGCCGAAGCGGTGGGCTTCGGCGTTCGCCTCGGGATTGTTGAGGTATCCGGGACAGACCAGTTCACCTCGGGCGACGATCTCCCCGCGCTGACCGGCCGGGACGAAGTTGCCGTGGTCATCCATCAGCGCCACCTCGCACGCCCCGGTCGGCCGACCGGCCGATGCGAGGTGCTTGACGGCCGCGGGGTCATCGCTGAGGTAATGATCCTGACGAGACAGGCATGTGATCACCCCCGGCGCCTCGGACTGACCGTAGAACTGGACGAACACCTGGCCCCACAGCGCCAACCCTTCCTTGAGCTTGTCGACCGACATCGGCGCGGCGCCGTAGATCACGTACTCGAGGGAGGAACAGTCACGGGTCTGTGCGTCCGGATGCGCCAGGAGCCGGTAGATCATCGTCGGCGGTAGGAAGATGTGCGTCACCCGCTCCCGCTCGATCAGTTCGAGGATCACCGCGGGATCGGTCGACGGCGCCAGCACGTTGCGCGTGCCGAAGGCGGACAGCCCCATCGCCGTCGCGCCCGCAGCATGGGTCAGCGGCGCTACCACCAGGTGCACCGGTTCTTTCGCCGGTGCGGTGAACTGATTGGCGATCCGGTAGGCGGCGAGCAGGCAGCGGTGGGTCTGCACGATCGCCTTCGGACGGCCCGTCGTGCCGCCGGAGGACTTAATCAACGCAATGTCGTCGAGATCTCGTCGGGTGTCGCAGGTCTGTCCACTGTGATCTCGCTTCCAGGCCTCGGTGCTCGGCCCGTTCGCGATGTGCTCTTCGAAGGCGATACATGCGGTGAGCGTGGGTACTTCGGACCGGATGCGGTCGATGTGCGGGAGGTACTGCTCGTGGTAGACCAACGCCGACATTTCCGTGAAGCGCATGAACCAGATCAGGTCCTCGATCTGATCGCGGGCGTTGAGCGGCACGTAGGTGGCGCCCGCGCGCAGGATCCCGAGCATCGCGACGAAGCCGTCGGGATGGTTGGGAGAGAGAATGCCGATCTTGCCGCTCCCCAGGCCTTCCTGGGTCAATCCGTGCGCAATCGCGTGCGACGCGACCACGACGTCCTGGTAGCTGAGCCGTACTGTGTCGGACTGCAGAAACGTGCGCTCCGGGTATCGAGCGGCACCCGCGTCGAAGTAGTCGGTGATCATCGGTCTTCCAGATCTGTCAGAGTGAATTGAGGAAGGACGGTGGTACTGCTGATCCGTTCGAAGCGCACTGCGACTCGGGCGCCGACGCGGATGAGGTCGATCGGGCAGTCCACGATGTTGGTCAGCAGCCGCACCCCCTCGTCGAGGTCGATCATGGCCACGGCATAGGGGACCTTGTCCGTCATCGAGGGATGCGCGGGAAGCCGGCAGACCGTGAAGGTGTAGATGCGCCCCAGTCCTGCGGACTGCACCCAATCCAGCCGTTCCGACAGGCAGGCCGTGCAGAAAGTGCGCGGGTAGAACTGGTGGCGCCCGCAAGTTTCGCAACGCTGGACCACCAGGCGCTCGTCTGCGGCGGCCTCCCAGTATGCCGCCGTCTCGGCGGTGGGGCGAGGTTCCGGGCGCGGCGCGGTGTCAGCCATTGGCGCGCAGTTCGACGCCGGGTGCCACCAGTCGCACGTTCCGCCGGCTCGGCATCCGTCCGAGCCCGGCCACCAACTCCACGATTGACTGCTCGACGCTGAAGGTGTCCTCGACCGGGACGAGTGCGTCGATCTTCTCGTCGTCGTACATGTACCGCAGGATCATCTCGTCCGGCGAGAGGTGCCCGTGCTGGCCGCGCAGTCGCGGCAGGATCGGGTCGAGCTGCGGCGGTGTCTCGGATATGTCGCGCGAGCCGTTGTTCATCACCAGGTCTCTGACGTTGCCGTCAACGGGCAGAGGCAGCGCGCCGAAGTATCCGCACACATACTTTTTCACCTCGTCCGGCACCACGGCGTAGCGCTCGGTGTTCAGGACGTTCATCACCGCCTGGGCCGCGACGATGGCGGGGAACGGCGTCGCCATGACGGGCGAACCCAGCTCCTCGCGAACCCGGCCGATCTCCTCGATCACCGCCGGCAGCTTGTCCGCAATTCCGGCCGCCTTCAGCTGCGCCTCCAGATTCGTCATGGCGCCGCCGGCGTACTGCGTCTGGTAGTTCGAGGGGTCGTACTCCGCCGGGACACCCACCGGGTAACCCAGTTGGTCGGCGAGCTTGCCCAGGTAGCCCCCGACCTCGTCGAGCGATCGGTCGTCGACGGCGACGTCGAACCCCAGGGCGCGCAGGTCCCGGGCCATCATCTGGGCCGACGGCAGCGAGTGGCCGTTGGCCAGCGGGTCGATCGCGGTCAGGATCTGATCCGCGCCGTACACCGCCGCCTCGAGAGCGACCTGCGGCCCCATCCCCGTCAAGCAGTGCGTGTTCAGCTCCAGCCGGGTGTCGCCGATCGCGGCCCGCAGCGCCGGTACCAGCGTCCGGGTGCGCTCGACGGTCAGGCTGCCACCGGCATCCGCGAGGCAGATCGTGTCCGGGCCGAAGCGCTCGATGACCTCTCGTGCCTGCCGGACGTAGAAATCGTCGTCGTAGCCCGGCGCGAGGTTGAACACGAGAGCGATCGTGACCTTCGCCCCGAGCCGCTTGGCGACGCGGATTCCGGGTGCCACGTTGTCCCACGAGTGGAGGGAATCGAGGACCGCGAAGTCACGTATGCCGTTGACCAGCATCCGCTCGATGAAGAGCTCGTTGATGTCGTCCGGCTGGGGGTAGAAGCCATGAAGCAAATTGCTGCGGATAGCACCCCGGAGGGGAGTCGTCATGATCCGGTCGCGGAGCAGGCGCACCCGTTCGAAGGGATTCTGATTCAGAAACAGGATTCCGGCGTCGAAGCCCACCATCGCTAGGGCCTCGACGGAACCGAAGCCCGCGTCTTCGATCTTCTCCGCGATCGGCAGCATGTGTTCGGTGCGCATCCGGGTCGCCCACAGGCACTGATGAGCGTCCCGGAGCGTGCCGTCGGTCAGGGCGATCGTCCGGCGCTTACCCGTCCGCGCGTATTCGGCCTCGACGAGGTTTCGGAGGTTGGTGAGCACGGGATCACCCTTCCTGTTGCAGATGGATGCGGACACCGGGCGCGTGCACGCTCAACGTGGCGTACCGGCCAGCACGCTCGAGCAATCCGCGAGCGAGGCTCTCGTAAGGGGTCAACGCCTCGTACGGCACCACGTCCGCCCTCCGTGGGACCGTGGCGATCCTGACTCCGGCCACCCAGGCGAGCAGAGCATCCTCATCGTCGGCCTCGAGATCGGTTTCGACTGTCGGGGACGAGGATTCGGATGACAGCAGCGAGCCGACCCGCGCCTGGAGGTCGGTACGAAGGTCACCATCGACCGTGCCGTACGCGCCCTGCAGCAACCGGCGCAGCACCGGCCGCAGGCTTTCGTATCTCTGCTCGCCATCGAAGTGACACATCGCCTGCTCGGCGATCGCGCGAGCGAAGGGGGCCACCATCGGCGGCGAGCCCATCTCACGGCGCACGGCCGCGCACTCGGCGGCAAACTCGTGCAGGTCTGCCCAGCGTCCACGCTCGCGCACGGCCTGCCGAACGTCGGCCGCCACCTCTCCCGGCAGCTGATGGACGTACGTCGCCAAATCGAAAGGCCACGCCGCCGCAGCCGGAAAGCCTTCCTGGTCAGCGATATCGGCGAGGATCGCATCGGCGGCCAGCAGGCTGTCGAGGTCAGGCAGATCCAGATAGCGCTCCTCGCGTCGCAGGACGCGGATCAACGACGGCAGCGACGGCAGGGAGGCGCCGTTGGCGACCGAGGGCAGCGCCGTGTCGATGCCACTGACGCCAAGCCCGCCGGCCTCGAGAGCGACGACGGTCCCGAGCGCGGTATGGCATCGCGTGTGGAGGTCGAGTGGCGTGCTGCCGAGAGCCGCCACCAGTGCCGGCAGAAGGGTGTGAGCCCGGTCCGGTGTCAGTACTCCGCTCTCGTCCCGCAACATCACCCGCGCAGCGCCGGCAGCGACGAGCGAGGCCGCTCGCTGCGCGTAGGTTTCGTCCGACACGCCGTCGTCGGCCGCATAGGGCAGGGCCGCAATGGCGGTCAGCCCTGCGGTGGAGGCGGATTCCAAAGCCGCCTTGAGGCGAACCAGTTCCAGCAACGGATCCAGCAGGACCACCTGCTGCAGGCCCGCCGCGGCGAGTGCCGACAGCCAGCCGTCGATCGCCGTGGGGCCGAGCACGTCGGCGCCCGGTCGTCCATGCCCGGTCAGCAGGTTGACGGTGGCGCGCAGCGGAACGGAGCCGTAGTGCCGCCGGGCGAGTTCCACCCGCTGCAGCGGGTGCTCATCGCGGGCCAGGCATTCGTCCTGGACCGCCGGACTGAGCACCTCGACCGCCGCGAGTCCGCTGGAGGACAACGCTCCGGCGGGGGCGAGGAGCATCCGATCATCCAGTGCGCCAGCCCAAACCGCGGCCTGGCCGTCGGTAAGACTCGTGTCGGTGAACGTGAGCCGTTGGCTGCTCATGCCGATGCTCCCGCCTCTGCGAGGGACTGACGAGTGCCGAGATCCCGGTCACGCGATGGGAGAAAGGTGTCCTCGACCCATCTCGTCGTGACGGCCCCCTCGGAGAAGTGCGGGTGGGCGAGCACCGCGTGGTGGAACGCCGCGGTGGTCGTCGGACCGGTGACCGTCAACTCGGACAGCGCGGTGCTCATCTTCTCGATCGCCTCGGCCCGGGTGGGGGCGTGCACGATGATCTTCGCGAGAAGCGAGTCGTAGTACGGCGAGACCGTGTACCCGGAATGGCAGTGGGTGTCGACGCGCACGCCCTCCCCGCTCGGCGGCGCCCACTCCTCGACCAAGCCAGGGCTGGGGAAAAAGCCCCGGTCGGGGTCCTCGGCGTTGATGCGGCACTCGATGGCGTGGCCGTGCAGGACGATGTCGTCCTGCGCGAAGGACAGCGGCAGGCCGGATGCGATGCGGATCTGCTCGGCCACCAGGTCGCGTCCGCTGATCACCTCGGTCACGGGATGCTCGACCTGGATGCGGGTGTTCATCTCCAGGAAGTAGTAGCTGTTGTCGCGGTCGTCGACGACGAACTCGACCGTGCCCGCACCGACGTAGTCCACGTTCCGCGCGAGGCGGACCGCGCTCTCCCCCATCGCGGCACGTTCGTCTTCCCCGAGTGCCGGTGAGGGTGCCTCCTCGATCAGCTTCTGATGGCGGCGCTGCGTCGAGCACTCACGCTCACCCAGATGCACGATGTTGCCGAACTGATCACCGAGGACCTGGATCTCGATGTGCCGCGCTCGTTCGATGAACTTCTCGACGTACAGCGTGGGATCGCCGAAGGCCGATTGGGCCTCCGAGGATGCGGATCGGAACGCGTCCGGGAGCTCCTCGGCCGACCCCACGACCCGCATGCCGCGTCCGCCGCCGCCCGCAGTCGCCTTGATCAGCACGGGAAAACCGATCTGGGTGGCGATCGTCAAGGCCTCGTCCGGATCGGACACCGCCCCGGAGCCGGGCACGCACGGAACGCCTGCCTCCGCAGCCAGGCCCACCGCCGTGATCTTGTCGCCCATGCTGTCGATGGACTCGGGCGTCGGACCGATGAAGATCAGGCCGGCGTCACCACAGGCACGGGCGAACGACGCGCGTTCGGACAGGAATCCGTAGCCGGGATGGACTGCGTCGCACCGGGCCCGCTTCGCGGCCCGGACCAGCAGGTCCGCCCGGAGGTAGCTGTGCGTCGGCTGGGGCGGGCCGATGACGACGACCTCGTCGGCCATCCGCGCGGCCAGGCTGTCGACGTCCGCCTCGGATACACCGAGAACGGTTTCGATGCCGAGCGAACGGCACGCCCGGATGATGCGAACCGCGATCTCGCCGCGATTGGCGACAAACACCCTCCGGATGTCGTGCCGAACGATGGGGATGTCGCCGGTCATGCTGCGCCCTCCGCCTCGGCTGGATCGACGATCATCAGGATCTGGTTGTGCTCCACAGCTTGCCCGTGCTCGGCGAGGATCGAATGGATCCGGCCCGCTGCCGGCGCCGCGACCGAGTTGAACATCTTCATGACCTCGACCAGGCACAGCGTCGCGGACGCCTCGACCTGCTGGCCCTCTTCCACGAACGGCGGCTGATCCGGTGCGGGCGTGCGGAAGAACGTGCCGGGCATGGGCGCCCGGATCGCGATCATCCGATCCGGGACCTCGGATGTCGCCGGGTTGCTGACGGCCACCAGTGCGGTCGCGGCGCTGACCGGCGCGGGTGGTGGTGTCTTGACGGCCGGGGCCGCGGTGGCGGGGGGCGCTGCGGGGAGTTCAACCGGCGGCGCACTCAGCGGCGCGGCCCCGGGTTTGCGCGCCTGCAGGACCACGTCTCCGATCCGGAGGTCGAGCGAATCGAGATGCTCCGCGGTGTCCAGCAGTTCAAGGATGCGTCGGACGTCTGCGTGCTGGAGATTCATGTTCCATTCCTCGTAAGTCGCGTTCGCGATGGGGTTTGCGGTCAGGCCCGCATGGTGCGTGCGGTCGTACCGAGATGTTCGGGCAGGATTCGGTAGGCCTGACGGACCCATTCGCACAGCATCGGGCGGGTGTCGCGGGGATCGATGATGTCCTGGATACCGAACCGTTCCGCGGTCCGGAACGGGTTCTCCACGGGGAGGAAGCGGGCGTACAGCTCCTTGCGGAGCGCGTCCGGGTCATCGCTTTCCGCGAGCGTGCGCCGGTATGCGGCTTCGACGCCGCCCTCGATGGGGATCGATCCCCAGTGCGCCGTCGGCCAGGCGAGACGCCGGTTGATGCTGCCACCCCCCACCGGGCCGTAGGCGGCGCCGGCCAGCCCGTAGGCGCGACGCACGAACAGCGAGAGCCAGGGGACACGCGCCTGCTCGAGCGCCATCGCCGCCCTGATGCCCTTGCGCAGGGTGCCCTTCTGCTCGGCATCGCTGCCGACGAAGGTGCCGGGCTGGTCGATCAGGTTCACCACCGGCAGGTGGAAGGTATCGGCCATGTCGACGAACCTGGTGATCTTCTCGGCGGAGTCGACGGTCAATGAGCCGCCGAGCCACCTGGGATCATTCGCGAGGACCGCCACGGCATGACCGTCGAGACGTGCGAGCATCGTGATCTGGGATTGTCCGAAGTAGCGTCCGATCTCGAACAGGCTGCCGTCGTCGAAGACCGAAGCCAGCAACTCGCGCATGTCGTACGAGTACCGCTTGATCGCCGGGATCGTCGTGGACAAGGCCTCGTCACGACGGTCCACCGGATCGGCGCAGGGCGTCACCGGAGGAAGCTCATGGACGCTCGACGGCAGGTAGGACAAGAAGCGGACGACTTGCTCGAGTGCCTCGAACTCGTCGGCTGCCTCGTTGTCGACGACACCTGATCCACGCGCATGCACACCCGAGCCGCCGAGTTCGGCATTGGTGACGTCTTCGCCCACGGCCTTTTTCACCACCGCGGGGCCTCCGGCGAAGAGATAGGAACCTTCGGCGGTCATGATCGACAGGTGGCTCGCGCACACCCTTACCGCACCGAGGCCGGCGGCGGCGCCGAGCGCGACGCCGACGACGGGGACGGTGCCCAACAACTCCACCATCGGCCAGTGCGGGTATCCGGGAATCTTGGTGGCAGACATCTGCTCGAGGAGGTTGACGCTGCCGCCGGCGGTCTCGACCAGCCGGATCACGGGCCAACGGTAGGTCAGCGCCAAGCGCTCGACGTACTGCCACTTCTCGGGATTGGTCGCCTCCGACGACCCCCCTCGCACGGTGAAGTCCTCGGCCACGACGATCACGTCACGGCCATCGATCTTCCCCTGCCCGCACACAACATTCGACGGTTCGACCGAGATCAGCTGCCCGCGTTCGTCGTAGCGGGCCGAGCCGGTCATCATGCCGATCTCACGCCATGATCCCTCGTCGACGAGTCGCTCGACGCGCTCCCGCGCCGTCAAGCGGCCGCGCGCATGTTGGCGCTCGATCTTGTCCGGGCCACCCATCGCCAAGGCGAACTCACGGCGCTTGGCTATTTCCGCTTCGAACCACGGCCGACCGGTGCTGTCCTCGGCGCTGGTGCCGACGGTCAGGGCCGGGGAATCCGCTCGGGATTCGATCTGGGGCATGGCGAGGTTCTTCCTGTCTGTCAGGGATGCCGGTCAGCGAGACACCGCGGCCGGGATTGCTTCCGCCAGGTGCGCGCGTACGTCGTGCGTCGAGCGGGCCACGAGGACGCCTGCGTCGGCGAGCGCTGCACACTTTTCCTGCACGGTCGCACCATCGGCGTCGCGCGGTGCGTGACCGAACGGCAGCGCCGTCGGCAAGGAATCGCCGGCACGCCCGGCCACCATCGCGATGATCGGCACCTCGATTCGTCCGTCTGCCACCGCGAGGGCCAAGTCGACTTCTTGGCTACTGGACGGTTCGCCGAAGACCACCACGGCGCGGGTGTTCGGGTCACTCGCGACCAGTTCGACGCCTTCGGTGAGGGTGGTGCCGACCGTCGGCATGCCGCCGATGGACATCTGCACGCTGGTACCCAATCCCCACGTCCGCATCAACATCGACAGTTCGGAGGCCATGCCGCCGCTGCGCGAGACGATGCCCACCGGCCCGGGGGCGAACCGCTGCCACGGTTCGTCACCGCCGGGACAACCGATTCTGGCCACGCCTGGGACGACGACGCCCTGGGAGTTCGGTCCGATCACGCGGCAGTTGTGCGCTCGCGCGACCTCGAGCGCCCGAAGCCAACGATGCTGCGGAATGTTCTCCGAGCTGACCACGATCAGCTCGATACCCGCCTGCGCCGCCTCCGCGACCGAATCGGCCGCGGCCTGCGGCGGCGCGTAGCTCATCGCAGCCTGTGCGCCCGTCGCCGCGACGGCCGCGGCGACGGTGTCGAAGACCGGCACCCCGTGCACCTCGGAGCCGCCCTTGCCGGGTGTGACACCGGCTGCCACCTTGACACCGGACTCGAGCATCCAGCGGGTCTCCATCCGCCCTTGCCTACCGGTGATGCCTTGCACGAGAAGCCCAGGACCGGCTTCGAGAAGTCGACGAATCATCGGGCAAGCCCTTCCGGTGCGTGCGGTGACCGTTCCATGGCGGACAGCAGCAGGTCACATGCATCTTCGAGCGACGCTGCGCGATCAAGTACGAGGGCTCCCGGCAGACGCTTTCTCAGGATTGCGTGGGCTTCTGCTTCGTGCGGGCCGGCCAGCCGGACGACAGTCGGTACATGAGTCGAGTCGAATCCGGCTCGAGCCGCGGCAGCAATGAACTCGAGCGCGATGTCATGCGCATCGGCGAGACTCAGCACTGCGCCGCCGAACAGTACCGCGCGAAGCCCGGGGACAGAGAGTGCGGAACTGAAAAGTGTCTGCAGCTTCTCACTGCTGGCACCTGGCGAAGCGTCGAGATAGCAGGCGGGGCGGATGCCGAGATCCGTCAGGTAGTCCAGCCCGAGCAGTCCCGCACCACCACCGGTGATCATGCAGGCGACGTCGCCGTCCAACTCGAAGAACTTGATGCCGGCCCGGTTCGGCTCGGCGGCGTCGGCCTCGCGCACCGCCAGCTCGCGCGGGGTGGGTGCGCGGTCCAGAACAGCGTCGGGATCGACCAGTGGTGTCGGTCGGAGTGCCTGTGCGGCCGGATGACCGTGGGGGTCGAATTCGACCGCCACGCCGACGGCGACCAGTCGCTCACCGTCCCAGCGGAACGGGTTGACCTCGATGAGGACGGCCTCCGCATCGCAGAAGGCGGTCCACAGGACCTTCAGCGCACCAGCGATCGCACTTCGCAGCCGTAGGTCGTGGACGGCGGCCTCATCGAGCAGGGCCGCTACTACGTGGTCCTCGATGCCTTCCGTCAGACTGACCGTTGCAGCTGCTGCCTGGTGCGCGTCGAAGCCGACGCCGCCGGTGGCATTGGCACGTACGACGGCGCCACGCGTGGTCTCGTCAAGGGCGATGGAGAGGTAGCACTCCTCACCCTCGACGTACTCCTCCACCACTGCGGGCGCGCCGCTTCGAAGGGTTGCGGCGACGGCGGTCGACAGCTCGTCCCGGGACCGGCAGATGTGCACGAGGCCGGCGAGGCCCTTGCCGCTGCCCGCGATGTCGGGTTTCACCACCCACGGTGGCCCGAACGACGGCTCGCCCGACGCCAGTAGCTGCTCATCCGTCACGACGATCAACTCGGGCGTCTCGACGCCGAGCCGGCGCAGCCATGGCATCGCGGCGCTCTCGGTAGCGCGGGGCATCTCGTCTCCCTTCATCCAGGGCCTCAGGGGGTGGGCCTCTCGATTCGCCTATCAGCGTGATGCAAGTTACTGATTCAAGGAAGTGGTCACCATCGACCACAGTGATTGCCATCATCGATCGCGCCGCCTATGGTCTCGGCATGAGATCGGAACAGCTGCGCTACCTTGAGGCGGCGATCCGCCACGGTTCCCTGCGCAAGGCAGCTCAGGAGGCAGGCGTCGGGCAGCCGACGCTCAGCCAGCAGATCCGGCGCCTCGAAGAGGATCTCAACGTCATCCTGCTGATCCGCCGCGCCAACGGGGTCCTCCCCAGCGCCGAGGCCCGGACTCTGCTCCCGCACATCAGGCAGGTGCTGCAGGCCGACCGCGCCCTTCGAGAGGAGGCCGGGCTGATCAACGGACTGCGCAGCGGCAGCGTCCGTCTCGGCGCAGTCACCACGGCCAGCCAGATACTTCTGCCGAGAGTGGTCCCGGCCTATCGGAACTCGTTTCCCAACGTGCGCTTTTCAGTGAAGGAATCCGGGTCCCAGGCCGTGCGCGACAGCGTGACGAACGGCGAACTCGACCTCGGGCTGGTGGTGGGCCCCGGCGATCCGGCCTCCAGCGCGAGCCTCACCGCGACCGATCTGATCACCGATGAAGTCGTGCTGTGCGTGCACCGGAGCCATCCGCTGGCGAACAAACCAACCGTCAGCATCCAGGACCTCGAGGGCCAGTCCTGGGTTGTCTCCGCGCGCGGCTTCGCACTGCGGGAGCTAGTGGACTCGGCATTCGCACCAACAGCACAGGACATCGTCTACGAGACGACCAACCCGCACACGAGCCTGCTCATGGTCGCCGCCGGAGTGGGCATCGCCATGCTGCCCCGGCATGCGCTCCGCGACCACCACGCCGACGAGATCGCCACACCCCTAACGGACTGGGACCCGCCCCAGCTGACCGTCTGCATGATCTGGCGCACGGACGCTCAACCGGCTCCCGCGGTACGAAAGCTCATCCAGGCACTGCGCGAGGTCAGTGCGGAATGGTCGCGCAACTATCCGCTGAAGCGGTCGATACCCCCCAAACCGTAGGCGCGATTGTCGCCTGCCATGTGCCCGTCGGGGAGGACTATCTGTACTGGCGACCGTGATCGACATTTCTTCCCGGCGGCTGGTCGGCTGGTCGATCAACACCCACATGCGGGCCGAGCTGGCCTGCGACGCTCGCACCGCCGCTGTGGGCGCTCGCGGCGGGGACGTTGACGGGGTCGTCTTCACTCCGACCGCGGTAGCCAGTACACCTCGGCTGAGTTCGCCAAGGCCTGAGACCCATGGGGTGCGTCGGTCAATGGGCCGGATCGGATCCTCTTACGACAACGCCCTCGCGGAAGCGTTCTTCGCCACCCTGAAACGCGAGATACTCCATAGTGGACGGAAACGATGGGCCAGTGAATCCGAGCGCAGGAGTCGCGCCAGGCCGTCGGGGCCATGTACGGCTGGCGGACATGTCGCTGAGGTACTGGTCAGAGTTCGAGAAGATGGTTTTCGACCGCCCGGCTGCACTGTGTCATTGGAGCTGTTATTAGCGGAGCTATTCGATGGCCCAGTCCGGGCCGAGGTAGACGATCATCAGTCGCTTCGTTCGGAGGTAGTCGGCCAGAGCCGTGTCGTCATGGCCGGTGGCGTCGGCCAGACGGGTCCGGAGGGCCGCGAGTAGGTGGTCTTCCCTGACGTAGGTGTTCTTCATGACCGGTGCCTGGTTGCGGGCGGTCGTTCAGTTCTCGCGCGATTCCAGCGACGCTGCGCCCAGAGGCGCGCTGCTCAAAGATCCACCGCACCCACGGCGCCGTCACCGGGTCCGGCTCCAACCGGTGCAATCGACGCCCCCACTGCGCGTGGGCACTGTTCGGATGCGGCCCCGCATCAACCAACCGATACCCATACGGCGGCCGCCCACCCAAAAACCGGCCCTGCGTACAGACCTGAGCGCGCATAGCCGCCAACACCCGGTGCCGCGCCCGCAACACCTCCCGCCGCGACTGCGAACCCAACAACAACATCAACGCCTGATGCGCCGGATCACCGAGATCCACCGGCCCACCCGCCTCCGGCAACCACAACTGCACACCCTGCTCGGCCAAGAAGGTCATCACGGCCCGGAACTGATCTCCGTAGAAAGCCCGCTCATACTCGCCGACGACAACGGCATCAAACCCACGGTCCGGGCTCTGCGTCGCGGTCAGCAGTGCTGCCGCGCACCGCCGCTTGGACCAGGACCGCCGACGCGAACAGCCCTCATCGAAGTACTCGGCCACGATCAGCCCGCGGCCGGCGATCGTCTCCTCGGCAACCTCGAGCTGCCAGCTCAGCGACGTCTCGTGGTCCTGGAACTCCTTCGTCGACATCCGACCGTAAAAAGCGAACCGCACCATCGACTCGCTACACGCACGCCCCCGATGTCGCGGCCTGCGACGGCCGTGCCCTGCTGCTCCGGATGGATCTGTTCCCTCTGCCTCGGTCACTGCGCACCCCGCATCCAACACCGCCCGATGAGGCAGTGCTGGAACGTCGCCACACAGCGCTTGTGACGCAGCAATAGCTCAACATGACCCGAATAGCCGCATGCCGGCGCCAAGGGCAGAAGACACCGACGAACCCCCGCCGACTGACAAAACCCCTTGAGGTTCCACAGGGTTGTAGCCTGCGGAGGACGCACCTGCTACCGTTCTGGTGTGATTTCCCCAAACACGGGAAATTTCACCGGTCTAGGGGTTCAAGTCCCCCTCAGACAAGAATTTTCCCCAGGTCAACGGCTGTGACCTGGGGTTTCTTCATGCTTTGAATTTTGGCTGAGTTCCAGCTGAGCTTCTGAACTGCAGTTCTGCATGTGGGGGTTCAAGTCCCCAGGGACTTCAACCTGGTTCTCCTCGCCCAGGACGGGCAGTGGTCGCCCTGGGCGACCTCCCACCCACATCGTCGTCAAGATTGCCTGCGGCCTCGGCGTTCCTTCACCAAGCGCGCTATCCGATCAGCCGCGTCCTCTGGATCCTCGTGCTCCCAGACGCGCACGACTAACCAACCCGCCTCCGTCAACTCGTCATCCGCATCCCGATCACGCCGCACCACGCCCTCCAACTTGCGCTGCCACTAGTCCCTGTTGCTCTTCGGAAGATGAGCGTGGACCGGACACGAGTGCCAGAAGCAGCCGTCCACGAACACCGCGATGCGCGCACCGCGGAGGAGGATGTCAACCCGTCGACGCCTGTTCGTACCCCGCGGCGAGACGTCTACCAAGAACCTCAAACCCCGCTTGTGAAGGGCCCGACGCAACTTCAGCTCAGGCTGCGTATCCCGACGTCCCGTCTTGCGCATCACCTTCGCCGTCGCAGGCGACGTAGCCGGAGGCGTAGGCCCCGGATCGATGTACTGATAGGCGCTCATTCCCAAACCCAGGGGTCGGTGTGCGGAACAGCTCCGAAGATCTCGATCAGCAGATCTTCACAGCACGCAGGGCGGTATCGCACACCGACTCGCGGGCACTCCACCGATCTGCGTCACGCCGCGTCCCAAAGCACGAAGCAGCACCGACCTGCAGATCGACCGGATGGAGCAGCACACCGGCTTGGTCGCGGTCGACAAGCTCAGCTCGGCAGCTCTCGAAGTGGACCGATGGCGCGGACGTTGGCATTGAGCGCCTCGGAGCAGAGGAGTCGCCAACGCGCTGCAGCCGACAGCCCGTGACCGATCGCGCGAGGCGCGGCCGGCCAAAGCACGACGAGGACTTGCCACGCACCGAACACCTCAGGGCAGAGATCAACTGCTCATCACGGACCGCCAGATCTGCATCCGGACCAGCAGGAGGTGGGCTCCACCAGATGCCTTCCATGTCCACGCATTTCGCTCAGATCGACGCTGCTCACAGCGCACAAGAACGTCCGAGGAGCGGTTCCACGAGCCCAGCACTTCCGAAAACGATGCGTAGCGCAATTCAGGCCTCCGGCGGATAGGCGGCCGTGACCAGGCTTGCGGCGTGGGCGTCCACGCAGGCCTCTCACCGGCGGGATGGCCTCGACCAGCGGCAGCAGTTGCGTGACGTCGTTACGGTTGCCGCCGGTCAGCAACACCCGCAGCGGCGTTCCCTGTGCATCGGTGATGACATGGTGCTTGGAGCCCGGCCGGCCACGGTCAACCGGACTCGGACCGACTTTTGGGGACGATCGACCCCGTTTCGCCTGGATCTGCGAGGAATCAACCGTCGCACGGGAGAAGTCGAGCTGACCCGCGCCACGCAACTTGGCCAGCAACACCTCCT
>NZ_JBFAIN010000026.1:48589-112776 GCF_040654735.1 Saccharopolyspora sp. NPDC050642 | reverse complement strand
CGGAAACAACGCCTCCGTAACCGGGTGGTCCTAATTTTCCATTGAAATCGAAGGTTCGATTTCAATGGAAATTGCGGGGAACCGGAGCACCTCGCCCGGGCGGGACAGGGCGTCCAGCACGGCGCGGAAGACCAGTTGCGCCTGCTCGGGCGACAAGGAAGTGGTCGCAGTCATCACAATTCCTCGAACTCGACGATCGTCGGGGCCAGTTCGGCCCACTCGGTGTCCTCGGCCAGCCGCTGCCGCTCCGCGACCCGCGCGCAGAGCTGTTCGACCTCGGCCCGCGCCCGGCCGGATTCCACGGCGGCGTCGAGGATCGCCGCGGCCAGCGCGGCGGCCCGGTCGTCGCCGAGCCGCATCGCCCAGCCGCGGGCCCCGTCCAGCTCCACCTCGGCGCGGCAGGCGAGCACGTCGCCGAGCAGGAACCGGTCCCGCACGATCGGTTCCCGCACCTGCACCGACACGCAGCCGACCTCCGGCGACACCAGCACCTTCGGCGGCGGCGCCACCTCCAGGCAGGCATCGGCCAGCTCGATCACCTCGGCCGGTTCGGCCGCGGCGAGCAGCGCGGCACGCTGTTCCCTGTTCACTCGTCCTCCGGTTGGTACGGCCCGTCCATCTCGACGACGATCCGGGCGGAATCTGGGCGCGACCAGGAGCGGCTGAACAACACCGGAAGTCCGGTGCCCGAGTCCCGGCTGACGCTCTCCACCAGCCACACCGGGCGGCCGGACTCGATCTCCAGGCCCGCGACGACCTCGGGCTCCGGCAGCGCGTTGCTGACCCGGCACCAGGAGCGCACCGGCCGGACCCCGCCCATCTGGCGCAGGATCGAGTCGACCGATTCGACGCTGTGCACCGCGATCTCGACGTCGGGCAGCACGTCGGCCGGGATCCACTCGTTCGACCATCCGTGCAGCAGGTCGTCCACGTAGTACTGGCGGATCAGCAGGCTGGCCGGGCTGCCGGCGGGCCGCTCCAGCAACTCGGCCTCGGCGGCGGGCAGCGGAGCGCGCCGCACGTCGCGCACGACCGAGCGCGGCTCGGCACCCGCCTCGCGCACCGTCTGGTGCCACGACGGGGCCCGCCGCTGGGAAATCACGTAGTCGATGCGCCGGTTCACGAAGGTGCCGGCTCCTCGCACCCGGCGAACCAGCAGCCGCTGTTCCAGCTCCTGCATGGCGGCGCGGGCCGCCGCCCGCCCCACCTCGAACCGGGCGGCGATCTCGTGCTCGCCGGCGATCCGGCTGCCGGCGGGCAGCTGCGCGAGCTCGGCGGCGAGGGTGTCGGCTATCTCCACGTACCGGCTTCTGACCACGCCCGGAAGCCTGCGCGCCCAGCTTGTCCGGACAACTTCGCCGAACCCAACGCGCAGAACCGCGAAGGTGAACACCCCGGACACTTGTCGCGTACCCGCTGGTAGGGCGGGTGCCGAAAGCAGTGGGACCGCAGTTTCAATTGAAACTGCGGTCCCCATCGGACGGTCGGGTGTCAGCTGCCTTCGGTGCACTGCTTGTCGCGGGTGGTGCCGCAGACGTCGCGGACGCTGTTGAACGTCGCGTCGTCGGCCGGGACGAAGCCCCAGTAGCCGCCGACCTCGCAGTCGTCCGCCGTGCAGAATCCGTTCGCCTTGAGGTAGTCGGCGTTGGCCTTGGTCCCGAACGCCTCCACGACCTTGCTCTTCAGGGCCGGGTCGAGGTCGTCGGCGATCGCGGCCGGCGAGCCCGGGATCAGCTCCGAGCGCCACACCACCCGCAGGTCACCGGGTTTGATGCCGCCCTTCTCCGGCAGCAGCTTGTCGACCATCGCGTCGTAGGCGAACCCGGCGTCGCACTGGCCGCTGGTCACGCCCAGCGCGGACGCGTCGTGCCCGCCGGCCAGCACCGGCTTGACATCGCGTTCGGCGTCGATCCCGGCCTTCTGCAGCGCCGCCTTCGGGTAGAGGTAGCCGGAGGTCGAGTTGGGGTCGACGAAGCAGACCTGCTTGCCCCGGAAGTCCTCGATGCGCTGGATCGGCGAATCGGCCTTGACCACGCCGTAGGACCGGTAGCCGGGTGCCCCGCCCTTGGTCTCCACCTGAGCGCCGAGCGGGCTGATCCGCACCCCGCTGTTCTTCGCTACCACGTACGACAGCGGCCCGTACATCGCGATGTCGATCTTGCCGGTGCGCTGGCCCTCGATGACCGCCGCGTAGTCGGTGGCCTTCTCCACGCGGATCTTCTTGCCGGTCTCCTTCGCCAGCATGTCGATCAGCGGCCGGAACTCCTGCTCCAGGCTGGTGGAGTCCTCCGTCGGGATCGAGGCGAACACCAGCTCGTCGGGGTTGCGCGCGCCGCCCTGCTCGGTGGCCGCGCTCGGGCCGCAGGCGGTCAGGCCCAGCGGCAGCGCCGCGCAGGCGAGGACGGTGAGCAACCGCCGGGAGGTCTTGAACATGGCAGGTCCTTCCATCGCTGAGGTGCGCGGTCAGCGTGCGGAAACCAGGTGGAGCGGTGACCGGCTCCCGGTTACACCGAGCCGAACGGCTGCGGACGGTCCGGCGCATCTGACCTGACAACTCGCGTAGCTTCGACACCGTGATCGAGATCGACTCCGCCTTCGTCACCGCTCCCCGCGCCACCTACGCCCGCCTCCGCGAAGAGGGTCCCGTGCACCGCGCGACCGCCCCGGACGGCACATCGATCTGGCTGGTCACCCGCTACGCGGACGTGCGCGCGGCGCTGGCCGATGCGCGGCTGTCGCTGGACAAGAAGCACTCCGGCGGCGGCTACCGCGGCTTCTCGCTGCCGCCCGCGCTGGACGCGAACCTGCTCAACATGGATGCGCCGGAGCACACGAGGCTGCGCCGGATCATCGGCAAGGCGTTCGCCCCGCGCCGGATCGAGCCGCTGCGCCCGCGGGTCCGGCAGATCGCCGACGAGCTGCTGGACGCCCTGGACGGGCAGCGAGAAGCGGACCTGATGGCGTCCTACTGCGCGCCGCTGCCGATCACGGTGATCTGCGAGCTGCTCGGCGTGGACGCCGCCGACCGGCCCGACTTCCGCTCGTGGACCGACGGCATGCTCGCGCCCGAGACTCCCGACCAGGCCCGCGAATCGCTCCAGGCGCTGTACGGCTACCTGCTCGAACTGATCGCGGCGAAGCGCGCGAATCCCGGCGCGGACTTCCTCAGCAGCCTGATCGAGCTCCGCGACGAGGAGGACCGGCTCAGCGAGGAGGAGCTGACGTCGGCGGCGTTCCTCGTGCTGTTCGCCGGCTACGAGAACACGGTGAACCTGCTGGGCAACGGGCTCGCCGCGTTGCTGACGCGACCGTCGGCGCTCGCCGAAGCCCGCAGCGGAGTCACACCGGCCACTGTGGACGAATTGCTGCGGTTCGATCCGCCGCCGCAGGTGGCGATCCGCCGATTCCCGGTCACCGACGTCGAGATCGGCGGTGTGACCATCCCGGCCGGGGAGACGGTGCTGCTCTCGCTGGTGTCGGCGCACCACGACCCGGACCGCTACGCCGACCCGGAGCGCCTGGACCTCGACCGCGCCGACAATCCGCACCTGGCGTTCGGACACGGGCCGCACTTCTGCCTCGGGGCGTCGCTGGCACGGATGGAGGGGGAGATCGGTTTCGGCGCGCTGCTGAGCCGGTTCCCGGACCTAGCGCTGGCGGTGCCGGAGGAGGAGCTGCAGTGGCGGAACTCCTTCCGCAACCGCGGCCTCCGGACCCTCCCGGTCACCCTCTGCTGACGACCGCCGCCTGACCGAAGGCATCCGACTCCAGAGCTCGTTTCAGAATGGTCCGCCCACGTGCCCGCGCACCGAACGGGCCCTTGGTCAAGTCGGGAAATCCCGTTCCGACGTGCCGCGCCGGGCCGGGGTGGGTAGTCCGATGCTCGGAGACCCGCCGGTCGGCGGACCGGCGGATACCGCGGGAAGGATCATGCGAGCTCGTTCCGCATCGCGCAGGATCCGGATCGGCACGTCCGGTTGGGTGTACGGCCCCTGGCACGGTCCGTTCTACCCGCGCGATCTGCGCCGCGGCGCCGAACTGGAGTACCTCTCGAGCCGGCTCGGCTCGGCGGAGGTCAACGCGTCGTTCTACTCCCTGCAACGCCCGGACACCTACCGCCGCTGGGCGGCGCAGACCCCGGACGACTTCCTGTTCGCGGTCAAGGGAAGCCGCTACATCACCCACATGAAAAGGCTCCACGACGCCGAAACGCCGCTGGCGAACTTCTTCGCCTCCGGCATCCTCGCCCTCGGCTCGAAGCTCGGGCCGCTGCTCTGGCAGCTCCCGCCGTCGCTGGGCGTCGACGTCGAACGCCTGACGGCGTTCTTCCGCCTCCTCCCCCGGAGCACCGCCGCGGCCGCTGCGCTGGCCGCTCGGCACGACGATCGGCTCGCGGGCCGCTCGCTCACCGAGACCGACGCGGATCGGCCGCTGCGCCACGCGCTGGAGGTCCGCCATCCCGGCTTCGCCTCCGCCGAGGCGGTCGAGCTGCTCCGCAGCCACGACATCGGCCTGGTGGTGGCGGACGCGGCGGGGGCCTGGCCGCACCTGGAGGACGTCACGAGCGACTTCGTCTACCTCCGCTTCCACGGCGCCGAGGAGCTGTACGCGAGCGGCTACAGCGCCGATGACCTGGACCACTGGGCGAAGTTGATCAGGTCGTGGCACGAGGGCAAGTGCCCCAGGACCAAGCACACGGTCGCCGCCCCGGCCCCAACGACCAAGGGCCGAGACGTCTACGCGTACTTCGACAACGACGTGAAGGCCCACGCGCCCCACGACGCGATGTCCCTCGCCGAACGCTGCGCGGACCTCTGAACGCAGGCCTGCTCGACGACTGCATCGTTCGGCGCTAGGAGCAGCGCAGTCCCGTCCGCGACATGTCGTCCGATCCGTCTCCGGGTGTTCCGCAAGGCTGCGCATTGCGAAGGTCGCCGTTGATGTTGTTCGGCACTCGCCCTGCGCGCCGGTTTCGCGCGAAAGCGGCGCCCCGCACCACACGGCTCCGCCGCTTCGAGGACCGAACCCGGATCTCAGGTCCGCCAGGCCCAAGCCTGACCAGACGGCCCGTCAGGGCGCTTCCGGGCCCGGGAGTTCCGGGCGGTCGTCGAAGGTGCTCCGGACCAGTTCCGCCAGCTCGTCGTGGCCGTGCGCCGCCAGGACCTCCGCCACCCGGCGGCCGAGCGCCGCGCGTTCCTCCCCCGTCGCCAGGCCTTCGATCGCGGCCAGCACGTGCTGCGACGCGCCCAGCCTGCTGCCCTGGACCTCGAATTCCTCCAGCCGGAACGAGCGCATCGTGTGCTGGTCGCCCGGCATCGCGGTAATCCACTGTGGAGGGTGGAGGTCCGGGTCCGGGATCCGGGTGTCGTGCGCGGCGGCGGTGAGCCTCCGCAGGTTGGCGATCTGGCGGACCGCTTCGTCGACGTTGCCGTCTTCCCTCGCCAACCACCAGACCAGCGCGCTGCCGGGATTCTTCAGCACGTCTTCGGCCAGGTAGGCGCGCTTTTCGCGCTCGTGGTTCCGCGCGCGTTCCCAGAGCTCTTCCTGCTTGCGCGCCTCGGCGAGGCGATGCAGCCGGTCCGCGTCGGAGCCGGGCAGTTCGAGCCGCACGTCGCCGGCCCAAGCCGCCACGCGCCCGGACGGATCGGAGCGTTCCACGCCGAGCGCGGCGTTCAGCCGGTGCTGCGCGAGCTCGCCCTCGTCAGGCGGCACTTCCGCCACGAAGTGGGCGGCCTGCTCCAGGACCAGGTCGATGGCCAGCCCGCCGGGGTCGGCGTGCGGCAGCCCCGGCGCGTCCGGCTTCGAGTATCAGAACACCTTGCCGGAGAACAAGAACTTGTAGTCCGGGTGCGCGCTTCGCATCGGCAGGCCCGATAACGACCGCTCGGCCGCTTGCGGCCGCTCCCGCGGTTCGGCGGCTTCGGCGGCCGGGGGCTCCGCCGCGAGCTCCCGGTCCTGCCAGCGCCGGTATTGCCAGAAGATCACCCACGGAGCGACGCACGTCGCGGCGACCAGCGCCAGCCACAGCCACGCCGGCCAGCCGAAACGCAATCCGAGCACGATCCAGAGCGCCGCCGCGATCACCGACACCGCCTTGACGACACCACGCTGCTCACGATTCATCCGGCGTCCTCCACGCACTGGGCTGCACTCCACAATTCAGTACCGGGCGTCCGGCGCGGCGGAACCGTTCAAGCGGTTTTCCGCTCGAACAGAGCAGACCCGCGCCCGGATCGTGGCGGGTTCAGAAGCGCAAGAACACCGCGGTGGCGTCGTCGTGGGGTTTTCCCCTTCGCCTGCGGCTTTCCGCCGGGGTTTCCGCTGCTTCCGCGGCTCGCACCCGGCGCAGCAGCTCGGCCGGGCCGGCTTGCTCCACGAGGTCCAGCAGGTCGGTCCAGTCGCCGAGGCCGAAGCGGTCCACGTAGCGGGACGCGCCGTCGGTGAGCAGCACCGCCCGGCGCACGTCGGGCGCCGGGAGCACGCCGTGCACGGCTTCGTACGCCGCTTCGGGCTTCGTACTGGCGACCCAGAATCCGCCCGGCCGGTTCCGCAGGTCGCGGACCGCTTCGAGCGTGTAACCGGGCAGGTGTTCGATCCGGTCGTCGATGATCGGCCGGGGTTCGCCCGCCACGTCGAGCACGATCGGGCTGTCGGCGAGCACGAGGTACTCCAGGTCGTCGCCGCGCAGCCGCAGCAGCGCCGCGGTTGCCGAGGGACTCGACGGGTTTCGCAGGTCGCAGGTGTCCGCGTGCGCTGCGCAGGTCGCGCGGATCGCGTCGGCGAGGAGCTCGACGGCTGTCCGGTCCGACGCCGCCAGCCGCTGCGCCAGCTCGCCGCCGAGTCGACGTACCAGCCAGGGCACGTCGTGCACGCAGCCACTGTCCACTCCGGACGGAGCAGTCGCGCCGTCGAGGACGAACGCCCAATCGGGCCCGGTGGCCAGGTAGTCCTCGTTCGGCCGGCCGGGCGTGGCGATCGTCGCCTGCGTCGCCCGCACGCCCTGTCAGCCGCCGGGCCGCTGCGGCAGGTTGTGCAGCGCTGCCACCAGCGGCGCGAGCTCCGGGAGCCGCTCGGCTTCGACCAGCGCCTTCTCTAGCGCTTCGTCGTGGGTGGGGCGGGCCTGCTCCCACAGGGCCCGGCCCGCGTCGGTCAGCTCGGTGTAGATGCCGCGGCGGTCGTCCTTGCACAGGACCCGGGTGAGCAGCTCGCGGTCTTCCAGCCGGTTGACCAGCCGGGTCGTCGCGCTGCCGCTGAGCGCCGTGGCGCGGGCGAGCTGCTGCATCCGCATGTGCCAGCCGTCCTGCCTGCTCAGGGCGTCCAGGACGGTGTACTCGACGACCGACAGCCCGTGCCCGGCCTGCAGCGCCTTCTCCAGCGCGGTTTCGAGCGCCCCGTGGAGCGCGGCGAGCGTGCGCCAGCCGTGCGCCCGAATCTCGACGGCGTCGTCGGCGATCCCCACCGCACACCTCCCGTGATGCGTACCTCCTACGACTATAGCAGCTTGCGCGGTTATGAAGCGCGTGCAAGCATTTATCATGCGCCTGCAACTACCTGCTCGCGTCGACTCGCGCATCTGCCGCCAGCACGCCCCGGGCGCCGACCGCGGGATCACCGCGGCGGCCAGCACCGACCCGCCCGCCACCGCGATCGCGACCAAACCAGCACCCGCTCAACAAATCGAGCCGCTCAACTCCGCTTGAACAGCACGTACGCCTCGACCCAGCCCTTCTCGTTCGGCGCCACCGAGAACCGGTCGAGCTCCCAGCCCTCGTCCTCGATCGCCTCGATCCGCTCCGACCACGGATCGATCGCGTCGTCCTTGCTGCCGGACAGCGCCACCAGGCGAACGGTGAACCGCCGCCGCTCCGCTTCGAGAGCGGCGGCGGCCATCGCGCCGAGATCGGCTTTCGAGTTCTGGAAGAATCCCATTCCCCCATTCAACCCCAAATGCCCCGAAATGCGCGAAACGGGTCAGTGGTCGTCGTTGCGGAAGAAGAGCTCTTCGAGATGGTCCGCGGTTTCCGCGACGAAGTTCAGCGGATCGGTGAACTCGTTGATGTCGAGGTTCAGCAGCGGCAGCGAATGCCGGAGCACGACGTGGTCCCCGATGATCAGCGCCCCGCACACGACCGAGGTCTGCCCCAGCTCTTCCAGCAGTTTCCGCAGGTTGACGCTCTCGGCCAGGCCGATCACCGACACGACCTGCACCCAGTCCTCGCGGCCGTCGAGCCGCTCGTGGCAGACGATGACGATCTGGCTCCGGTCGTCCTCGTACTCGACGAGGAGCCGGATCTCGTCCTCGCTGTCCTCGATGATCCGGTACTCGGGCTCGCCTTCCTCCGCCTCACCGGGGACGACCCGGTATTCGGTCCGGACGAATTCGAGAAGGTCTTCCCAGGTCGCCACGATTCCTCCCAGCAATCGGCCGCGAACCGGCATGGATTTCGACGG
This sequence comes from Saccharopolyspora sp. NPDC050642, assembly GCF_040654735.1. NCBI lineage: Bacteria > Bacillati > Actinomycetota > Actinomycetes > Pseudonocardiales > Pseudonocardiaceae > Saccharopolyspora > Saccharopolyspora sp. NPDC050642. The sequence continues at coordinate 104,325 of NZ_JBFAIN010000026.1, read as the reverse complement.
CGATCTTGCCACGCCGTCCCATCGCGCCGACCCTTTTTCCGGCCGGGAGCAGCCGAACGCGTTATTCGGTGAGCAAGGGCAGCGAAGTCGCGCCGATCATGTCCGTGCCCGGCATGAGGACCGGCGGGTTCGCCGGATCCGTGCGCAGCACCGGGAAGCGGTCCAGCAGGATGTTCATCGCGATCCGGCCCTCCAGCCGGGCCAGCGGCGCGCCCAGGCAGAAGTGGATGCCGCGCCCGAACGCGATGTGCGGGTTGGGGTCGCGGGCCGGGTCGAAGGCGTCCGGATCGGCGAACGCCCGGCCGTCGCGGTTGGCCGCCCCGAGCCACACCGAAAGCACCTGGTCCGCGGGCACCCGTCGGCTGCCGACCTCGGTCTCGGTCATCGTCGCCCGGTAGGTGAGCGCGAACGGGGTCAGCAGGCGCAGCGATTCCTCGATGGCGCCCGGCACCAGCGCGCGGTCCGCGCGCACCCGCGCCGCCTGCTCCGGGTGCGCGTCCAGGCACATCACCGTGTTGCCCAGCAACATCGTGGTGGTGATGTGCCCGGCGCCCAGCAGGAGGTTGGCGAAGTTCGCAACCTCGTTGTCGGTGAGCCGTTCGCCGTCGATCTCCGCCTGCACCAGCTGGGTCAGCAGGTCCTCGCGGGGGTTCCGCCGCCGCTCCGCGGCGTGTTCGAGGAGGTAGTCGTAGATCTGCCGCATGCTTTCCAGCGATGCGTTCATCTCGCGCAGCTGCTCCTCGCCCTGGGCGGAGACCGAGAGCTGCTGGCCGCCGCTGAGCTGCTCCTCCACCCATTTCCGGAAGAGATCTCGATCGCTGCTGGGCACGCCCAGCAGTTCGGCGATGACGATCACCGGCAGCGGGTAGGCGAGATCCGCGACCAGTTCGAGCCGGCCCCGGCTGGCCACCGCGTCGAGCAGTTCGTGCGTCAGCGCGGCGATCCGCGGTTCGAGGTCGGCCACGATCTTCGGGGTGAACGCGTGGCTGACCAACCGCCGCAGCTTGCGGTGCTGCGGCGGGTCCATCTGCGTCAGGTCGCCCTCGAGGAAGGCCGGGTCGAGCTCGATCGGCATGACCCGCGTGATGTCGGAGGAGAACGTCTTCGGATCGCTGAGGACCGCGACCGCCTCCGGGTGGCCGTGGACGTTCCACACGCCTCGTTCTTCGTCGAAGTCGATCGGGCTCGCCGGTTTCTCGCCGCGCAGCCAGAAGTGCTGCGGGTCGACCGCCATGCGGGCAGCATCGATTATCACGGGTATTTCCCTTTCGTCGGGATAAAAGGAAAAACGGGTGCGTCCGATCAGGACCGGCACCGGGCGGAGCCAGGGCAGCGGGAAGCGCATCCGCGCGAACATCGGCCGCGTCAAGGGCCGGGATCGTGGCGCAGGACCTCGGTCCTGGCGAAGGTCGCCGCCGGAAAGCACGGCGGCGTGGTGCTTTTCGGGGCCTATTCGCCGATCATTCGTCGGCGAGCGAGGAGCGGCGCACGATGATGTCACCGCTCACCGTGTTGGCGCGGACCTCGACGGTCTCCTCCGCATCTCCCGGCGCGTCGACGCTGTCCAGCGAGTTGTGCACGCGACCGACCGTGGTGTTCAGGTCCAGGTACGCGGCGGTCCCTTCGCGGATGCCGATCTCCAGCTCCCCCACCGACACGTCCAGCTCGACCGCGCCGCGCGCGACTTCGCCGATCCGGATGTCGCCGTTGGCGGTCTTGGCCCGGACGGAGTCGCGCGCCTTCTCGACGGTGATGCTGCCGTTGGCCGCGCTCAACCGCGCTTCCCCGCCGATCTCGCCGATCCGGGTCTCCCCGTTGGAGTTCTTGAACACCCCGGCACCGTCGACCCGCCTGATCCGCAGCTCGCCGGACCCGGTGGCGGCCTCGGCCGGGCCCGCCACGCGGTCGACGGCGACCGCTCCGGTGGCGGTCTTCGCGTTCAGCGGGCCGGTGGCGTCGAGCCGGATGGCGCCGACCGAGGTCCGGAACCGGCACTCGCCGAGCCGTCCCTCGCCGCGGAAGTCCCCCTGCGCCGACTCGCCGCGCACCTGCGACCCGGTCGGCAGCTCGATCAGCACCTCGACCGATCCGCCGTCGCGCGGGCCGTAGTGCCGCCACCGCTTCTCCGTCTTGACCAGCAGCTCGCCATCGGAGAACTCGACGCGGGTCAGTTCCACCGCCCGCACGTCGGCCTTCCGGGACGGGTCGGTCGGCCGCACGTCGACGACGGTGTCGGCCCGGTCGGCGGCGACGATCCGCACGTCGCCCAGGACGACGTCGATCGTGGCGGAAATCGGTTCCGGAGTGTCGAAAGTTGGCATGGCTGTCCCCTCAGATCGTGTTCGGTGAGCGTCCTCGCTGGTAGGACGTGGGGTGTACGGGTCGGAGCGCGCCGCTAGCGCGCCCACCCGGTGTAGCGCTGTCCGCGCCGGCCGGTGCCGCGCCCCGCGGGCCGCTCGGCGGGTTCCACCGCAGCGGCGGCGGCCCGGACGAGCCACGCGTTGACCGACAGCCCTTCTCGCCCGGCCGCTTCCTCTACGCGGGCCTTGAGCCTTTCGGGCATCCGGACGTTGATCCGCGACATGGCGCCTTCGTCGGCCTCCAGGACCGGCCGGACCTCCGCCGGCGCGCTCTCGCCTTCGTCGGCCGCCGCGCCGTGGGCCACCGGTGGCGCCGTCACGACGAATTCCGGTTCCCCGCTGCGGAACCGCAGGTCCACCGATCCCGGCGCGAGCTCGCGGGTGATCTCGTCGGCAGCCGACGACAACGCGTCCAGCAGCGTCAGCCGGAGGGCGGACTCCAATGGCGTCGTGAGCCGCTCGGCGAGCTCCCGCGCATCGTCACCACCGACTTCGGCGGCGACGGCCAGCTCCCGCCGGATGCCGTCGACATACACCCCAATATCCATGGCACCATCATGGCACCAATTTGGCACCAGTGCAAACATCCATGGCACTCGACGCGGCGCGGTCCCGGGTCCGCGACCGAGAACGATCAGCGTTTCTGCTGGCCGACGCTGCGCAGGCGCGGCGTGGCGGCGATGGCCACCGCGGCCGTCAGCAACGCCGCGCCGAGGATCACCGCGCGCAGCGACGTGACTTCGGCGAGCGGCCCGGCGAGCGCGGCACCCAGTGGCATCAGGCCCCAGGCGAGCACCCGGTGCGCGCTGGTCACCCGGCCCATCATCGGGCGCGGCGTCAGGCGCTGGCGGTTGGCCGCGGACAGCACGTTCCACGCGCCCGCACCCAGCCCCATGACGAAGTACGCGACCCACGCGCCGCCCGGTGCCCGCACCACCCCGAGCAGCGCGATTCCCGCGGCCAGCACGAACAAGGCGCCGATCATCACCGATCCGCCACCCAGCCGGCCGGCCAGCCGGGACGCGACCGGGGCGGCCAGCAGCGTGCCGATCGCGGTGCAGACCAGCAGCGTCGGCACGGACGCCGCTGGCAAGCGCAGCGACTCGATCGCGAACAGGAACGCCACCGCGTTGACGCCACTGGTGAGCAGCGCGGTCACGCCGACGACGCCGACGACCGCACGCAAGTCCGGGCTGCGCACCAGGAAGCGCAGCCCCGCAAGCACTTCCGCGCGCAACGACGTCGCTTCGCGCGCCTGCGGCGGTGCCGCCTGCCCGGGCACGGCGATCACCAGGAGCAGCGCCAGCCCCAGCGCGAGCGCGTTCGCCGCGAAGCACAGCGCGGGATCCCACGCGAACAGCGCCGCCGCCGCCAACGGGCCCGCGATCTCGACACCGGCGGTCTCCACGCTGACGAACCGGCCGTTGGCGCGTTCCAGCTCCGTCGATCCGGCCAACGACACCAGCAGCGTCTGCGCCGCCGAATCGGCGAACGTTTCCGCGCTGCTGAGCAGGAAACCGCACACCAGCAACACGGGTAGCCCGGCGTTGCCGGTGTGGATCAGGCCGGCCAGCGCGAACGTGACGGCGCAGCGGAAGGCGTGCGCGCAGATCAGCGCGTGCCGGGGCCGCCACCGGTCGACCATCGCGCCCGCGGGCAAGGCGACCAGCAGCCACGGCAGCACGGTCGCCGCCGCAACCGCCGAAACGGCCACCGGATCGCGCGTGCTCACCGCCGTGAACAGCGGCAACGCCGCCGCCCGGATCCCATCGCCGACCGACGAAACGGCCCAAGCACCGAGCAGGAGCCCGAACGGCCGGGAACGGACCCCCGCTGCCGGACCACTCATCCGCAAGCCGCCTCCCCCCGCCGTTCAGACCACCATCGCGGGCACCGGCCAGCGCCGCAGCCGGGCCGGTGCCCACCAGCGCAGCCCGCCCGCGCGGACCAGCAGGCGCATGAACGACCCGTTGAGGCCGCAGAACGAACGTGCAGTGGTGCTTCTCGCCGTTCACGAAACGTGTGAAAGCGTGTCGTGAGCCGACACCTTGCGGTGCCGACGTTGGCCCGTGCCCTTCGGCGCGAGTCTTCCCGTGGCGATACCCGCTGCCCGCGTGGTGCGGGTCTTGTGTGGGTTTCCATCGGGCTCGTTTACTGTCGCCCCGCAACTCGGGGAGGACGTCGTGGCCTCAGCAAGCTTGGCGAGGTTGTGGGCCGCGTTGAGATCACGATCCATGCTCATCCCGCAGGAAGAGCAGGTGAAAACACGATCGGACAGGCGCAGCTTGGCTTTCACCACGCCACAATCCGAACACGTTTTAGAGCTGGGATACCACCGGTCCGCGACGTGCACGTACACACCAGACCAGGAGGCTTTGTACTCGACCTGTCGTCGGAGTTCGGCCATGCCGACACCCGCAACCTGCCGCGCCAAGCGGCGGTTTTTCGTCATGCCCGCCACGTTGAGGTCTTCCAACACGATCGCTCCGAAAGTCCGCACAAGCCGGGTGGTGAGCTTGTGCAGTCCGTCACGGCGCGCGTTGGCCACCATGATGTGAAGCCTGACGATGCGGGCTTGAGTCTTCCGCCAACGATTCGACGGCTTCTGCCCGGTACGCCGGTCCGGGCCTTGACGTCGCGAAGCCTGACGCTGCAACCGTCGCAACTCGCGTTGTGCCACTTCGAGGTGCTTCGGGTTGGCGATCGCCTCTCCGGTGGACAGCACGGCGAGGGACTTGATCCCGAGATCCACACCCACCGTCACACCCGGCTGGACAGGGGCGGGATCGTCACGGGTGATCTCCACCGAGAACGACACGAACCAACGCCCCGCCCGATACGACACCGTCGCCGATCGGATCCGCGCCCTCCCGCATTCCAGATGACGAGCGAGCTTGCGAGTGGACTCATCTGTGCGCACCACCCCGATTCGGGGCAGTTTGACGTACCGCCGGTCACGGTCGAGACCGAAGCTGCCGGTAGTGAACCGGCACGACAACCCAGCCCGCCTGCCCTTGAACCTCGGGAACCCGACCTTGCGGCCCTTGCGTCGACCCTTGTTCGAGTCGCCCCAGTTCTTCAGCGCGGCCGCCAGATTGGCCAAGCCAGACGAGTACGCCTCCTTCGAATTTTCCTGCCACCACGGCGCAACCGCGTCCTTGACCTGGTTCCAGTCCTTCCGCAAGCTGTAGGCCGACCAGCTCACAGACGGCGTCAACTCATCCCCGTCCAGGCCGTAAGATGCTTCAGCTTTCCGTTGATCAACCTTGGCCTTGATGCACCCCAACGCCCAGTTGAACGCGAACCGCTGCGCGCCACAATGCGACCGCAACGCCGACTCCTGCCCAGGATTCGGGTCCAGCGCGAACCGGTACGCCTGCAACACCGTGCTCATCAACGCCGAACAGTACCGACCGGCACCGACAATCCCCACGAACCGCCAAACCGCCACATTCCCCGCCTCTCGGCACATTCGACCGAGCAGTTCTCGCCCCACCAGCAGCCGCGCGGCGCCCTCCACCACGAGCTTGGGTTCGGTCTCGACCGCGGCGGCGCATTCGGCGAACCGCTCCAGGTAGCCGTCGAAATCCGGGGCACAGACCTGGAATGCGCGCCGGGTCACCGCCGCGGTCGAGGTGTTCGACCAGCGCGGGCAGCGCTAGTTCCCCTTCCCCGCGCACGACGAAGTCGACGAACTCGAAGTTGCGGTGCCAGGCGGCGCCCTGCGGGCCGTCGCAGTTGGCGCCGCCGAACACGATCCGCGACGCGGGGTCCAGCCGCTTGAGCTCGCGGGCCAGCGCCAGTGAAGCGGTGTTCTGCTGGAACGTGGTGGTGAACCCGATCAGGCCGCCCGCGGTGTCGGCGATTTCCTTGGCGTAGGCCGAGATCCAGTCGGGCACCAGGTCGTGCAGCCGCAGGCACAGCTCCAGCCGGTCCGCGTCGATGCGCCCGGTCATCGCCTCCCGGAACTCCGCGGCGCGCCAGCCGCGCACCCCGTGCAGGGCGGCGGTGAAGACCCAGTCCCCGCAGCCCTCGAAGTAGGAGTCCAGCGAGAAGAAGTCGTACTCGCGCAGCCGGGTGCCCAGGTTCTGGTGCATCCAGTCGAAGAAGTCGAGGTTCGCGCGACCACCCGAACGCGGTGCACCCCACCGCGTTCGACGGCGGTCTTCAGGATTCCGCAGGCCAGCGACGGGTAGCCGACCGAGGCCCACGGCATGTTCACCAGTGTCACGTCCATGCGATCCGGTCACCTTCCGAGCGGGCCGGAGGGCCGGTGGGGCGGCACCCCACCGGCCCCGCCGGCGTCACTTCGAAACCCGCACCCCCGAGGTGCCGGTCCCGCCGATCGCCTTCGGGTCGTTGTGCACGGTCGTCTTCTTCACAGACTTCACCCCCTCCCCCGATAACCCGTCTGCCGAAACGATGTCCTCCTAGGACAAGGCCCGAGTCGCCCAACGATGCCGACCGCCGGGCACCGCGCGCAAACCGGAATTCACCCGATCGCCCCGAACGGAGAACGCGAATCACCCGCAGTTTTCTCGGTTTTCCCACCGGAGATCGGGAGCGAAGACCGTTCGCCGGATGCTTTTGCTCCCGTTGTCGGCATTGCCAGCTACAGGTTCTGGAACAGCGCGACGATCAGTGCCGTCACCGCGGATTCCGCCAATACGGCACCGGCTCGCGCGGCTCCGGCCAATGCCGAACGCGCCAATGCGCGGAAGGTGCCGGTGCGGCCGGCCGGAATCCGCTCCTCGTCGCGCACTTCCCGGTTCCGGTCGATGCGGATTCCCAGGCGAATCCCCAGTTCGCCGAACGAGCGTCTCGAAAGGCGTTTCATGCGAGCTCCCATTCCGGTTCGGTCCCGGCCGTTCGCCGGGGTCGCCGTCAATTGGTCACCGGAAAACCTTCCGCGCCAACGAGTTTCGGGGGAACTCGGAATCCGGATGCGCGAATCCGCCGGTCAGGCCCGCTTCTCCGAACGGAGTGATCTACGCAGGTGGCGAGCAGAACCCGCACGCGCTCTACGCGGCCAGCGGAGAAGCGCGGTGGACGACGGACTTCATCAACGCCAACGTGGCCGCAGGTCCCACCGTCGCAGATGGCGTGGTGTACGTCGGTGGCAACGACAACTACCTGTACGCGGTCGCCACATAGCTACCGGACACGGCCGATGACGCGCGCGTCGTCGGCCGTGTCCGGTTCTACTGGGCCGTCTCGCTCACCCTGGCGAGCGCGACGCCGCCCACGATCAGCGCGAGCGCGAGGATCCGCCCGAGGCTGACGGGATCCCGGTAGAGGAGGATGCCGAGCACGATCGCCCCCGCCGCCCCGATCCCGGTGAAGACCAGGTACGCCGTGCCGACCGGCACCGTGTTCATCGCCCGCGACAACAGGTAGACGGCGGCAGCGCAGAGCACGAGGCTCAGCAGCGTCGGCAGGGGCTTGGTGAAGTTCTCGGTGGGCTTGATGCTCTGCGCCCAGGCCACTTCGACCAGTCCCGCCGCGATCAGCAGCAGCCAGTTCACCGCGTGCCTCCCGCGCGTCGCGCCGACAGTTCCGCGACGACCGCGTCCACCCGCTGCTCCGCCGACGTCGCGGAAGCCCGCTGCTGCTCCGCGAGGTGCTCGATCCGCGGATCGACCAGCGCGTTGGTGAGTTCGGAGTTGATGAAGGTGACGTCGTCGACCGAGAAGTGCCCGGCGAAGAAGTCCCGCAGGTACCGCTCCTGGTGGTCGACCGGCTCCCGGGGCGTTCCCGGGAGGTAGGACCCACCGCGCGCGTTCACGACCACGAAGGACCGGCCGGCCAGGGACATCCGCGGGAACGTGACCTGGTCGATCCACAGCTTCAGCGCCGCGGGGATCGAGAAGTTGTACATGGGGCTGCCGATGAGCACGACGTCGGCGGCGAGCAGCTCGGACAGCAGCGGTTCGAGCACGGCCCACGCGGCGCGCTGCTCCGGCGTGCGGACGGCCTCGCGGTAGCGGTCGGGCTCGGTGATCCCGTGCCGCAGGAGGTCGTCGCAGATCTCGGTCCACGCCTGCCCGATCGGCGGCACCGGCTCCGCGGCGAGGTCTCGGTGGACGTAGTCCTGACCGGGGTTGGCGGCCTGCCAGGCGAGGGCGAACCGCTCGGTGAGCGCCCGGGAGAACGAGCGGCTTCGCGCGCTGGCGTCGAGGTGGAGCAGCATGGTCGACTCCTTCAAGTGGACAGCGTGTCCGGTTGCGTCACCGACCATAACTGGACGCGATGTCCGGATATTCCCTAGGCTGCCCTCATGGACGGTGACCTGCTGCGACCGAACCAGCGCGGGCGGGAGCGCGCGGACGCGGCCCGCAACCGCGCCCGCATCCTGGCCGCGGCGGAGGAGCTGTTCGCGACCCGCAGCGCCCAGAGCGTGACGATGGAGGACATCGCGAACGCAGCCGGCGTGGGACGCGCGACCTTGTACCGCCGCTACCCGGATCGCGCCTCCATCGCCACGGCCCTGCTGGACGAGCACGAGCGGGCGCTGCAGGAGAAGTTGCTGCGCGGCGACCCGCCGCTGGGACCGGGCGCGCCGCCGGCCGAGCGCCTGGCGGCCTTCTACGAGACCATGGTCGACCTGCTGGAGCGGCACATCCACCTGGTCCTGGGCACCGAAGTGGGCAGATCCCGGTTCGAGACGGGCGCCTACGGGTTCTGGCGGGCGCACGTCCGCTCGCTGCTCGCGGAATCTTCCCTGGCAGACCCGGAATCCCTGACGGACTCCCTGCTGGCGCCGCTGGCCCCGGAGGTCTTCCGGCACCAGCACGAAACCCTGGGAATGGAGGCGAAGCGGATCAAAGCGGCCTTGGCGGAATTGGCCCGCAGAATCCTATGAGGACAGAAGCCTTGCAGGGAGCGTTTTTCATCCTGGTCGGCCCGCAGTCGCGGGTCGCAAAGCTGCACGTCGATGGGGTGTCGCATGCGCCGCAGGCGCATAGCCCACCTACGACACTGGCACCGCCGCGGGTTCTCAGAGGCTTCCTGGCGAGGACGGCCCCTCCGCCGTGTATTGGATCAGGAGGGGCACCCACAGTCCAGGGAGCCTCTGAGGTTCCGCTACCCGCACCGCCACGCAAATCGAGGCTGGAAAAACCTCAGGGCAAGTGAAATCAATGCGAGGAGGTCGCACCTCAGTCGGCGAGGAGGTGCTCCCGGCCGAACATGGTGGCGGCGGCCCGCGCGCTGGGCGTCCCCGCGTCGAGGTCCGCGCCGGCCTCGCGGAGCACGGCCACCACCTCATCTGCGCCCTTGAACAGCGCACCGGCGATCGGCGCCTGGTCGCGCTCGTTGCGCAGGTCGGGATTCGCGCCGCGGTCGAGCAGCGCGCGCACCGTTCCGGCGTGCCCGTGGTAGGCCGCGAGCATGAGCAGGGTGTTGCCGCCCTGGTCGGCCACGTCGACCGGGAGTCCGTGGTCGACGAACTCCGCCAGCTGCGCGGTTTCGCCTTCCCGGGCCAGGTCCATGGCGATCGCCACGACGCGCTCGGTCTGCTCCGGGGTCAGTCCACCGTGGCTCATCAGCAGCTCTTCCTGATCACGTCTGAGAATTCCGGTTCCGGAACGGGAACGGCGGCCACGGCTTCCCGTGGCCGCCGTTCCTGCTGTCCAGGTCGAAGACCTAGGCGGCGTCAGCCCTTGCTCGCGGCCAGGGCCTCGATCGCCTTGCGGACGCCCTCACCGTAGGCCGCGTCGGCCTTGGTGCAGTTGGCGATGTGCCGCTCGATGGTCGCCTGCGAGGCGCCGTCGATCGCCCGCGCGGTGTTCTCGAAGAGCACCTGCTGCTGCTCCGGCGACATGTTGCGGAACAGGATGCCGGGCTGCTCGAAGTAGTTGTCGTCGTCCTCGCGGTAGTTGAACCGGTCGGCGACGGCACCCACGGCCTGCACCGGGTCGCGGTAGGAGGCCTGCTCCTGCCAGCGGCCGTAGGAGTTCGGCTCGATGCCCGGGGTGGCGCCCTGGTTGCCGTCGATGCGCATGGCACCGTCGCGGTGGTAGGAGTTCACCGGGTTCTTCGGCGCGTTGACCGGGATCTGGTGGTGGTTCACACCCAGGCGGTACCGCTGGGCGTCACCGTAGGAGAACAACCGGCCCTGCAGCATCTTGTCGGGCGAGAAGCTGATGCCCGGCACCACGTTCGCCGGGGTGAACGCGGCCTGCTCCACGTCGGCGAAGTAGTTGTCGGGGTTGCGGTTGAGCTCCCACTCGCCGACCTCGATCAGCGGGTAGTCCTTCTTGGACCACACCTTGGTCAGGTCGAACGGGTGGTACTTGTACGTGTCGGCGTCGGCCTCCGGCATGATCTGCACGTACAGCTTCCACTTCGGGAAGTCGCCGCGCTCGATCGCGTCGAAGAGGTCGCGCTGGTGCGACTCGCGGTCCTTGCCGATGAGCTCCTCGGCCTCGGCGTCGGTCAGGTTCTTGATGCCCTGCTGGGTGCGGTGGTGGAACTTGACCCAGAACCGCTCGCCCTCGTCGTTGATGAAGCTGTAGGTGTGCGAGCCGAAGCCGTGCATGTGGCGGTAGGACGCCGGGATGCCGCGCTCCGACATCACGATCGTGACCTGGTGCAGCGCCTCGGGGAGGTTGGTCCAGAAGTCCCAGTTGTTCTCGGCGTTGCGCAGGTTGGTGCGCGGGTCGCGCTTCACGGCGTGGTTGAGGTCGGGGAACTTCAGCGGGTCGCGGAAGAAGAACACCGGGGTGTTGTTGCCGACGATGTCCCAGTTGCCTTCGTCGGTGTAGAACTTCAGCGCGAAGCCGCGGATGTCGCGCTCGGCGTCGGCCGCGCCGCGCTCGCCGGCGACGGTCGAGAACCGGACGAACAGGTCGGTCTTCTTGCCGACCTCGGAGAAGATCTTCGCCTTGGTGTACTGGGTGATGTCGTTGGTCACCGTGAAGGTGCCGAAAGCGCCCGAGCCCTTGGCGTGCATCCGGCGCTCCGGGATGACCTCGCGGTCGAAGTGCGCCAGCTTCTCCAGGAACCAGACGTCCTGCAGCAGCATCGGGCCGCGCGGACCGGCGGTCAGGGAGTTCTGGTTGTCAGGGACCGGCGCACCGGCCACCGTGGTCAACGGTTTCTGGTTGTTCTCGGGCAAAACTCGCTCCTCGGTGGTGGGATGTTGGCTGGCTCACTCGGCACGGGAGAGGCAGTCGGGGCAGATGCCCCAGAAGGTCACCTCGGCCTCGTCGAGCACGAATCCGTGCGGGTCCTCGGTGTGCAGGCAGGGCGCCTCGCCAACCGCGCAGTTGACGTCGGCGATGGCGCCGCAGTTGCGGCACACCAGATGGTGGTGGTTGTCGCCCACGCGCGTCTCGAACCGGGCGGGCGAACCGGCCGGCTCGATGCGACGGACCAGGCCCGCCTCGGTCAGCGCGCGCAGGACGTCGTAGACCGCCTGGGTCGACACCGAACCCAGCTCGCGACGGACCACCGTCGCGATGGTGTCGGTGTCCGCATGCGGATTGTCCGAGACCATCGTGAGCACGGCAACCCGCGGACGGGTCACCCGCAACGACGCCCCCTTGAGGAGGGCGACGGCATCGATGGACGGCATGCCCCCATACCTACCAGCTTTTCTGGAACGAATCAAATAAAGACCCGCGCGGTACACCTCCGGCAGCGGCGATGAACCCCACTCGCCAGCCCCGCACCCAGCGCGACCTGGTCAAACGGACCGAATATGCCCGAAGATCATGATGACCCGTGTGAGTGACGGAGGGCTGACGAGTGGGTGTCTACGTGTCGATCAGAGGCTGGCTGGAGTGCGACCAGAAGCAGCTCGCCGCCATCCGGGAGATCATCTCCGCGCACGACGACGACCACTACTCCCACGGCTGGGGCCTGCCCCGGCGGCACTTCAACTGGACCTGCTACGCCTTCTACGGCGGCGACGTCCGGGAGCTCGCGGTGAGCTGGCTGCTCGACCAGCTCACCGAGATCGCCCGGGTCCCCGCCTCCGACGAGGACGGCGACCGGGTCCGGGGCCTGTTCCTCGCGAGCCACGAGATCGACGGCACCAGCGAATGGCAGATCCGCGAAGGCCGAGTCCTGATCTCACCCGCCGACGACCGGCACCGGTACCTCGACGTCTAGCCGTCCCTACAGGCCCGTCGCGGGCCAGGTGACCGCACCCCACCCGTCGAGGCGCACGTCGGCCCGCCGAGCAGTGCCCTCGGCCTGGTAGACCGCGCGCTCGGCGGCCATCCAGGCGTGCCAGTGGCCGCGCGCGTCGTCGCCGTCGCGCTCGATGCCGCGATCGAGGCGCTCCGCGTCCTCCGCCTCGACCCACACCAGGAGCGTCGTGAGGTCGGCGAACCGCCGCGCTCCCGCGCCGCAGCCCTCGACGACGAGGTACGGCGCGCGCGGAACGTCGTGCCACTCCGCGAACGCGCCGACGTCCCAGTCGTACCGCTGGTACCGACCGTCCCGACCGACGGCCAGCGGATCGAGCACCTGAGCGCCGAGCCGCTCAACGCCACCGGCCATCCCGCTCCACCCCTCGTACAGGTCGTCCATGTGCACGACCTGAGCGGGCAGCGCCTCCGCGAGCTGAGCGGCGAGCGTCGTCTTGCCGGAACCGGCGGGCCCATCGACCACGACGAGCCGCCCCTCCCCGCCGGAAGGACCGAGCCGGGGAGAACCGTCGCGCGCCCACCGCACGAGCCCGGCCAGCACAGCAGACCCAACACTCAACGAAGAACCCCAACCAAGACCAGCCGGACGAAACCACCGGAGTATCACCGATCCGAAGCGCCGCCGGACCGCCGGGCACCGCGGCGTCAGAGGTCCGGCAGCGGATCCTGCGGAAGGTCTTGCGGCGACGCGATTTCCGCGTCTGCGGCGTTGACCACGGCGACGTACTCGTCGTCGATCTCGTAGTCGATGCCGTCCAAGGTGAAGTACGGCGTGGTCTGCGTGCTCACCGGGCCGAGAACGGTGTTGCGCGGAAGCCGCGCGACGACCGACTTCGGCATCTTCGTGGACCAGAAACCGGTCGACAGCACGGTGGTGGCCTCGCGGCTCACGACGACCAGAACGCTCGACTGAACGCTCATCGGAATGGTGGCGGGAAAGACGTACCGGATCTCGTCGCCCTCGTCCAAGAAGGCGCGGATTCGCTCGCGAACGGCCCCGGAAACAGGCATACCGGAAGATTACCAACGCCGGCCCGCCGGAAGAGCATCTTCGCGAGTCGGTCGCGACGGCGCAAAAAGCGTTGTGGCCCGCGCTCGCAGCGGTGCTAGCCTGCTCGGCATGTCTGGCGCTTCTGCCGCGGCCGCTGCCGCTGTCACGAGGACGCTCCGCTAGCGGCGGTGCTCTCCTAACGCTCCGCCGCTCCACGTCTTGGACCGGAGCGGCCTCTTCGTGCTGCTCAGATTCCTCTCGGGTATCGGAGCACCCTCTTGACCTCAGACATTTCCAATCCACGCCGGGCTGACATCCGGGCGTGGTCCGTTCTCGGCTGCCTCGCCACGCTGCAGTTCCTCATCGCCATCGACGTGACCGTGGTGAACGTGGCGCTGCCGTCGATCGGGGCGAGCTTGGGCGTCGGCGCCCGCGAGCTGACCTGGGTCGTCGTCGCGTACACGATCACCGGCGGCGGACTGCTGATGCTCGGCGGCCGCCTCGGCGACGTGCTCGGCCGCCGACGCGTCCTGATCGCGGGGACCGCGCTCTTCGGGGCCGCCTCGCTGCTCGCCGGCCTCGCACCGTCGTTCCCGTTGCTGGTGGTGGCGCGGCTTCTGCAGGGCGTCGGCGAGGCGCTCGCGCTGCCGGCGTCGATGGCGACGATCGTCCTGATGTTCCCCGAAGGCCCTCGCCGCTCGCGCGCGCTGAGCGTGTGGGCGGCGGTGGCGAGCACGGGTCTCGTGGTGGGATTCGTGCTCTCGGGGATCATCACGGAACTCTACGGTTGGCGGTGGATCTTCCTCGTCAGCGTTCCGTTCGTCGCGCTGGTGATCATCGGTACCATCGCGCTCGTCCCCGCGGACAGTGCCGTTGCACGCGTTCCGCTCGACCTGCCGGGTTCGCTGCTGCTGACGCTCACGCCACTGCTGTTCGCGTTCGGCGTCATCGAGGCGGGCGAGGGTGGCACGGCCCCGTGGATCACGGCCGCCGCCCTGATCGCGTCGGCGGTGTCCGGGACGCTTTTCGTCGTGGTGGAAAAGCGATCGGCGGCGCCGCTGATCCCGCTGACGTTCTTCCGCAACAAGACGCGGGTCATGGCCAACCTCGCCACCGCGCTCCTCAGCGCGGCGCTGTCGACGTCGTTCATGCTGTTCACCCTCCACCTCCAGCAACGCGCCCTCCTCACCCCGCTCGAGGCGGGGCTGACGCTCGTCCCGCTGGCCATCTCGCTCGTCGCGGCTGCGACGTTCGTGCCTCGACTGCTGGAGCGTTGGGGCGCCAGGGCGTGCGCGGGAGCCGGGATCGCCTTGACCGCAGCGGGAATGGCGGCAATCGCGATCCCGTCGTCCGGCGGAGCGGGCGCGGCGGCGACCATCCCGGCGATGGTGCTGATCGCGGCGGGCATGGGCTTCGGCCTGGTCGGGCTGCAGTACGCGGCGGTCACGGGCGTGACCGAAGAAGATGCGGGAGTGGCATCGGGAGTCCAGCGAGCGGCGGACCAACTAGGCGGCTCAACGGGAATCGCCCTCTACATCGGCATCGCCTTCGCCCCAGCCCTGACAACGAGCATCGACCCCTTCGTCACGGCAAGCGCACTCGCCGTCGCAGGACTGGCGGCGGCCTGGCTGATCACCCGGCGAATCACGATGCCCGAACCGGAGAAAGAAGCAATCGGCTAAACCCTCCACGCCAACAGGCGTGAAAACCACCTGAAGAAAGCGTCAGGGCCGATGCGAACCCGCACCGGCCCTGACCGAACCCCCATCGGACGTTCACCACGTTCGGCCCCCAGTGAGAGGAACCCACCGCATCGTGGGCGGTTCGGGGTCTCGTCCCCAGTTTCATAACGCGAGAGAGTCCTGCCGACGCAGGCCGGACAAGACAGGCCCTGAAGGCGCGTTCTACCGGGTCGTCCAGGTGACCGGTAGTTCGTGGACTCCGTAGATGTTCATGTCGGTCTTGAGCTTCACCTCGTCGGTGGGGATGGCGAGCTCGAGGGTCGGGAAGCGGCGCAGCAGTCCGTCGAAACCGGCGCGCATCTCGATGCGGGCCAGTTGCTGGCCGAGGCATTGGTGGATGCCGTGGCCGAAGGACAGGTGACCGCGGGCCTTGCGGTGGATGTCCAGGGTGTCGGGGTTGTCGAAGCGCTGGGGATCGCGGTTGGCGGCCAGCAGCGAGACGACGACGGTCGATCCCTCGCGGATCGTTTCACCGCCGAGTTCGATGTCCTCCGCGGCGTAGCGGTAGAAGACGTCGGCGACGGACAGGTAGCGCATGAGCTCCTCGACGCCATCCGGGAGCAGATCCGGGTTGGCGCGCAGTTCGGCCAGCTGCTCGGGGTGCTCCAGGAGCGCGAAGGTGCCCAGCGCCAGCATGTTGGCGGTGGTCTCGTGGCCCGCGAGCAGCAGCAGGAAGGCTGCGCCGGTCAGCTCCTCGATGGTGAGGTCGTCGTGGCGGGCCAGGTCGGACAGGATGTCGTCGCCGGGTTCGGCGCGTTTGCTCGTGACCAGTTCGGCGAGGTACGCGTTCATGGCGCCGATCGCGGCCATCTTCTCCTCGAGCGTCTGGTCCTTGACCATGAACTGGGAGGAGTTGGCCTGGAAGGTCTCCCGGTCCGCGTAGGGGACGCCGAGCAGTTCGCAGATCACCAGCGAGGGCACCGGCAGCGCGAACTCCTTGACCAGGTCGACCGGCGGGGCGAGGCGCGCCAGCTCGTCCAGCTGCCGCTCGGTGATGGCGATGATCTGCTCTTCGAGCATCTTCATGCGCTTGACGGTGAAGGCGCCGGTGAGCTTGCGCCGCATCCGGGTGTGGTCCGGCGGGTCCATGGCGACGAACAGGCCCGGTATCTGCGGGGAAGGTTCGGTGGCGACGGGCATGCCGGGGGTCTCGTACGGCACGTGGATCACGCCGATGTCCTGGCGGGAGCTGAACCGGGTGTCGGCCAGGAGCTGGCGGACCGCCTCGTAGCCGGTGACGAGCCAGCCCTCGTGACCGTCGGGGAAGAGCATGGGGCTGACCGGGCGGGCGTCGCGCAGCCGGGAGATTTCGCGGGGCGGGTCGAAGGGGCCCGCATTCCGCTCCATGGGGAGGCCCTGCGGGATGGGAACCGCTTGAGTCATCGGTGTTCCTTTCGTGGCGGTCGTTGCAGCCACGATCACCGCCGGACCTGACATGCGCCTGACACGGCTCTGACACCGACCACGCCGGAAACGTCTCCTGCGTCGCGTCAACAGCCGGAGACCCGCCCGTCGCCCATGGCAAAATCAGCCAGGTGCAGATCGGGATGCTTGGATCATTCGAGGTTCGCACGGATGACGGCGTCCTAGCCGACGTGCCGGGCGTCCGGTTGCGCGGGCTGTTGATCGCGCTCGCGCTCGAACCGGGTCGCGTGGTCCCGAAGTCGACGCTCGTCGACTGGATCTGGGGCGAGAACCCGCCCGCCGACGCGACGAATGCCTTGCAGCGCTTGGTTTCCCGGCTGCGGAAGGCGCTGCCGGAAGGGTCGGTCGAGGGGCAGACGAGCGGCTACCGGTTGAGGGTGGAACCCGACGCCGTCGACGCCGTGCGGTTCGAACGCCTCGTCTCCCACGCCCGCGACGACGCGGATCCACGCGGGGTGCGGCGGCTGCGCGAGGCCCTCGCGCTGTGGCGCGGTTCGGCCATGCAGGACGTCGGTCTGGCCGATAGCGCGGCCTTCGACGCGGCGGTCACCCGGCTCGAAGGGCTGCGCCTGGCAGCCATGGAGGATCGGTTCGATGCGGAGATCAGCCTCGGCCACGGCGCGGAGCTGGTCACGGAACTGACCGACCTGGTGGCCGCGCATCCGGTGCGGGAACGGCTCGTCGCCGCGTTGATGCGCGCCCTCGTCGCGACCGGTCGCGACACCGAGGCGCTGCTCGTGTACGAACGCACGAGGGAAACCCTGGCCGACGAGCTGGGCGTCGACCCCTCACCGGAGCTCTCCGGATTGCACGTCGCGCTGCTGCGGGGCGAGTTGGGACGGCCGGAGGAGAACCGGAAGACCAATCTGCGTGCCGAGCTGACCAGCTACGTCGGCAAGGACGCCGATGTCGCCGCGGTCCGCGAACTCATCACCGAACACCGGCTCACCACCCTGATCGGGCCGGGCGGCTCGGGGAAGACCAGGCTGGCCGCGGAAACCGCGCGCACGCTGCTCGGCGACCTGCCGGACGGGGCCTGGCTGGTCGAACTCGCGGCCATCGGCGCCGACGGTGACGTGGCGCAAGCGACGCTCGCCGCGCTCAAACTGCGGGATGCGCTGCTCGGCGATGCACCGGACGCGGAGCCGACCGATCGGGTCATCGCCGCGCTCCGCGAGCGGGAGATGTTGCTGGTCCTGGACAACTGCGAGCACGTGATCGAGTCCGCCGCGGCATTCGCCCATCGAGTGCTCGGCGAGTGCCGACGGCTGCGGATCCTCGCGACGAGCAGGGAATCCCTCGGCATCACCGGTGAGGCGCTGTGGCAAGTCGCGCCGTTGGTCCTCCCCGCGGAAGACGCCGACCCCGGCGAGATCGAGTCCGCTCCGGCCATCCGGCTGCTGCAGGACCGAGCCGGCGCGGTGCGCAAGGACCTCGCGATCGACGCCCGCACGATGTCGACCATGGCGCGCATTTGCCAGGCGCTGGACGGGATGCCGCTGGCGATCGAGCTCGCCGCGGCCAGGTTGCGCACCATGTCCCTCGATCAGCTCGCCAATCGGCTCGACGACCGGTTCCGCCTGCTGACCGGCGGCAGCCGGACCGCGCTGCCCCGGCACCGGACGCTGCGCGCGGTGATCGACTGGAGCTGGGAGCTGCTCACCGACGCCGAACGATTGGTCCTGTGCAGGCTCTCGGTGTTCGCCGGTGGCGCGAGCCTGGAAGCGGCCGAACAGGTCTGCGCCGGCAATGCGGTCGAGCCTGGTGAGGTGCTCGACCTGCTGACCGCGCTGACCGAGAAGTCGCTGGTGGTGACCGAGGGCGACCGGGCGCCGCGCTACCGGATGCTCGGCACGATCAAGGAATATGCCGAGCAGCGCCTCGCGGAGGCGGGGGAATCGGATCTGACGCGCCGTGCGCATCTCGCGTACTTCACCGAATTCACCGGAATCGCGGAGCCGCACCTTCGCCGCGCCGAGCAATTGGAATGGCTCGCCGCGCTCGAGGCCGAGCACGACAACATCGGCGCCGCGATGCGCGGTGCGCTCGCCGCCGGCGAGGCGGACGGGGCGATGCGGCTCGCCGCTACCGCCGGCTGGTACTGGTGGCTCGGCGGGCACAAGGTCGAGGGCAACGAGCTGATCATGGCGGCGATCGCCATGCCCGGCGAGGTGGCCGACGAGGTCCGGGGCATCGTGTACGCGCTTGCCACGGGGTTCATGACCTCCGGGCGGGAGAGCGACCAGTTCCAGGCGGCGGACTGGATCCACGAGGTGTACGAGATCAGCCGACGCGTCCAGATCCATCACCCGGCGGTAGGGCTCGTCGCCGCGCTGGAACGCCTGGTGCAAACGCCGGACGCATACCTTCCCGCGTGGGAACCGCTGCTCACCGACGAGGATCCGTGGGCGCGCGCTCTCGCCCGGCTGCAGCTGGGCAAGATGCGGATCATGCTCGGCCACGGCGACCGGGATGCGGATGCTCATCTCGAGACGGCGCTCACCGAGTTCCGCGCGCTGGGCGAACGGTGGGGGATTTCGTTCGCCCTGACCGAGCTGGCGGATCGAATCGCGGTGCGCGGCGAGTTCGCCACTGCGTGCAGGTACTACGAGCAGGCGATCGCGGTCGTCGCCGAGGTCGGCGCCGCCGAGGACGTGGTGCCGATGCGGTCGCGGCAGGCCCAGTTGTACTGGCTGGCGGGGAACGAGGAGTCGAGCGCGGCTGCCATGGCAGAGGCACAGCGGTCCGCGGAACGGGTCGCCTGGCCGGGGGCGCTGACCGAGCTGGCCCTGTCGAAGGCGCAGTTCGCCCGCTGGAGCGGCGACGCCGAGCAGGCACACCGGCAACTCGGCGTCGCGACGGCGATGCTGGGTGACAACGCCGAGCGGGCGAGCATCCGCGTGATGAGGCACGACCTGCTCGGTTACCTCGCCGAGGATCTCGACGAGGCCCGCGAACACCGCGCCGCAGCCGTCCAGGCGGCGTCCGAGGCGGGGACCGCGCTCGGAATCGCGCAGGTGATCGTGGGGATCGCGGACCTGGCGCTGCGTCAGGAGGAGTACGAGCAAGCCGCGCGCCTGCTCGCGGCGAGCGCCGGCGTGCGCGGTCTGCCGGATCGTTCCCAACCGGATCTGGGCCGGATCGAGCAGGCCGCGCGAAGTCGCCTCGGTGACGCGAGGTTCACCGAGGCGACGCGGGAAGGTGCGCAGGCGAGCTGGCGCGAGTTGGTCGCGGTCACGCTCGCTTCTTGAACGTGGCGGACGCCCACAGGTACCCGACGAGAGCGATCCCGACGCACCAGGCGAGGGCGGCGATCACGTCGCCGGTGGCCGGTGCGCCGTCGAGCAGCCCGCGCAGGGTTTCGATGATCGGCGTGAAGGGCTGGTACTCCGCGAATTCCCGGAGTCCGGGCCCCATCTTCTCCGCCGGCACGATCGCGCTGCTGAAGAACGGGAGCATGACCAGCGGCACCGACGCCAGACCCGCCGTTTCCGGGGACTTCGCCGCCAATCCCAAGGCGACCGTCAGCCAGCCGGTCGCGAAACCGAGCAGCGCGACGACACCGACCACGCCGAGCCAGTCGAGGAGGCTCGCCGACGGGCTGAATCCCAGCAGGAAGGCGACTCCGATGATCGCCGCGATGGCGACCAGGTTGGTCAGCAGGCTGGCGACGACGTGACCGGTCAGCACCGCACCGCGGGGGACGTCCATGACCTTGAATCGGTTGATGATGCCCTTGGTCATGTCGGAGTTCACCGACGTCGCCACGGACCCCAGCCCGTAGCAGACGGCCAGCAGGAGCATGCCCGGCGTCGCGTAGTCGATGTAGTCGACGCCGACGCTGAAGGCGTCACCGAACATGTACACGAACATCAGCATGACCACGACCGGCATCAGGACCGCGTTGAACACCGAGGTCGGATTCCGGGCGATGTGCTTGAAGTTGCGGCGCAACATCACCATCGAGTGGGACTTCATTTCGCGACCACCTCCGTGGTGTGGCCCGTGAGGGCGAGGAAAACGTCATCGAGGTCCGGCGTGTGCACAGTGAAGGCTTCGGCGTTGAGCGAGTGCTCGTCGAGCCTGCCCAGCAGGGCCCGCAACGACTTCGTCCCGCCGTCGCTGGGAACCCGCAGGGTCAGTGCCTCGTCGTCCCGCGTGGAGTCGGCGATGATCCGCGCGGCCGCGTCGAGTTCGGCGGCGGTGGTGAACCGGAGCCGGACGTGCGTGCCGGGAATCTGGCGCTTGAGGTCGTCGGGAGTGCCCTGGGCGACGAGGCGGCCCTGGTCGAGCACCGCGATCCGGTCGGCGAGCTGGTCGGCTTCCTCGAGGTACTGGGTGGTGAGGAAGATGGTCACGCCATCGCCCACCAGCTCGCGGATGATCGACCACATCGTGCGGCGGCTGCGGGGATCCAGACCCGTCGTCGGCTCGTCCAGGAAGATGATCCGCGGGTTGCCGACGAGCGTCATCGCCAGGTCGAGCTTCCGGCGCATGCCCCCCGAATAGGTCGACGCGGGCTTCTGCGCCGACTCGACCAGATCGAAGCGTTCCAGCAGCTCTGCGACGATCCGCTTGCCGCCGCCTGCGTGGGCCCGGTTCAGGTCCACCATCAGCTGCAGGTTCTCCTGCCCCGTCAGCAGCTCGTCCACCGCCGCGAACTGGCCGGTGACCCCGATCGCCGCGCGCACCGCCCCGGCCTCGGTCGCGAGGTCGTGCCCGGCCACGCGGACCGTCCCACCGTCGGCCTTCACCAACGTGGTCAGCACGTTCACCGTCGTGGTCTTGCCGGCCCCGTTCGGTCCGAGCAGGGAGAAGACCGTGCCCGCACGGACGTTCAGATCGATGCCGTCGAGCACGACCTTGTCCTGGTAGGACTTCCGCAGCCCGGAAGCCGTGATCGCTGATTCCGTCATGCGATCACTGTCATCGGCCGACCTGACACCGACCTGCCGTCGACCTGACACGACTCCTGACACGGCGTGCGCGCCCGCCTTGTCCGCCGACAGCTCCACGCACGCCGGGCCGAGCAGGCGATCCGCCTGCTCGGCCCGGTGTCCGCGCATGTGGCCCGGAAGACCTGCGCCGTAGATGCGCAGCCATCGGGTTTTCGTCTTCGGTGTGGCGCTCAGGCGAAGAGCTCGCCGAGCAATTCGGGGTCGATGGCGATGGGGGCGGGGCGGTAGGCGGGCGGCTGCGTGCCCAGCAGCTCGCGCACCAGGAAGTCCCAGCCGCGCGTGCGGACGTATTGCAGGCAGTCGATGAACAGGTGCTCGGCCCCGGGCACGATGAGCAGCTCGAAGTCCTTGCCTGCGGCGATGAGCCGGTCGGCCAGCCGCAACGTGTGGACCGGGTGGACTTGGTCGTCCATCTCGCCGTGGATGAGCAACAGCTTGCCCGCCAACCGGTCGGCGATGTCCACATTGGACGCGCGAGCCCATGCACCGGGGTTGTCCGCGCCGTCGTATGCCTCCGCGTAGCCCAGGGTGAAGTAGCGGGGGTCGTGCGAGCCGGCGAGGGCGACGCCGGCCTTGTAGACCTCGGGGAAGTCCAGCATCGCCCGCACGGTGGCGAACCCGCCTCCGGA
Organism: Saccharopolyspora sp. NPDC050642; assembly: GCF_040654735.1. Lineage (NCBI taxonomy): Bacteria > Bacillati > Actinomycetota > Actinomycetes > Pseudonocardiales > Pseudonocardiaceae > Saccharopolyspora > Saccharopolyspora sp. NPDC050642. The sequence goes on along the minus strand of NZ_JBFAIN010000026.1, from coordinate 82,063 downwards.
GTGGCCGAACGCGCCCACCCGGTCCAGGTCCATCCACGGCCGGGTTTCGGCCAGCTGCCGCAGAGCCGCGACGTGGTCGGCCAGGCAGCCCGCGTCGGCCAAGTGGCCGTAGGAGGCGTCGTGGAAGGCCTTGCTGCGCCCCGGGGTGCCCCGTCCGTCCACCGCGACCACCACGAAGCCCAGCGCCGCGATGGGTTCCGCGTCGGCGCCCATCCCACCGGGGTCGAAGCACGGGTCGACCCGGGTGAGGTGCGGGCCGGGGTACACGCTGTCCACCACCGGGTAACGCTGGGCGGGGTCGAACCCCCTCGGCCGGTACAGCACGCCGTAGATGTCCGTCACCCCGTCGGCCGCCTTGACGCGGAACCGTTCAGACGGCGTCCAGCCGATGGCGGTGAGCTTGCCGATGTCGGCGCGCTCCAGCTCGACCAGCACCCGGCCAGTCCAGTCTCGGACGCTGGACACCGGCGGAGTGTCGACAGTGGACGCCGAGTCGATGAAGTACGCCATGGTGTCCGGCGCCGTGACGATGTGGTCCAGCCCATCATCGGTGACCTTGGCGAAGCCGGTGCCGTCCAGGTTGGCCCGGCACACCGTGCGCCGGTACGGGTCCTCCGCGACCAGCCCGGAGGCGGTGAAGTACACCACCCGCTCGGCCTCGTCGACGTGCAGGATCTGCCGCACCGCCCACTGCCCGGAGGTGACCTGCCCGAGCAGAGCGCCGGTGTGCAGGTCGTACCGGTACAGGTGGCCCCAGCCGTCCCGCTGCGAGTACCACAGCACCTCGTCGGCCAGCACCCGCACGATCGGCTCCCCGGTCATCCACTGGTTGGGCTCCACGCGGGTAGTCCCGGTCTCGCTGAGCACGGTGGTGACCGCACCGGTGACCGGGTCCAGCCGGTGCAGGGTGAGCGTGTGCAGGTCGCGGGGCTGGCTGAGGTAGTACACCTCCGAGCCGTCGTCCGCCCACCAAGCCCACTTGATCACGATCGGAGACAGCTGCGCCATGAGCAGCGGCTCGGCCTGAGCGCGGACCACCGCGCCCTCGGCGACGTCCAGCACGACCAGTTCGGCTCGCGGCATGTTCTCGTCCCCGGCGTAGGCGTACCGCTGGGTGCGCAGCACCGGGGCGCCGCCGTCGGCGGGCCTGGCCTCCACCAGGTGGGTCTGCCGGACGCCGCGCTCATCGGTCCGATGCGCCAGCACGCGCGTTGAGTCGGGCGACCAGGCCACGGCCGGCGGCAGGTGCGGCAGGCCGAACTTGCGCAGCAGGGTGGGGTTGCGCGTGCAGTCCGGGCCGGAGCCGTACTGGTAGGCGGGCTCGCCGTCGGTGGTCAGCGCCCACTCGCGGCCATCGGAAAGGGAGCGCGCCCACAGGTCGTGCCCCCGCTGGGACACCGCGAACTTCTTGTCGGGTGACGGCACCTCCAGCGGGTTGCCCGGCGGCGTGCCCTCGGCCCGCTCGCAGGCGTAGCTGTCCAGGAGGCAACGCCAATGCTCGCCGAACGCGTCGAACTCCACGGCGTTCCCGACCGGCTCGATGGCCCGGAACGGCAACGCCTCGGGGTCGACCTGCTGCCCGGAGGCCGCGGCCAGCGCGGCGGCGAGCCGGGCGTGGTCGAAGGCCGGCTCGCGGGTGCCCGCCGCCGGGTCGACCAGCACGAACCGCTTGCCGACCCCATTGCTCACCCCGTACCAGAAACGGTCTCCCCCGTCGATCCACTGCGGCCTGATCTTGTCGCCGACGACGAGCTCGCCAGGGCGGGCCATTCGGCGCAGGAGTTGCTCCGCGGCCCGGTAGTCCTGGGTGGTGGTCATCTGTTCTGTCCTTTTCGGTGTCGATTTCGGGCATGGCGATGCCACGGCGGTGCCATCACGGCAGGGGAAGAAGGGCGTCAGGCGCGGCGGACGATGATGTCGCCGCCGTGGCTGCGGGCGCGCACCTTGACGGTGCGGTCGGACTGCTCGGAGGCCGTCAGGTCGTTGCGCACCCGGCCGGCCGAGGTGTGCGCGTCCAATCGGACAGCGGTGCTCTGGGGGACGCCGACCTCCACCACGCCGGTGGCGGTGTACAGGTCGACCGCGCCGCTGCCGAGCTCGCCGATGCGGATGTCGCCGCAGGCGGTCTTGGCGTCGACCTCGGCGTGCGCCACGTCGACGGTGATGGCGCCGTTGGACGAGCTGACCCGCAGGTCGCCGGCGATCTCGCCGACCCAGCTGTCGCCGCCGATGTTCTTGACCACCGCGCCGCCGCCGACCTGGCGGAGCCGGATCTCCCCGTTCCCGCTGACGTCGGCCTGGCCGGTCACGCGGTCCACGCTGATCTTGCCGGCGGTGGTCCGCAGCCGAGCGCCGGTGGCCTGCTCGACCTGGATGTCCCCGGTGGGGGTCTTCAGCTGGCACGAGCCGACCGCGCCCTCGACGAGGTACCCGCCGTTCGCGGTGTCACCCCGCACGTCCGACCCGGTCGGCAGCTCGACCAGCACCTCCACCGTGCCGTACTTGGTGGTCCACAGGTTGCGCAGCTTCGGCTGCTTGACCACCAGCTTCCCGTTGGCGAACTCGATGTCGGTCTGATCGGCGGCCTTGACGTCGAGCTCCCAGGCCGGGTCGACCGGCCGAACCTCGACGACGGTGTCGGAACGATCGCCGGCGACGAACCGGATGTTCCCGAAGGTGATGTCAACGGTCGCGGAGATCGAGCGAGGGGTGTCGAAGGTCTGCATGGCGGTGGCCTCCCGAGGAGTCGTGGCTGTCATGACAACCACGATCACCGGCAGACCTGACACCGAACGGTCACAGCCCTGACGCCACCCCTGACACGCCACCGTCACAGGCAAAACCCCAGCTCATCGACCAACCCGACCTAGACCCACCCAACGAGGATCGCCTTTTTCCTTCCGGACAAGGAAAACGAACCCACATCCGATCCGAAGGCGTTGTGCGACAAGGACCATCACCGCTTCGGCGCGACGGACGGTAGCCCCGACGCACGCCTGTTCACAGGGCCACGCGGAGGAGGGATCACCACCGCCGTGCTGCGGGATGCGACGCACTGGGACGGCACAGATCCGTTGATGTCGAGCAACCGACCGATGGCGGTTGCCTACTTCGCCCACCAACGGCGAGTGAGCAGCGCGGCGATCGTCGCGCCTGCGGTGTTCATGAGCACGTCGTCCACGGAGCTGACCCGACCGAGGTGGAGCGCGTACTGCAGCAATTCGATCGCCGCCGACACTCCTGCCGAAGCAGCAGCCACCCGGTGCAGCCGAGCCATAGCGGCGAACCGGACAGGCGCAAATGCGCCAAAAGCGGCGAGCACCAACAGGTTGCCTCCGACCTGAACGACCACGGTTGCCACGCGTGCGTCGAGCAGCGCAACCAGGTCCTGCAGCGGGACCAGCGACACACCCCGCGCACCGGATGTCGGTGTGAGCACCATCCACAGCCAGGGCAATGTTCCGGCGATGGCGCCCACCTCGGATGAAGATCGACGCAACGCCGTGCCTGGCGCTGTTCCGCCCCACGTCCGCCACCGCGCCAGGGCGAAGACGGCTAGCGCCAACACCGGCAACGCAAGCATCGACGCAAAGACCACGTGCCCCCAGCTTTGCCAAACGACCATCACACCAGTAAGACGGTGACGCCCGCTTCGGGTTGCCAGTAAAGCGATCTTGTTATGTGGCGCCGTCACCAGGTTCGTCGGCGAGTTGCCTACGGGCTTCGGCAATGGTGACGGTCGTGTTTCGGCTCGGGGCCGGGCCGAATGCGGCAGCAACGCGAACGGCGTAAGCCTCGGGGCTGACCGCCGCGCCAATGCGGCGCATCGGCGGCAGGGTCATGACGCGGCTCGCCATGCGGACCACGGGCGCGACGGCGCCGTCCACAACTCGCGAGCGGTTGAAGCCGCCGAGATCACGCATGTAGGGCGGCAGCGTGGCGGCGGCGGCCCTTGCGAGCAGCATGAACACCGGCTTGAGCAGCCTCAATTCGGATGAGGTGGGTTTGAGCAGCCAGTCGATGATCTCGCGAGCATCCTCCGAAACGCACATTCGCGGTCGCATGGAAGCGAAGTACTCCCGCACCTCGGTTCGCGACCCCGGGACCTCGGCGGGATCAAGGCCCTGCAATTCGGAGCTGATCTGGCACCCCCGCCAGAACTCCCGCTCCCGTTCGGGTGCCAGGTGCCCCGGCCCATAGCGTTCGTAGCAGTAAAGCACCGAGTGCCACGTCGTCATGTGCACCCACAGCTGATTTTCCGGTTCGTTGGCGGCATATCGAATGCCGCTGATCGGATCGTGCCCGGTGACTCGGTCATGCACCCGGCGCAGCCGATCAGCAGCCGTGATCACCGATCGGCCGTCGCCGAACACCACCGTGATGGAGTAACCAGCGGTCCGCCGCAGCCGCCCGAGCGGGTCGCGTTGATAAACGCTGGCTGTCGTGGCCATTCTGCGTCGTCACAGCTGAACTTCCTCCTCGTGCTGAAGAACCTTGCGAAGCGATCACGCCGTAAGACGAGCGTGAGGTCGACTCATCAGCTGAAACAGCGGGGACAACTTCACAGCACCTACGGAAGTCGCCCTCCGAGCCACTCAGAGCGCGAACCTGCAACAGCCACGACTGGTGACTGTTCTGACCGCTCGGGGCCTGCGGCCTGGATCAGGATCTCAGATCGCAGTGTTCTCCTGGTCATCTTCCAAGGCATCCTGCTGGTGCGGCCGTCGAAGCTTCTCCTGGAAGTTGCCCTCAGCAGTTTTGAGCAGAAGCGTTTCGGAATCGTTCGCAACGATGGGAAGTCCCGTGCCGTTCGTGTCGACAACCCATGCCACGACCGGTTCCGCAAAGGTGGAACCGTCGGCATTCTTCCCGGTGACGTGCCATCCGGGAGGCGACTGCACCACACCCAACGCCGCGGCTTCTTCTTCCAAAAACAGGAAGCCGGCTCGTGAAGGCGCCGGCACGAGCGTGCCCCTCTCCGGATCTACCACCAGCGCCACTCCGTCGTCCGAAAACCGCTGGACGTCACGGCGAATAACGCGTTCGCCGTCAACCTTGAAGCAGGCCACCCAACCGGTGGGAGGAAACGTGGACATGGCCGGAGTCTGCCGCGCCCGGTTACCCCCCTCGCTAGACGCTCCCCCACTGTTCCAGCCTCCTGGAGAAGCGAGGTGACGCAGCAGAGCACGAGATGTCAGACGAACTGCGAACCATGTCTTGGTCGCCCTGCGCGGTGCTCTAGGGTCCGCGGCCTTCGGGCTGGGGGTTCACCGTCGTGCCGACGATGGCGCCGATGCCGGCGAAGGCGAGCATCAGCAGGATGCTCTCGTCTTTGACCCGGTACGCGGACTCGGCGGCGATGATCACGGTGGAGACCGCAGTGGCGGAGCTGACCACGACCAGGAGTGTGCTCAGGCCGGCGAAGTGCGCGTCCGTCGCCTTCCACACCACCACGATCGTGGCACCTGCCAGGGCGGACAGGACGATGAGTCCGAGGCCGAGCAGGGTCCGGGGCGCCGGGAGGTCCGCGAACTCGTCGCGGATCGTGTAGGAGGTCTCGCCTGACTTGGACCTGCGGCGTTCGTACACGCGGAGGAATCCGATGACCCACAGCGTGCCGATGATCGCAGTTGCCAGGAGCAGTTTGGGCACGGGGCCCAGCGCTGTGAGCGTGGGGGCGTCGGGGTTCGTTCTGCGGCCCTGGTGGACTTGGATGACGGCTGCGGTCGTCTGGACCAGGGTGGCGGCGATGACGATCCACTTGATGACATCGGAGTCGGGGGACATCGGCGGATGATCTCGCAGTCGAGGCGCACGGCGCCCGGGATTGCGGGGTTCCCGACCGTGGGAGTCCGGCTACCGCCCGAACGGAGCAAGCGCGGGGAGGGTGGTGTGGTGTTCGGGTGACTGTCGGCCGCCGGTGTCGGCCGGGGGTTCGGGGCTGACCACTACCTACTGGATCAGCCATCACGCCTCAGTCAGGCAACCCTCTGACCAGAACTAATCCAACTAGGCGTTGCTTTCTGCACGCCTGCTACCGGAATGCCATGACGACGTTGAACCTGCACCGAGCGCTGCCGAGCCGCCCACGGCGATCTCAGCGCCCCTTGAGAGGCCGATTCCCGGCCGATTGTTCCGCAAAGCGGTCGAGAGCGATTCCCATGAACAAAGCACCTCAGAACCGATCTGAGGGGCTTTGTTCATGGCGAAGCCAGCCGCGGATGCGCGGCCGCAGGGCGATCACGGCATCCTGGCGAGAAGCTTCTCCAGGTCCTCGGCCAGCACGGCGCAGCGGAAGCCGGTGTCGTCGTCCCACATGGTCTCGGCCGCGTCGTTGAACGCGAATGAGCGAACTCATTTACAACGGCTCACCTCATTGCTCAACTCATTCGCTCGCCACGCCAGCGCACCGGGCGATGCCCTTCCTGCGTCGCTCGACTCATGCCCGCGTTCGGCTACTCAACGTGTTCCTTGGAGATCCTGGTGCCCAGCTCGAACGACCTCCTCAACGCCGCTCTGGCCATCGCCCGGCACGGCTGGCCGGTGTAAGCACGTCCCTGTCCGGTGGGCCGATCGGGGTGCGGCCAATGGCATGGACGTCTTCCGGCTCATCTGCGCCGACGCCGGGCACCCCGTGCCCCTGGACACCTTCACCGTCACCACTCCCAGCGGCGGAACGCACCTGTACTTCACCGCCCCCGCCGACCGTCACGACGAGAAGGATGTCCACTGTGAACAAGGCCAAGCGACCGCCGATCGGCGTTTCCCTCTCCGCCGACGTTGAGTACCTTCCCGACCGGCCTTCGCCGTATCGCGCACGTGTCCGGTGGACCGATCCTCAAACCGGCAAACGACCCTCGTTGTCCGAGTCCTGCCAGACAGAAGAACAGGCCGCAACGTGGATCGACCGCATGAAGCGCGCGGCGTCTGCCGGAATCGACCCGCTGACGGTCAACATGAACCTTGCTGAGTACGGCGACGCGAACATGACGCCGGCTCTCCGTGGCGTAGAAGCAAAAACGACCGATCCGTACTTGGCAGGATGGCGAAAGCGCGTTGTTCCGACGCTTGGTCACATTCCAGTTCGGATGATTACCAACGGGGCGGTTGATCGAGCCGTTCATGGCTGGATTGCAGACGAGCAAAGCCTTTCCACGATTAAGAACACCCTTGCCGTTCTCGTTCGCGTCATGGAACAGGCCGTGCGCGACGGCATCATCGACCTGAACCCGGCACGCGTCACGGGTTGGCAGCACGAATTCCGCCGGGCCGAAGACGAACTCGATGACCCTCGTTCCTTGGCGCTCCCGGGCTGGGCGTCGTTGCAGCGCCTGGCTGATGGTCTCGTCGCTCGGTCGTCCAATGAGTACGCGGGCTGGGGCGACGGGGTGATGTTCGCGGCGTGCACGGCGGCGCGCATCGGCGAGGTGTCAGGCTGCCGGGTGAAGGACATCGACACCGCGGAATGGAAGTGGACCATCCGGCGTCAGACCACCACCGCACCAGGCTGGTTGATCGACAAGGGCACCAAAGGCAAGCGTGCCCGAACCGTGCCGATCATCGAAGAGGTTCACGAGCTTGTCAGCAGGCGTATCGCCAAGACGGACGGGAGCCCCGACGCGCGCCTTTTCACCGGACCACGGGGCGGCCGAATCACCACCGCGGTTCTGCGCGACGCAACGCACTGGGATGAGGTGGTGAGCAAGCTCGGATACGAGCACCTGCGGCGGCACGACCTACGCCACACGGGGCTGACATGGCTAGCCGATGCTGGTGTGAAGGTCCACGACCTGCGCAAGATCGCCGGTCACGCGTCGCTCACCACGACCCAGCGGTACCTGCACACCAGTCACCAGTCCGTCACTGATGCCGGCACTTTGCTGTCGAAACATCTCCGCCGGTCCACAGATGGTCCACAGCTCCGAGCCGTGTGAGTCGCTGGCGAGGCCGCCCGCAGAACGGACAGAAGGCCGGTTACCTGGTATTTCTCCGTGGTAACCGGCCCTCTGAATTGGGTGGAGCTGACGGGATTCGAACCCGTGACCCCTTGACTGCCAGTCAAGTGCGCTACCAGCTGCGCCACAGCCCCTTGTTCTGTTTTCCCGAGGTGTTCGGTTCGTTTCCGCCCCGCTCATCTCGTGTGCCATAACAGTACAACAGGCTCCGGAGGGGTTTTCAGGGGGGTCCCCCTGTTGGATCTACCCACGGACTCGGTCGAGCTGCTACACCGTGGGTCGTGGCGACAGCACAGCGCGCGCATCCTCCGCTAGTGGCTCCCGAGGCCGAGGGCGTGACCCCCGAGCAACGCCGTGAGCTGCAGGAACGACGGTTGCGGCAGTTGGTCGACCGGCTGTTGGCCGCTGGGGGCCTGCAGGCCGGGCGGCTTCGGGAGCGCGGCGTCTCGGCCGGCTCCGACGTGCGGCTCGAAGACCTGCACCGGTTGCCGCTCGTCTCGAAGCAGGACTTCTGGGATCAGTACCCGTTCGGGCTTCGCGCGGCGGCCGAGGCCGACATCGTCTGCGTGCACGGCACGTCCGGCACGATGGGCCGGCCGACCCTGGTGCCCTACACCGCGCATGACATCGAGGTGTGGACGCAGGTCATGGCCCGGGCGCTGGGCGGCGCCGGCGTGACGCGGCGCAGCGTCGTGCACTGCGCCTACGGGTACGGCCTGTTCACCGGCGGGCTCGGCGTCCATCACGGGGCGACGCGGCTGGGCGCGACTGTGCTTCCGGTGTCCAGCGGTGCGACCGATCGGCAGCTGCGGTTGTTGCTCGATCTGCGTCCTGATGTGTTGTGCTGCACACCGTCGTACGCGACCTACCTCGGCGAGGCGCTCGCTTCGACCGGGATCACCGCCGATCAGCTGTCGCTGCGGGTGGGCCTGTTCGGGGCCGAGCCCTGGACCGAGGAGATGCGGCAGGGCATCGAGGGGCTCCTGGGGTTGCGGGCGCTCAACATCTACGGGCTCGCCGAGGTGATCGGGCCGGGCGTCGCTTGCGAGTCGCTGGACTCCGGGGGCTTGCTGAACATCGCCGAGGACCACTTCTTCCCCGAGGTCGTCGGCCCGGACGGCGAGCCGCTGCCCGACGGCGAGGTCGGCGAGCTCGTGTTCACGACATTGACGAAGTCCGGCACCCCGCTGCTGCGCTACCGGACCGGCGATGTGGCGTCGCTGAGCGGGCCCGCTCCCGGTTCGCCGCGGACGCTGCGCCGGATGAGCCGGGTGCTGGGGCGCACCGACGACATGGTGGTCATCCGCGGTGTCAACGTGTTCCCGTCGGAGATCGAAGCCGTGCTGCTGGCCGATCGGCGGGTGGCGCCGCACTACCTGATCGTCGAGGACCGCCGGGACCGGTCGCGCCCGGAGCTGCGGGTCGCGGTCGAGCCGCGGGACCCGAACGGCGACACCGAGCTCCTGGCGCGCGAGCTGGCGGCCGCGCTGCTCGCCCGGCTCGACATCTCGTGCATCGTCCGGGTGCTCGACCACGTGCCGCGAGTCGCCACCGGCAAGGCGCAGCGCCTGGTGCGGTGGGAGCACGGGGTCAGCCCGCTACCCGGCATCGAGTGAACGCAGGGTCCGCGCCGCCACCCGCAGGTCCGCGACGAACCCCTGGTACATCGCCTCCCTGTCGTCGGAGCGGAGGATCGCCGACGGGTGGATCGTGGCGAGCACGTGGGCGTCGCGGCCCGGGAGGTCCAGCACGGTGCCGCGTTCCTTCGTGATGCGGAACGACGTGCCCAGCATCGCCTGCGCGGCGGTCGCCCCGAGGCAGATCACCAGCCGAGGCGCGACGACCCGCAGTTCGGCATCCAGCCACGGGCGGCACGCATTGACCTCGGTCTGGGACGGCTTCCGGTGGATTCGCCGCTTGCCGCTGGTGCGCTCGAACTTGAAGTGCTTGGTCGTGTTGGTGACGTAGACGTCGTCGCGCCGGATGCCGGCCTCCGCCAGCGCGCGGTCCAGCACCCCGCCCGCAGGCCCGACGAACGGCACGCCCCGCCGGTCTTCCTGGTCGCCGGGTTGCTCGCCGATCACCACGACCTCCGCCGTCTCCGGGCCGGCGCCGAAAACGGCCTGGGTCGCGTCGCGGTAGAGGCCGCAGCCCCGGCATTCCTGAACCGCTTTCCGCAGGCCGGGCAACCTGGCCCTGGACGGGACGAACTCCTCGGCGCCGGGCACGGAGTCAGACGGCGTGGCCGTGGGGTTTCGGGAGGCCGCGGGTGTTGGCCGCCTTGACGAACTCGGCGCGGGGGTCGTGCAGTTCGCCGAGCGCGACGACCTGGCGGCGGAACGGCAGTTCCAGCAGCCAGTCGCCGAGGATGCGCGCCTTGTGGGACGCGGTCGGCATCTTCGCGAGGTGGTAGGTGCGGTGCAGCAACCACGCCGGGAAGCCCTTGAGCTTGATCCCGTAGACCTCGGCGGCGCCCTGGAACAGGCCGAGCCCGGCCACCGATCCCGCGTACTTGTGCTTGTAGTTGACGAGTGGTTCGCCGCGCAGCATCGCGAGGAGGTTGTCCGCCAGCACATTGGCCTGGCGGACCGCGTGCTGCGCCGACGGGCTGCACAGGGCGTCCGGGTCGCTGCTGGTCAGGTCCGGCACCGCGGCGCAATCGCCGGCCGAGAACACGTTGTGGGTGCCGCGGACCTGGAGCTTGGCCGTGCATTCGAGGCGGCCCTTGGCGTCCCTCGGCAGGTCGCTGTCCTCCAGCATCGGGTGCGGCCTGACGCCCGCCGTCCACACCACGGTGTCGGTGTCGAACTCGTCTCCGTCGGAGAGCACCGCATGTCCGTCCACGAAGGACTTCGCGGTGGTGTTCAGCTTCACCTCGATGCCGCGTTCCTCCAGCCGCTGCCTGGTGTACTCGCTCATCGGCGGGCTGACCTCGGGCATGATCCGGCCCATCGCCTCCACCAGCACCCAGCGCATGTCGCCCGCCGAGACCTGCGGGTAGCTGCGGATCGCGTAGCGGGCCATGCTCTCCAGCTCGGCCATCGCCTCGATGCCCGCGTAGCCGCCGCCGACGAACACGAACGACAGCAGCCGCCGGCGGAGCCGCTCGTCGGTCGTGCTCGCGGCGATGTCCAATCTGGACAGCACGTGGTTGCGGAGGAAGATCGCCTCGCCGATGGTCTTGAACCCGATGCCCTGCTCGGCCAGGCCGGGGATGGGCAGCGCCCGCGAGATCGACCCCGGGACCACCACCAGCATGTCGTAGCCGAGGCGCTCGACGGTGCCGTCGCCGAGGGTCGCGGTCAGCTGCTGGGTGGCGTGGTCGATGGCGGAGACCTGCGCGGTCAGCACCTCGCACCGGCGCAGCGCCTCCCGCAGCGGCACCACGACGTGCCGCGGTTCGAGCGATCCGGCCGCGGCCTCGGGCAGGAACGGCTGGTAGGTCATGTGCGGCTGGGTGTCGATCACCGTGACCTTGGCCTCGCCGGGCTTCATCTTCCGCTGCAGGCGCAACGCGAGCGTCAGGCCGACGTGTCCGCCGCCGACGATCACGACACGTGGTTCAGGCATTTTGCGGCTCTCCTCTCGCACCGGATCGGGTGCGGCGGGGATCCACCTCGCGCTCCGGGTGCCGCCGCAGGTACTCCTGTTCGAGCTCGAAGGTGCGCGCCGTGTGCTCCCGCAACGCGTCCGGCGAGCCGTGCAGGAAGGTGTCGTTGCGGGTCGCGTGCAGGTGGCGGAGCTCCTGCAGCAGCAGTTCCTCGGCCAGCTCGAAGCCGGGGATTCCGGTTGTCGTGCTCATGTCGTCCTCCCGCATCGCAGGCAGGCACGGATCACGACGCCGCGGGATCGACGTCAGTGCCGGGATACCCAACGATCCACGGCCGGACACCTGCCCCATCGTGCCCCCAGCCTGCGGCGCGGCGGAGCGTTCGGCGACTCGAACCCAGCGGCTACGCGGCGTCGGCGGCCGGGGCGGGACGGGGCGCGGCGGACGGGCGGGTTTCGGGGGCGCCGATCCAGGCCACCAGGCCGAGGACCGCGGTGAAGCCGGTGATGGCGAACGCCGCCTGGTAGGACACCGTGTCGGCGAGGACGCCGGCGATCAGCGGGCCGAGGATCGCGCCGAAGTCGGCGGACATCTGGAACGCGGCCAGCACCGGCCCGCCCTTGCCCTTCGCGCCGACGATGTCGGCGACCGCCGCGTTCTGGGCCGGGTTGAGGATTCCGGCGCCCATGCCCGCGATCAGCGAGGCGGCGAGGAACCACGGGACGGAGTCGGTGAAGCCCAGCGACGCGGTGGCCAGGCCGGAGACCAGGAGCCCGACGAGCACCAGCGGTTTGCGGCCGCGCTTGTCGGCCATCCGGCCCGACAGCAGCAGCACCGCGGCGTTTCCGACGGCGAACACGGAAAGCGCGACGCCGGCCATCGACTGGGTGGAGCGCAGCGCCTCGACCACGAACAGCGGCACGAGCGCGATGCGGACGCCGTAAACGGCCCAGCCGTTGCTGAAGTTCGACAGCATGGCCGCCCGGTAGGCACGCTGGCCCAGCGCCTGGCGGACCGTCATCGACGGCGCTCCGTTGTCGGGCTGCGGCGCGGCGAGCGTCGACTTCCGCAGCAGCAGCCAGCCGATGAACGCCGCGATGAACAACGCGATCCCGTAGGTGATGAACGGAAGGCGCAGCGAGTAGCCGACCATGACGCCGCCGATGATCGGCCCGGAGACGTTGCCCAGCAGGAAGCTCGTCGCCCACACGCCGGAAGCGCGGCCGCGCAGGTGCGGCGGGGCGAGGCGGACCAGCAGCGCCACGGCCGACACCGTGAACATCGTCGAGCCGGTGCCGCCGAGCGCGCGGAAGATCAGCAGCTGCCAGTAGGAACCCGCGAACGCGCAGGCGGCGGTGCTGATGCCGACGATGGTGATGCCCCACACGTAGATCGAGCGCTCGCCGAAGAACGACACCAGGCGGCCGCTGACCGGCGCGAAGGCCAGCCGCATCAGGGCGAACGCGCTGATCACGAAGGAGGCGGCGGTGACGCCGACGTCGAAGCTGGTGGCGAACGTCGGCAGCGCGGGCGCGACGATGCCCATGCCGACGGCGACGATGAAGCTGCCGACGACGAGGATCCAGATCTCGCGAGGTAGGGAGCTGATGCCGGCGTCGCCGCTGTCGACGGGTTCGGTGGTCTCGTCCGCCGTGACCGGGCTGCTCGACACCGTTCCTCCCAAGTGTTTAGGCAAACTAAGGGAAGCAGCGCACTGCGGCGCGGTCAATCGAGTTACCGCGCCGCAGGCACTGTTTCGTCAGTGTTAACGCCTGCCCCGCACCGCTATTCCGGGCGAGCGGCGCACATCACAGGAGTTCGTCGATCCGGCGCGCGTAGGCGGTCACGCCGTAGACCACCTCGAAACCGCAGGCCTCCGCGAACCGCTCGGCCGTGCCGCCTTCCTCGGTGTGCGCCGCGACCAGCAGCGATCCCCGCTCGCGCAGCTCGTCGACGACGTCGGCGACCAGCTCCCGGCCTACGCCGCGGCGCCGGCGACCGGGCCGCACGATCACCTGCTCGACCAGGCCGATGCCCCGCTCGATGAAACCCTGCGCGAACCCGGCGATGCGGTCGGCGCCGGGGTCGTCGACGACGCGCAGCACGCAGCGCGGGTCGTCGATCCGGTGCCCGAGGTTGCGCAGCAGCCGGCGCTCACCCGCTTCCGAGAGCTCGGCGTCGTCGGCGATCAGGTCCACGATCCCGGGCAGGTCGCGATCTTCGGCCGGACGCGCTTCTCCCCTGGCGTACTGGCGAACCCGGTGCAGCATCGCCACGAGTTCTTCCACCGCACGCCATCCGGCGTCGTCGGCGATGCCCTCGATCTCCGCCACCGTCGTCGGCGAGGCGTAGACGACGGCCTCGTCGCGGCCCGCCTCGGCGAAGACCTGCTCCAGTTCCAGCAGGGTTCCGGCGACCTCGGCGAGCGTTCCCCACAGCGCGCACGCGTGGTTCGCGGTCGGCAGCGGGTTGTCCTGGTTCAGCACCACGGTCGCGGCGCCCACTCGTGTGCGCAGGCCGTACCGCACGATGGCCGAGGCCAGCCTCGCGGTCTCGACGAGCCCGGCGAGGTCGCGGGCCTGGCGCGGGTCGAGCAGAGCTTCGTCGTCAGGGTCGTGCAACGGATCCACGCATTCATTGTCCCCGCCCCGATCGACGCAGCGCGCAGTCGGACCGTTGAGGCAGGATGGAGTGTTGTGAGCACGCCCACCGAACTCGCCGACGAGCTGCTGTCCGTCATGTTCGACGCCGACCCGGTCAGCGCGACGCTTTACGGGATCCGGGACCGCGACGACCGGTTGCCGAGCATTTCCGCGGAGGCCGAGCTGGCGCTGCGAACGCGCGCCGAGGACATCCGCGTCCGCGCGATGGCCGTCGACACCTCGCACGCCGACCTGGAGCAGCGGCTGACGATCGCGGTGGTCGTGCAGCAGGCTCAGGCGCTGGTCGACGAGTTCGACGCCCGCCCCGCCGAGTACACCGTGATCGGGAACCTGTTCGCGCCGGTCGCGGGCCTGCTGTTCCACCTGGGCCAGGTGCCGGTGGCCGACGCCGGGCAGGGCGAGGACTTCCTGCAGCGGTTGCGGCGGATCCCCGAGTTCACCGCATCCGCAGCGCAACGGCTCCGCGACGGGATCGCCGCTGGACGCGTCCCGGTGCGGCCGCTCGTGGACAACGCGATCGAGCACCTCGACGGCTACCTCGCCACGCCCGAAGCCGATCCGCTGCTGACCCCGGAGCTGCCCGAACCGGCCCTCGAAGCCGAGCGCAAGCGCCTGCTCGCCGACGCGGTGCACCCGGCGCTGCGGCAGTACCGGAACGTGCTCGCCGAGGAGATCGCCCCGCACGCCCGCCCCGCCGACGAGCCCGGGCTGTGCTGGATCAACGGCGGCCGCGAGACCTACCGGCGGCTGGTGCACGCCCAGACCACCACCGATCGCACCCCGAAGGAGCTCCACGAGACCGGGCGGGCCCACCTCGCGTCGCTGCGCGGCGAGGTCAGCGAGCTCGGCGCGAGGATCTGGGGCGAATCCGAATTCGACGCGGTGTTGCGCCGCCTGCAATCCGATCCGGAGCTGTACTGGCGCGACGGCGAGGAGATGCTGGCCGCGGCGCGCGAGGCGATCAGCCGGGCCGAAGCCGTTGCGCCGCAGTGGTTCGGGCTGCTGGCGAGCCAGCCGTGCGAGGTGCGGCCGGTGCCGGGCACCGCGTCGGACAGCACGCCGATCGGCTTCTACATCTCGCCCGCGCTCGACGGGTCGCGGCCGGGCGTGTACTTCGCGAACACCCAGGGGGCCGAGCAGCGGCCGCGCTTCGCCGCCGAGGTGATCGCCTTCCACGAGGTCGTGCCCGGCCACCACCTGCAGCTCGGCCTGGCCCAGGAACGCACCGATCTCCCGCTGCTGCGCAGGCTGGTCGGCATCACCGCCTACAGCGAGGGCTGGGGCCTCTACACCGAGCGGCTGTCCGACGAGATGGGGCTGTACTCCAGCGACCTGGCGCGGCTGGGCATGGTCGTGCAGGACCTGCTGCGGGCCGCCCGGCTGGTGGTCGACACCGGGCTGCACGAGTTCGGCTGGAGCCGGCAGCGGGCGCTCGACTTCATGCTCTCGCACACCACGTTGTCCCCGCTGGAAGCGGCGTCCGAGGTCGACCGCTACATCAGCATTCCGGGCCAGGCGCTGTCGTACCTGGTGGGGCGGTTGGAGATCGAGCGGATCAGGGACGCGGCCCGCGACCGGCTCGGCGACGCCTTCGACATCCGCCGCTTCCACGACGCGATCCTGCGGCACGGCGCGCTTCCGCTGTCCACGCTGGACGTTCTGGTCCGCGAGGAGCTCGCCTGACGGCTCCTGCGACATCCAGGTGATCCCGCCCGAGGGCGCCCGAAAACGACACGCAACGCATTAATGTCGATACCGAGCGTGCTCTTACCGTGGTCGACCCTCGGCGGCTCCGGCCGTCGACCGGGGGCGGGTTTCCCATCGGATGCCGGAGGCGTCATGAGCGACGATCTCGATTTCCGCGCTCGTGCCGGCCGTCCGGCCGTGGGTGCCCCGCGAGATTTGGAGGCGCCGTGACCGGGACCTTCCACCACCGCCAGGAGAGACTGCGCCGCGAGGCAGAGGCGGAACTGCGCGACAGGCTCCTGCCGACCTGGCAGAACCGGGTGCTGCAGCGGTTCGCCGTGGAGCGCGACAACGGCTGGTACCCGCTGCTCAACCAGTTCGCGCCGCACACCCCGGCCAATCGCCCCGACGCCGTGCTGGTCGGGCCGACCGGGGTGCTGGTGATCCTGCTGCGCGAGGCCGAACCCGGCTGGGAGGACTCGCGGGCGGCGTTCCTGTGGATCGCGGAACTGCTGGCCGGGGCGTCGATCGGGCCGGGCGTGCTGACCGAGTCCGCGGCCCGGACGGTGGTCGTGCATCCCGTCGACCACCAGGGCCGCCGCGGGCACACCGGCGAGCACCTCGCGATCACCGAGGCCGAGCTGGACCGGATCCTGAAGCGCGGCGACGAGGTGTTCACGGCCGCGGATGCGCTGGCGATCGCCCGGCACCTGGACAGCCGCACCTTCGACCTGACGCCGATCATGTGGAACCCGAAGCGGATCCCGCAGCAGCGCGGGCCGGACCAGACGGGCTCCGCGGGCCTGTTCGACGTGCGGGACCTGCGTCGCGAGCGCGTCGAGCACGCCCTGGACCGGCCGTTCCGGGACTGGCGGATCTTCCTGGACGACGCCCAGCACGGCGCGGTGCGCAGGCACTACTCCGGTCCGGCGCGGATCACCGGCCCGGCGGGCACCGGCAAGTCCGTGCTGGCCTTGCACCGGTTGGCCTACCTGGCGCGGCGGAGCACCGGGCCGCTGCTGTTCACCACGCACCTGAGCAACCTGCCGAAGATCGCCGAGGCGCAGTTCCGGTCGCTGGCCCCGCACCTCGCGTCGCGCATCGAGTTCACCCACCTGCACGCCTGGGCGCGGGCTTTCCTGGAGGAACGCGGCCGGGCCGCCGATGTCGACGAACCGCAGGTGGAGCAGGCCCTGGAAGCGGTGTGGCAGCGCGCCGAGCTGTCCACTCCGCTGCGGAACTTCCGGGCCGCGCGCGGCTACTGGAAGGACGAGATCGACCGGGTGATCAAGGGCCGCGGCATCCGGTCGCTGGAGGCCTACCGGGCGGTGCCGCGCAAGGGCCGCGGCGCGAACCTGCCCGCCGAATTCCGGGCCCACGTCTGGCAGTTCTACTGCGAGTACGAGCGCGCGCTGGGCGAGCGGGGCGTGTCCGACCACAACGACGTGCTGATGCGGGCGCTGGCGGAGCTCGAACGCAGCCCGCTGCCCCGGCAGTACACCGCGGTGGTCGTCGACGAGGTCCAGGACCTGACCCTGATCGGGCTGCGGCTGGTGCACGCGATCAGCGGCGACGAGCCGAACCAGCTGCTGCTCGTCGGCGACGGCCAGCAGCAGGTGTACGCCGGCGGCTGGCGGCTGTCCGAGGCCGGGATCTCGTTGCAGGGGCGCGGAGAGATCCTGCGGCGCAACTACCGCAACCGCACCGCGATCGTCGAGCAGGCCGGGGAGCTCGACGCGGTCAACCGGTTCGACGACCTCGACGGCGGCCCGACCGTCCCGCTGCGCTCGGCGCTGCCGGTGCTGCGCGGCGGGCGGGTCGTCGAGTGGCAGGGCGACGACCAGGACGAGGCATTGGTGGCCGCGCTCCGGCGGCTCGACGACGACACCGCCACGGCCGTGCTCACCCGCACCAACGGCGCCGCCGAGCACTGGGAACGGGTGCTGCGCAAGGCGGGTTTCGCGGTCCGGCCGCTGGACCGCTGGGACGGCAGGGAGTCCGGGCCGATCCACGTCGGCACCGTGCACCGCGCCAAGGGCACCGAGTTCCGCAGCGTGTTCCTGCCCGACGAGCGGTCGCTCTCCGGCGGCTACCGGGAAGAGCGCGAGGCGCTGCACCGGCAACGACTGGTGGCCCTGACGAGAGCCCGCGACTTCCTGTGGATCGGCACCGTCGTCGCGTCGTGAGCGCGGCTATTACCGCTCAGGAGCGCTCGCGATCGGCTTGCGCCAGGCGCACGATCGCCGCGGCGGCCGACGACGGCAGGGCACCCCAGCGCTCGGCGACGTGCACGGTGAAGGCCTCGCGGAGCTCGTCGCCCAGGGCTTTGCCCTCGTCGGTCAGGCTCAGCCGGCTGATCCGGCGGTCGCTGCGATCCGCCACGCGCGTCAGCAGGCTGCGCCGCTCCAGCCGGTCGACCATGCCGGTGATGTTGGTCTTGTCGCAGCCGAGCAGGGCCGCGAGTTCACCGAAGGACGGCGTGCGGTCCTTGAGCAGGCACAGCAGCTCCACCTGTTGCGGTGTCAGCCCGAAGCGGCGAGCGATGGCCGCGTAGAGCCCGCGCAATTCGCGATGCAGGGCCATCAGGGCGCGCGAGAAGTCCGGGTCCATCCGCGCAGGTTATCCCGAATGTTGACAACCTCGACAAATTTAGTTAATGATCTCGACTAACGATTACCTCTACCGATGGAGGAGAATATGGACGGAGTCGCCCTGGTCACCGGGAGCTCGCGCGGCATCGGCCGGGCCATCGCCGAACGGCTCGGCGCCGACGGCATGAGCGTGGTCGTCAACTACCGGTCCGACCGGACGGCCGCCGACGAGGTCGTCGCCAAGATCGAAGCCGCCGGCGGGCGGGCGACGGCGGCGCAGGCCGACGTCACCGACCCGGCCCGGCTGCGCGCCCTCTTCGACGCCGCGGAACAGCACTTCGGCGGCCTCGACGTCCTGGTGAACAACGTCGGCACCGCCCGCTTCTCGCCCATCGCCGAGGCATCCGACGACGACTTCGACGTGCTGTTCGGCACCAACGCCCGCGCCACCTTCATCGCCCTGCGGGAGGCGGCGAACCGGCTGCGCGACGGCGGCCGGATCGTGGTGATCTCCAGCGGCGTCACCGCGGTGAACCGGCCCGGCACCGGCCTCTACGGCGCCGCCAAGGCCGCCGGCGACCAGCTGGTCCGGGTGCTGGCGAAGGAATTGGGGCCGCGCCGGATCACCGTGAACAGCGTGTGCCCCGGCGCGACCCGAACGGATGCGCTGGCAGCGATCCAGCCCGAGTCGGTCATCGAGAGGATGGCGGCGGAAACGCCGCTGGGCCGCATCGCCGAGCCCGGCGACATCGCCGACATCGCGGCGTTCCTGGCCTCCGACGACAGCCGCTGGGTCACGGGCCAGGTGATCAACGCCGGCGGCGGCACGTTCTGAGCCGTCCAGTCGTGAGCGGTGGTGGTCGCTCACGACGTCAGCGCAGGTTTCCGGCGCCCATCGGGGAGAACTCGCGCAGCGCCCGATCCACCCGGGCCAGGGTGTCGGCGTGCAGGCCGATCCGGGCCGCTTCGAGGTTCTCGGTGATGTGCGCGGGCGTCCGCGATCCGGGGATCGGCACCACGGCCGGATCCTGGTGCAGCAGCCAGGAAAGCGCGAGCTGGCCGGGCGAGATTCCCAGTTCCGCGGCCAGCGACCGGATCGGCGCGTAGCGGTCGTTGTTCGCGGCCAGGTGCGCCGCGTCGAAGCGCGGGATGTTGCGCCGGAAGTCGCCCTCGGAGACCTCCCGGACCGTGCCGGTGAGGAACCCGCCGCCCAACGGGCTCCACGCCACCACGCCCACCCCCAGCTCGCGGGCGGCGGCGAGCAGGTCCGCGTCGATCGGCTGCCACATCGACCACTGGGTCTGCACCGCGGCGACCGGGTGCACGGCGTGCGCCCGGCGCAGCTGATCCGCATCCACATTGGACAGACCGAGGTGCCGGACCAGCCCGTCCCGGATCAGCTCGGCGACCGCGCCCACGGTGTCCTCGATCGGCACGACCGGGTCCGGGAAGTGCGGGTAGTACAGGTCGATCCGGTCGGTGCCGAGGTTGGCCAGGCTCTGCTCGGCGTAGCCGCGAACGTGCTTCGGCTCGGCGTTCACCGCCAGCTCGCCGAAGGCGTAGTTCACCGGGAACTGGTGCGACTCCGCGCCCTCCGGGATCCGGAAGCCGAACTTCGTCGCGATCACGACGTCGTCGCGGCGGCCGCGCACGGCCTCGCCGATGATGCGCTCGTTGTGCCCGTCCGCGCCGTAACCGTCGCTGGTGTCGATGAACGTCGTGCCCGCGTCGAGCGCGTGGCGCAGCGCCCGGACCGCCCGGTCGTCGTCGATCTCGCCGTACATGCCGGGCGACAGCACCATCGCGCCGAATCCGATGGCCGAAACGTCGAGGCCGCCCAGGGACCGGGCGGGAAGTTCTCCAGTCATGGCAACGATCTTCCGGCCGATCCGGCACGATGTCGAAGACCCGCTGCTATAACCGATGGTTATGGACGTCCACCTGCGCCACCTGCGGTACTTCCTCGCGGTGGCCGAGGAGCTGCACTTCACCCGGGCCGCGCAACGGCTCTTCGTCTCGCAGCCCGCGCTGTCGAAGCAGATCCGGGTGCTCGAACGCGAGCTCGGCTTCGACCTCTTCGAGCGCCGATCGCGCGACGTGGTGCTCACCCCGCAAGGCGAAGCGCTGCTGCCCGGAGCCATCGCGACGGTCGCCGAGTGGGAACGCGCGCAGCAAGCCGCACGAGAAGCTGCGGAGCAGCGCGAACTGGTCGTCGGCATGCAGACCGCCGTCGGCCGCGGCCTGCAGCGCCGGGCGATGCGCCGGTTCGGCGAGCAGATGCCGAACTGCCGCGTGGTGCTGCGGCTCGTGGACTGGACGGACCCGACCGCGGGACTCACGGACGGCAGCTCCGACGTCGCGTTCGTCTGGCGGCCGGTGCAACCGCGCGACATCAGCACCCGGACGTTGTTCAGCGAGCGGCGGGTGATCGCCCTGCCGGACGACCATGCGCTGGCGGGCAAGGAGGAAATCCCGTTCGCCGACCTGCTCGACGAACCGTTCATCGCGCTCCCGCCGGAAGCGGCCGGGCTCCGCGACTTCTGGCTGGCCACCGATGCCCGGCAGGGCCGCGCGCCGGTGATCGGCGCGGTCGCGGAGGCGGCGGACGAGGTGTTCGAGGCCATCGCGGCGGGACTGGGCGTGGTGCTCCTCGCGGAGGGCAACGCTGAGCTCTACGCCCGCCCCGGCATCACCACGCGGCCGGTCGCCGGGTTGTCCCCGGCGGAGCTCGCCATCGCCTGGCGCGCCGAAGACACGCGTCCGGCGGTCCGGGCCTTCCTCACTGCCCTGGCAGCTGAGCCGCCGCGCTCGGATTCCTCCCAGTTCTAGGCGAAATCGGAAACCACCGAGCAGCCCCAGACCGGCAGAGATGTCCGATTTTGCCTAAATTTGGGCATTTTCGCGCCCACTGGGTGGGATCGCGGGCCGCAGCAGGAATTGTCCGGCGCCGGGCGACGTCTCCCAGAACGTCGATCTTCGCTTAGGAGAACTGGTGACCTCTGCCCCACCGGCCCCGCAGGCCCAGGCGACCGACAAGCCCCAGCCCGGGCGTCTGTCACGCAACGCCGCGTTCTGGACCCTCGCCGCCACGCTGCTCGCCTTCATGTGCGCCGCCGCGGCCCCGTCCCCGCTCTACCCCGTCTACCAGGCCGAATGGCACTTCTCCGCGATCACGCTCACGGTGGTCTTCGCGGTCTACGCGATCGCGCTCCTCGCTGCGCTCGTCACCGTCGGCGCCCTGTCCGACCACATCGGTCGCCGCCCGGCGCTGCTCGCCGCGCTCGCCACGCAGGCCGTCGCCATGCTCGCGTTCATCACCGCCGAAAGCAGCGGCTGGCTGCTCGCGGCACGCATCTTGCAGGGCCTCGCAACGGGTTTGGCGACCGGTGCGACCAGCGCGTGCCTGGTCGACCTCCGCCCGAAGCTGGCCCCGCTGATCAACACCGCCACCCCGGGCATCGGCCTCGGCGCCGGCGCGATCGGTTCGGGCCTGCTCGTCGAGTACGCGCCCGCCCCGACCACGCTGGTCTACGTGCTGCTCCTCGCGGCGTGCGCGGTGGCTGCCGTCGGCATCGCGCTGATGCCCGAGACGTCGCCGCGACGGCCCGGTGCGCTGGCTTCGCTGCGGCCCAGGATCGGCGTGCCCGCCGACGCCCGCGGCCGGTTCCTCACCGTGGTGCCGATCCTGATCACCACCTGGTCGATGACCGGCTTCTACATGTCGCTGGGCCCGTCCCTGGCCATCGAGCTGCTGGGCATCACCAACCACCTGGTGGGCGGCTTCGTGGTCTGCTGCCTGATGGGCACGAGCGCGATCGGATCGGTCGCCTTCCGCAGCGTCGCGCCGCGCACCGCGATCATCGCCGGCGTGCCGACGCTGCTGGTGGGCCTGGCCGGCACCCTCGCCGCGCTGGCCACGACCTCGGCGCCGTTGTTCTTCGGCAGCACGGTGATCACCGGATTCGGCTTCGGGGCCGCGTTCCTCGGCGCGTTCGGCAGCGTGTCCCGGCTGGCTGCGCCGGACAGCCGCGCGGCCCTGTTCGCGACGGTGTACACGGTCAACTACTCGGCCTTCAGCCTCCCGGCGGTGGCGGCGGGCATCGCCGTGACGTGGGTCGGCCTGGGCGTGACCGCCAACGCCTACGCGATCGCCGTCGCGGTGGTGGCCGCCATCGGCCTGCTCGCCGCGCTGCGGGCCGAGCACTGACCGGAGGATCTTCCGGGCTGAGGCTCGATGCCCGGCGACCGGAGCGGATAGTGCTCAGCCGACCGTGCCGCTCACCGGGGATGCAGCCATGCCGGAGCCTCTCGAGTACGTCGTGGACGACCGCGAATTCGAGGAGAAACGCCTGCTCCCGGACGCCGAACAGCACAACGCGACCGTCGTGGGCCCGTGCCTCTACGGCGCCTGGGCCACCAAGTAGCGAGCCCTAGGGGCCGGATCCGGGAGATTCCCGGGGCGCCGCCGGATGTCCGCGGGTGAGGCGATCCGCAGTCTGGTGCGGTGTCGAAGCGAAACTCGCAGCGGTGGCGGCAGGCCGTCGTCTGGCTGCACGTGATCACCTCCGTTGGCTGGATGGCCCAGGCGCTGGTCCTCTTCACCCTGCTGGCGACGAGCGCCACCAGCGACGACCCCGCGGTCCGGATCGGCGCGACCTCGATGGCGCACGTCGTGGACACGCAGCTGCTCGCGCCGTTCGCCAACGCCGCGGCGTTCACCGGCTTCATGCTTGCGGCGTCCACGCCCTGGGGCTTCTTCCGGAACTGGTGGGTCCTGGCGAAGTTCGCGATCACCATCGTCCAGCTCTACGCCGGGATCTTCCTCCTCTCCGACGCGCTGGAAGGCTCGGTCGAAGCCGCCCGGGCGGGCCTGACCCCGCCGCCGGCTCTACTGGTCGGCACCGCACTGATGGCCTCGGCGATCGCCTTCCAGGCCTGGCTGTCCGTCGCCAAGCCCTGGCGCCGCACCGGTTGGGCGGCGAAGGAGAAGCCGCCGACCGCCTCGAACCGCGTCTTCGCCGCGACGGTGGCCGCGCCGCTGATCGACATCGCGATCGGCCTGGCCCTCGGCTTCCCCTCCCCGCTGTGCCAGCTCGTCGTCCTGGCCGCCCGCCTGGTCGCCCGGCGCCGGCAGCTCCGGCCTCAGCTCGCCGGGAGCCGGTTGGCGTAGATCGCGACGCTGCCGATCAGCAGCAGGGCGACCATCGAGAGCAGGCCCACCACCGTGCTCCCGGTGGCGTCCTTGACGAAGCCGATCAGCGTCGGGCTGATGAACCCGCCGAGCAGGCCGATGCTGTTGATCAGCGCGATCCCGCCTGCCGCCGCCGTGCCCTTCAGGTAGGTCGACGGCATCGCCCAGAACACCGTGTACGACGCCCACATGCACGCGGTGGCGACGATGATGGCGATCAGCGAGACGGCGAAGCTGCTGGCCGTGAAGGCTGCGACAGCGAGCGCGATCGCGCTGATCAGCGCGGTGATCGAGCTGTGCAGCCGGCGCTCGCCGGTGCGATCCGAACGCCGCCCCAGCACGATCATCAGCACGATCGCGAACGCGTACGGCAGCGCCGAGTAGAGGCCGATCGTGACGGTGTCGGTGAGCCCGTTCTCCTTGAGGATCGTCGGCAGCCAGAAGCTCACCGCGTACAGGCCGCTGATCAGGCAGAAGTAGCCGATCGCCAGGGCGTAGACGCGCGGGTCGCGCAGCACCTGCCGGAAGCTGTGCGTCCCCTTGTCCCGGTCCACCGCGAGGTCGCGGCGCAGCAGTTCCTTCTCCTCGGCGCTGAGCCACTTCGCCTGGTCCGGGGTGTCGACCAGCGTCAGCCAGACGATCACCGCGAGCACCACGCACGGCAGGCCTTCCAGCAGGAACATCCACTGCCAGCCGTGCAATCCGGCGACGCCCTCGAAGTGGGTGATCAGCCACGAGGAGACCGGACCGCCGAGCATCGAGCCGATCGGGCCGGGCAGCATCAGCAGCCCCATCGCCGCCGCCATCCGCGCCGGCGGGTACCAGTAGGTGAGGTAGAAGATGATGCCGGGCGCGAAGCCGGCCTCGAACACGCCGAGCAGGAAGCGCAGGACGTAGAACGACGTCGCGTCGCTGACGAACATCATCGCCGCCGAGGTGAGCCCCCAGAGGACCATGATGCGGAAGATCGTCTTGCGGGTGCCGATCTTCGCCAGCAGCAGGTTGCTGGGCACCTCGAAGATCACGTAGCCGAGGAAGAAGATCCCGGCGGCCAGCCCGTAGACCGACTCGCTGATCCCGACGTCCTCCTGCATCTGCAGCTTGGCGAACCCGATGTTGACGCGGTCCAGGTACGCGAAGGTGTAGCAGAGGATGAGCAGCGGCAGGATCCGCCAGCTCACCCGCCGGTACAGGGCGTCGGGTGCCACTGCGGTGTTGGTCATGGTTGCTCCGTGCGGTTGCGGTGGCGACCGAAAACCGGTTCGCCGGGCAGGCGGTCGAGTTGGATCTGCTCGTCGCGGACCACGAAGGTGCCGCCCACGAGCACGTGGTCGATCCCGGTGGAGGGCCGGACCTGGGTTGCGGTGGCGCCGCTGGCGATCGCGCCGGGGTCGAACACCACGATGTCGGCGTCGGCGCCGACCTGGATCCGGCCCTTGCGCCTCATCGAGGGCGCCGCGCTTTCGAGGATCTGCGCCGGCAGCAGGGTGCAGCGCCGGACGGCTTCGACCAGCGACAGCACGCCGAGCTCGCGGACCAGCCAGCCGAAGGTCCGCGCGTAGCAGCCGACGCTGCGCGGATGCGTGAGGACGTCGTCGGCGACCGGCCAGGTGTCACCGGCCTGCCCCGCCAGCGGCACCGCGTCCGAAGCGATCGCGGTGTCGGCGAACAGCAACGAGCGCTGCAGCGTCGCCAGGTCCGCCGGATCGGTTTCGTCGAGCCAGTCGAAGAGGATCAGCGCGCCGGGATCGGATTCCCGCAGCTCCGCCAGCCGCGCGGCGTCCGCGACGCGCTCCCCCGTGGCCAGGCAGAGGATGTTCTTGGGCACCATCCCGAGCCGGTGCAGCAGCTCGGGCGCCAGGAACGCCGCACCGATCACCGTCGACGCCGAGCCGTACGGATATGCCTCGGTGGTGACCTGCAGGCCGTACCGCCTGGCGCGGTCCACCGCGCCCGCGATGTCGTCGATCATCCGGTTCGACGTGCTGTTGATGTGGCACATGTGCATGTGCGCGCCGGTCCCGGCCGCCGCCGCGATCACCTCCAGCGCCCCTTCCAGCGAGGTCCCGGGCTCCTCGGTGGAGATGAACCGGGTGTGGGTGAACGTCGGCACGCCGAGCCGCGCGGCCAGCGAAGCCACCGCGAAGTACTCGTCGCGGCCCGAGTCGGGCGCGTAACCGACGAGCACCCCGATGCCGAGGGCGCCGTCGTGGATCTGCTCCTCCAGCAGGTCCAGCACCCGCGCCACATCGCGGGCACCGGCGGGCCGACGCCAGTTCGGCGCGCCCTGGTGCTTCGAGAACATGCCGAACGACGTGCCCAGCGCAGCGTCGTCGAGCAGTCGCATCCGGGCCAGCGCCCAGCCCGCGGAGTAGCCGAAGTTGATCGGCCGCCCTTCGGCGGTCGCCTCGGCGTAGGCGGTCCGGACCGGCAGCGCACCGGCTTCCAGCTCCAGCGCCGTGGTCACGCCGTCGAGGGCCTGCAACCGCAGCCCGGTCACCGTCTGCGCGTGGCTGTGCATGTCGATGAAGCCCGGCGCGAGCACGCGGTCGGAGACGTCGACGACCGCTTCGCCGGTCAGCCGGGACGCCGAGACGGCCGCGATCCGGCCGCCGCTGATGCCGACGTCGCGCACCTCGTCCAGGCCGGTCTCCGGGTCGATCACCCGCGCACCCGCCAGGACCAGTTCGAACCGCTGCTCGCCGCTCACCATGCGATGCAGCGTGGGGAAACCTCGTCACAACAACCGCAGAACGATGGATATCTCCGCGAGGTGCGGTTTGAATGTCGGAAAACGACGCAGCCGTCATCCGGCCGTCACACGCGAGGAGGTCGCCCGGTGCTGGACGAAGTGGATCTCGCGCTGGTGGACGCCCTGCAGATCAACCCGCGAGCGAGCTGGACCGCGCTGGCGGAGGTGCTGGAGCTGGCGCCGATCACGCTGGCGCGCCGCTGGCAGCGGCTCACCGACGCCGGCGCCGCCTGGATCACCGTGGCGCTGGGCAACAGCTCGGCGAAGGGCGCGACCATCGAGTTCGCCTGCGCGCCCGGCACCGAGCTGCGGGTCGCCGAGCAGCTCGCCGAACTGCCGCACGCGATCACCGTCGGCGTGACCACCGGCGAGTACCAGGTCTTCGCACTCGTCATGGCGCCGACGCTGGGCGCGATCTCCAACGTGCTGCTGCGGACCCTGCCGGTGCCGGCGGAGGTCACCAAGATCCGCAGCCACGTCTTCGGCAGCACCTTCGGCGGCATCATCTGGCGGCTCGGCGTGATGAACCGGAGCCAGGCCGAGCAGGTCCGCGAAGCGGTCGGGCCGAGGCCGCGCGAGATCCGGCCGTTCGGCGCCGCCGACCGGGCCCTGTTCCTGGCGCTCGGCCACGACGGCAGGCGCAGCTACGCGAGCCTGGCGGCAGAGCTGAACACCTCGCCGCAGGCGGTGAAGCGCCGCCTCGACCGGCTCCGCCGCCACGGCGACATCGCGTTCCGCTGCGACGTGGCCCGGCCGCTGGCGGGCTGGCACGCGATGGCGCTGCTGTGGCTGGCGGTTCCGGACACGGAAGTGCAGCGGATCGGCAAATCCCTCGGCGGCTGGCCGGAAACCCGGCACTGCGCGGCGGTCGCGAGCCCGGCGAACCTGGGCCTGATCGTGGGCCTGCGCTCGCTGAACCACCTGGACGACCTGCTGATCCGGATCGCCCACGAGCACCCCGACGCCAAGGTGGTGGACCGGAAGCTGGTCCTGCGCACGACCAAGGTCCACGGCCGGATCCTCGACGACGAGGGCCGGAGCACCAGGGTCGTCCCGGTGGACCCCTGGGCGGCCCTCCCGACGTAGCGGTGTCCTTTGGGCTGCTAGAGACGCTGTTTGGGATGCGGTGCCGCGGGGTCGTGCCAGGTCGGCTGATGGCTTCGAGGCCGGTGAAGCGAACGGCCTGTCCACCTCACCTATCGGCACGAACGGACCGTTCACTCCACACCAGCCGATACCCGCCGACGCCCGATGAATGCAGCGAACGGACCATTCACCCCACCTACCGAGACGAACAGGCCGTTCACCCCACACCAGCCAACGCCCACCGACGCCCGATGACTCGAGTTTGGAACAAGCTCGATGCCGACCCGAAAGACTCACGGGTCGACCGACAGCGTCAACCCGTGCTCATGCGCGTAGATGACCGCGTGCACCCGGGTCCGCAGACCGAGCTTGGCGAGGATCCGCGCGACGTGCGTTTTGACCGTGCCCTCCTCGATCCACAACGCTCGGGCGATCTCGCCGTTGCTCAACCCGCGCGCGACCTGCAGCAGGACTTCGCGTTCCCGTGCGGTCAGCCGGGCGAGATCCGAGCCGGCGGGCTGCGGTGAAAGCCGCGCGAAGCGGCGCACCAGCCGCCCGGTGACCTGCGGATCGATCAGGCCCTGGCCGCGGGCGGCAGCGCGCACGGCGTCGACGAGTAGCTGCGGGTTGTTGTCCTTGAGCAGGAATCCGGTGGCGCCGACCCGCAACGCCTCGAAGAGGTACTCGTCCAGGTCGAAGGTCGTCAGCGCGATGACCGCCGGAACGTGCGCGGCATCCGGCGCGGTGAGCGTCCGGGTGACGGCGATCCCGTCCAGCCTGGGCATCCGGATGTCGACAACGGCGACGTCAGGTCGGCGGGATCGCGCCTGCCGGATCGCCTCGGCGCCATCGGCGGCCTCGGCGACCACCCGCACACCCGGCGTTGTGTCGAGGACGAGCCGCAGCGCGGACCGCACCGCCGCCTGGTCATCGGCGATCAGCACCCGAATCGTCACCGCGTCGCCCTCTCCGTCGGCAGGGTCGCCCGAACCAGCCAACCGTGCGGCTTCCGGAGCGTGATCAGCAGGCTGCCACCGAGCAGGTGCGCGCGTTCCCGCATGCCGCGAATGCCGTGTCCCTCGGCTGCGAGGTCGCGCGACGGGCCATCGTCCTCGACCGCGATCGTGACCTTCTCGGCCGCGTACCCGATCTCCACCCTGATCCCGTCGGCGCGGGCATGCCGGACGGCGTTGGTCAGCGCTTCCTGGGCAAGCCGGTAGCCACCGTGCTCGACCAGCGGCGGCAGCGCGGTGACCTTGCCGTGCCGGACGACGGTGATCGGGCACTCCGATGTGGACAACCGATCGGCCAACGCCTCGACGTCGTCCAGGGCGGAGCCACCGGGGTTGTTGTCGTCATGCAGCGTCTCCAACAGCTCGCGAACCTCCCCCAAAGCCGCTGCGGCGAGGGAATCGACCGTGTCGAAAGCGGTCCCCGCAGCGGGCGGGAGGTCGCGCAGTGCGTAGACCGCGGAACCGACCTGCATCCGGATGGCCGTCAGGTGGTGCCCCACCGCGTCGTGCACCTCGCGGGCGATCCGGCCGCGCTCCTCGGCCAACGCCCGGCTCGCTTCCGCTCGATGCAGCCGGGCCGCCTGCTCGGCGCGTTCCCCGTGCAACCGCATCGCGTAGCCGGCCGCCACCGGAGCGATCCCGGTGATCACTGCCTCGGCGAACAGCTCAGTGCCGAACCGCCCGGCGGGCAGCACCGACGCGTACATCAACAGCCAGCCCACGGACGCCGCGAACACCGGCGCAACGCGCTGCGGACGGTTGTAGGCGGCCGAGCAGAACGCGATCATCGCCACGGGCTTCCCGGACCAACCCGGCAACGACGATCCGGCCAGCACGACTACAGCTGCGACGACGGCGACGGACAGCGGCAGCCTGCGGCGCAATGCCAGCGGTGCCGCCGCAGCGAGGCTGAAACCAGCAACCGCGAACACCGGGGCCGTGCCCTGCCACATCGCCGCAGCGGCCACGACCACGGCAGCTACGCCGGCCAGCACGGTGTCCCGCGTCGTCGGGCCGAGGCGACGCCACAAACGCCCTGGGGGCGAGGCCGGCAGCCCCGCCCCCGACATGCGCACGCTCATCGGACGTTTGTAGCCGATCAAGCGGCCGGGCAGTGCGCGTCTGGAGGCGGCAGCTCACCAGCGGTCAGGTAGCGGTGCACGTGGTCCCGTACGCACCGGTTCCCGCTCAGGTAGAGCGCGTGGTTCCCTTCCGCAGGGAGGTACCGGGCACCAGGCAGCTGCGATGCCACGAGCCGGCCGTGTTCTGGCGGGGCGCCACCATCGTTGCTGCCGTTGGCGATCAGGACCGGTGGCAAGCCCGGTGCCGGCTGAAGCGGGTGCGGCGGGAAGCTCCCGGTGCGCGGCAGCCCGGCGCACCTGCCGACAGTTGTCCAGAGCATGCCCCAGCCCAACCGCGGTGCCACCTCGGCGCGAAGCCTGGCCTCGGCGAGCTTCATCTCGTCGTAGCCGGTGCGGTAGGCGAGATCCGCGCACGTCGTGATCCCCATCAACGCCGCTCCGGGCACGTCCGGTTGCGGAGGCGGCGCCGATGGCGGAGCGAACGCGGTCGCATCGCCGGAGTCCGCAGCGGCCAGGGCGGTCGCCAACGCGGACCAGTCGTCCTCCCGACGCACCTTCTCCCCGGTCGACGCGACGATCCGCTCGGCACCGACGACGACGTCCGGGCCGGCCCCGGGAGCGGGGATCGGTTCCCGCTCGGCCTCGGCGAGCAGCTTGTCCCATGTGGACAGAACATCCCGGCCCGCCAACGCGCAGCTGGATTCCGCCTGGCACCAATCGGCGAACCGCTGCAGGTTGTTCTCCAGCGTCGCAGCCTTGGGCGCGACCCAGTCGTACAGCTCGCGGCTGATGTGCTCGCCCACGCTGTCCAGGTACATCCGCCCGACGTGCCCGCCGAACAGCTCCGCATACGCCTGGCCGTACATGGTGCCGTAGGAGTTGCCGAAGTAGTCGAGCTCGGGCTCGCCCAACGCCACGCGGATGGCGTCCAGATCGTGGGCCACCTGCCAGGAGTTGAGGTTGTCGCGCAGCGGGCCCATCGCGGGTTCGCAGGCCTCGGCGAAGCGGCGATCGGCCAGCGCGTACTCCTCGTAAGCCTCGCGGTCCGGGGGCGGCAACTCCGCCGCGAACGGCATCGGCTCCGGGCACGTCACACCGCTGCTCTCCCCCATGCCCCGGGGATCGAAGAGCACCACATCGAACCAGTTGGTCAACTCGTCGAGCTGGCGTTGCACGGCAGGCAAGGCGAAGAGCACCGGGGTCGGCCCGCCGGGGTTGACCACCAGCGTGCCGAGCTTGGTCGCCTGATCGCGGGCGGGAAGCTTCCCCAACCCGATCTCGATCTGCGCTCCCCCGGGCTGCGACCAATCCGCGGGAACAGCGATCTCGCCGCACCGCAGACCGTCGAAGCAGTCCCGCCAGGCGACGGAATCCCCGCTCGCACGTGGCGGCTGCGCCGACGCCGAACCCACCACCACCCCGCCGAGCACGGCGACAGCACCGAGCAAACTCGCGATCTTCGTCTTCATGCCGCTCAGCCTGGTCGCCCGAGCCGCGGCCGGTCGTCAGCCTTCCGGCAGATCTTCCTCCCCGCCAATGGCTTCCGCCTGGACAGACCCTCGACCAGGCGGGGGTCAGGACTCGTCCGCGACGCCGAGTTCGTAGGCGTGCAGGGTGTCGATGAACATCCGCCGCTGCTCGGGCGTCAGCGGCGCGAGCGCGTTGCGCCACGCGTCGGCGCCGCGGGCCAGCCAGCCGTCGATCGCCGGCAGCATCTCGTCGGTGATGCTGACGATCCGGCGTCGCCGGTCCGCCTCGTCCTCCCGCCGCTCCAGGACGCCTTTGCGGCTCAGCTCGCCGACCATCAGGCTCACCGTCGTCGGTGCCACTTCCAGCCTGGTGGCCAGCTCGTTCACCGTCATCGGCCCGTCGAAGAGCAGGTAGGACAGCAGCGAGAGGTGCCGCGGCGCAAGCGCGAGCGACTGGAGCTCGTCGGGGATCCGCAGCCTCTTGGCGCGCCCGACCAGCCGCGGCATGAGCAGCAGCAGCGCCCGGATCGCATCGTCGACGCCCGGATCACGGTCCTTCGTTGACATCAACCACGTCCAACCAATATCTTTGCTTACAAAGAAGCTTTGCTTTCAAAGCAAACCTTCTCCTCCATCGATGCTACGACGACCGAAGAGACCGACCATGCCGCACTTCACCGTGAAACTGCACGAAGAGATGCTCGACGAGAGCACCGAGCGCAAGCTCATCGAAGCCCTGACCAATGCGGCGACCGAGGTCTACGGGGAGAACTTCCGGCCGCTGGTGGTCGTGGAACTGTTCGGAATCCCCCGCCACCGCTGGGGTTCCGGCGGAGCGCCGGCGACGCGGGAGGCGGTGCAGGTCACCCTGAACATGCGCGAAGCGGGCCTGACCCGCCTCGACCCGGCGGTACTGATCACGTCGATGACCAAGGCGGCGACGGAGGTCTTCGGCGACCAGATCCAGGAAGACGTGACCGTCCACCTGGTCGGCGTCCCCCAGGGACGCTCGGGAGTCGGCGGCGAGGTCGCCTGACGGCGGCCATATCGGCGCTGCGATCCATCTCGGCGATGAGCACCTCGAACTGAGCCGAACACCCTGGCGGCAGCGGAGCCCCTCACGAGAAACTGACCACCATGAACCGGTCACCGCGGCTGTCCCGCGCCCAGCAGCGTGCGATCGAGCGGGTGGCCTCGCGCAGCGGCGGTGACGCCGTCGACCCGTCGCTGCGGGTGACACTGCACTTCCACCCGGATCGACTGCTGGCCGGGGTGCCGATCCTGGAAGCGATGGCACGGGATGGCATCTACCGGAGCCAGTTCGAGACAGGCACCAGCAACGGCGGGTTGACGGCGCATCCGGGCGGCGATCGGTGGGAGTGGGAGAGCCGCATCTTCGCAGGCGCGTACGACCACTCGCCTCCGCAGGAACGACCCAAGTACGGATCGTTGAACTACCGCCGCCGGCTGGTGGGCGGCTCCCCCCGCTTCGGCTCCGCACACCTTCGACTGCGGCCGGAGACCATGGAGCGGGTGACGTTCTGCTACCCGGACAGCGTTTTCGAACCGACCGACTTCGGGGTGGCGGCCAAGGCGTCGTCGTTGATCGCCATGGCGACCGGCGACGCCAAGGACGCGCTGGATGACTACGTCGAGGCCCAGATCCACGGCCCGGTGACCCTGGCCGAAGACGTCGAAGCCCTGGTCCTCGATCCCTGCTATCGCGGCACGAACGTCGAGCGCGCGGCGAACCGGCTGGGGTGCCGACTCGAATTCCACCCCGGATTCCGCCTGCGGGCAGCGGAGTTGCGCCGCAATCCGGAGTACCGAGGACGCCAGTACGTGGAGCTCGGCCTGTCACTGATGGGCCAGGAGGGACTGACCCCGAAGGTCATCGGAGATGCGTCCCGAACGGGAAGCTACGACGAACAAGCCCTGAAGCGCGTCTGGCACTGCACAGCCCGCTTCGGCACCCCAGAACTGGCGAACGACGACCACCGCCCCCAGTAGACGAGCGGAGCCGTTCCCATGACCGGCTCCGGACACACCGGATGTCCCGAACTACGCGGTCCGAACGGCCTCGAACCCGGCCAGCATGGCGTCGAGCGCGAAGTCGAAGCGGGAGTTCGCCCTGGGTCGGCGCTCGACGCGGGCGGCGGCCTAACCACGATCCTCTGGCGCCAAAAGAGCCCCACCCCGTGACCAACCCAAGCCCAGGGGCCAGGACAAAGAACGAAGCCAGTCCCCAAACCCAAGGAACCAACGAAGACCACCCCACAACGGAGAGCCGCAGGCGCGACCCCACCAAACAGCCAAGACAAGACACTGACCCCCGACCAGACAGAGAACAACGGAGAGCCGCAGGCGCGACCCCTTGAACAGCCAAAACAAGGCGCTGACCCCCGACCAGACAGAGAACAACGGAGAGCCGCAGGC
>NZ_JBFAIN010000026.1:0-48491 GCF_040654735.1 Saccharopolyspora sp. NPDC050642 | reverse complement strand
GCGCGACCCCTTGAACAGCCAAAACAGGGCACTGACCCCCGACCAGACAGAGAACAACGGAGAGCCGCAGGCGCGACCCCTTGAACAGCCAAAACAGGGCACTGACCCCCGACCAGACAGAGAACAACGGAGAGCCGCAGGCGCGACCCCTTGAACAGCCAAAACAAGGCGCTGGTCGATGACCAGGCCGGGAACGCTCCGCCCGCAAGGAGCCCTCGAAGGGCGCCCCTCGCACCGTGGGGGGTTTGGGGGGCTCGGCCCCCCAAAATGATGCGGAACGCGAAAAAGCGAAGCGCCCTGCGCGAGCAGGGCGCTTCCATCGCGTGGAGGTGCCGGGAATCGAACCCGGGTCCTCCGTCGCCTCACCAAGACTTCTCCGTGCGCAGTCCGCTGTGTCTCTGCTCGGCTTCACCGGTCCCGCGAACTAGCCGGTGTGACAAGCCCAGTCGCTGTTCGATGTCCCACCAGGTCCCGCGACCGGACCTGGCGGTTAGAGCCTCCTAGCTGATGCCGGATCCCGGGTCGGAGGCAATCCCGGTCCGACAGAGTCGCTCCTCGCTCAGGCGGCGAGGGCGAACTCGCGCTGACTCTTGTCGGCGCTTATTCGATTGCGGCGACGCTCACGGTGGCCTCCCGCCTACACCGGCACGCTTCCCTTGGATCAACGTACGGAGTCGAAACCGTTCACCCCCTTGCAGCCGGCTCGGCTTTCGAACCGGTGTACACCAGCATAACGCCTCGCGTCCCGGCGATCATTCCCATATCCCTTAAACGATCAAGTCCCGAGCCCGAGCAGCCGGGACGACGTGCCGTGCAGCACGGCGCGCAGGAAGTCCGCGCCGAGGCGATCGTCGGCTTCGGCCCAGCTCGCGATGGCCGCGAGCTGTTCGGCGTACGGGTACGGGATGTTCGGGAAGTCGGTGCCCAGCACGATCCGGTCGGGGTGGGCGGCCAGCCTGGCCGGCCAGTCCGCGGGCAACGGCGCGATCCGTTCGGTGAAGGCGACGCCGATCATCGTGGTGTCGAGGTGCACGCCCGGATAGCGGTCCACGAGGTCCAGCGCCACCCCGTAGTCGGGCATGCCCGCGTGCGCCAGCACCGCGAGCAGCCGCGGGTGGCGCCGAAGCACGCCTTCGAACACGTCGAGCCCGGTGTGCTCGCCCTTCCGCGGGCCGTCGCCGCAGTGCACCACGGCCGGCACGCCTGCCTCGGCGAGCAGTCCCCACGCCGGATCGAGCAACTCGTCGCGCGGGTCGAAGGCGCCGACCTGGACGTGCACCTTCACGCACCGCGCCCCCGCGTCGAGCGCTTTGGCCAGGTAGTCCGCGACGTCGGGTTCCGGGAAGATCGTCGCCGTCGGCACCGCATCGGGCGTGCGCCCGGCGAAGTCGATCGCCCAGTCGGTCAGCCAGGCCGCCATGTCGGGCCGGTGCGCGTAGACCAGCGGCGCGAAAGTCGTCACCCCGAGATCGCGGAGCGCCTGGATCCGGGCCTCCTCGGCGTACCGGTAGTGGATCGGCCACTCGAAGCCGTAGTTCGTGCGCGCCGCGTCGAAGTAGGCCCAGACCTTGCTCAGGACCCGTTCCGGCAGGAAGTGCGTGTGGATGTCGACCAGCCCGGGCAGCCCCAGCTCGGCCACCCAGGCGGGCACATCCGCGTCGCTGCGCGGCGGCACTACCGCATGCCCTTGCGAGCTCGCCCGATCGCCTTCTGCATCTCGCGGTCCGCGTCGCGCTTGGCCAGGTCCTGCCGCTTGTCGTGGGCCTTCTTG
The DNA here is from genome assembly GCF_040654735.1 of Saccharopolyspora sp. NPDC050642. NCBI lineage: Bacteria > Bacillati > Actinomycetota > Actinomycetes > Pseudonocardiales > Pseudonocardiaceae > Saccharopolyspora > Saccharopolyspora sp. NPDC050642. The sequence continues at coordinate 46,720 of NZ_JBFAIN010000026.1, read as the reverse complement.
CCTCGCGCGAGGGCGAGTTCGACCTTCGCCTTCCCGTCGCTGAAGTACAGCGTCATCGGGATCAGGCTCAGCCCGCTCTCCTTGATCTTGCCGATCAGCCGGAGGATCTCGTGCTTGTGCAGCAGCAGCTTGCGGGACCGGCGCGGCTCGTGGTTGGTCCACGTGCCCTCGGTGTACTCCGGGATGTGCACGTTGCGCAGCCAGACCTCGCCGTCGTCGACGGTGGCGAAGCCGTCGACGAGCTGCGCCTTGCCCTGCCGCAGGCTCTTGACCTCGGTACCGGTCAGCACGATGCCGGTTTCGTAGGTGTCCAGCACCGCCCAGTCGTGCCGCGCCTTGCGGTTCTGCGCGATGACCTTGCGGCCGCGTTCCTTCACCATACGAACAACTCTAGCTTTCGTGTCACGTGACTTTCGGTGCCGCAGCCTGCAACGCAGGCCGCGGCACCGGTAATCCCGCTACAGCCGGACGTACAGGCGGAGCGTTACGTAGCCGGTGATGGCCGAGACGGCCGCCGCGACGAGGAGCAGGATCGGCGAGATCAGCGCGATGTCGCCCCACTCGACGTTGGGGATGATGCCCGTGCCGAACACCGGCGACATGACCCGGTCGATGAAGGCGGCCTTGGAGATCAGCAGGCCGATGATCGCCAGGAACGCGCCGATGAGGCCGGAGACCACGGCCTCCAGGAGGAACGGCAGCTGCGTGTACCAGCGGGTGGCGCCGACGAGGCGCATGATGCCGGTCTCGGTGCGCCGGGTGAACGCCGACAGCTGGATGGTGTTGGAGATCAGCAGCAATGCGGCGAGCGCCTGCACCAGCGCGATCGAGAACGTCGCGTTGCGGATCCCGTTGAGCACGTCGAACAGCCGGTTCAGGTACTCGGCCTGGTCGACGACGCTGTCCACGCCGGGCCGCCCGCTGAACTGCTGCTGCAGCGCCGGGAAGCGCTCCTGGTCGGACAGCTTGACGCGCAGCGAGGCGGGCATCGCCTCGGCGCGGGCCACGTCGCGCAGTTCGGGCTGCGACTCGAAGACCTTGTTGAAGTTCTCGAACGCCTTCTGCCGGTCCTCGTACTTCACCGACTCGACGCCCGGGACGCGCTTGAGGTCGGCCATGATGTTCGCGCACGGCTGCTGGGTGCAGTCCTTGTCGTTGGCGCTGACGTCATCGGTCATGAACACCACGACCTCGACGCGGTCCTGGTAGGTCTCCTGCATCTTGTCGATCATCCGGACCACGAGGAGACCACCGCCGAGCAGGCCGACCGAGATGGCGGTCGTCAGGATCATCGCGATGGTCATCGTCACGTTGCGCCGAAGGCCGTTGACGACCTCGCTGAATACGAAGCTCGCGCGCATCTTGTGTCAGCTTTCCTGCCGGTCGGGGGTGTTGTCCTCAGGTGCTCTCGGGGGGAGCTAGCGGCCGACGCCGTAAACGCCGCGGGCATCGTCGCGGATGACCCGGCCGAGGCTGAGCTCGACGACGCGGCGCCGCATCGAGTCGACGATGGAGTGGTCGTGGGTGGCCATGACGACCGTGGTGCCGGTGCGGTTGATCCGCTCCAGCAGCAGCATGATGTCCTGGCTGGTATCGGGGTCGAGGTTCCCGGTTGGCTCGTCGCAGAGCAGCACCAGCGGCCGGTTGACGAACGCCCGCGCGATCGCCACGCGCTGCTGCTCACCACCGGAGAGTTCGTGGGGCATCCGGTCGGCCTTGCCCTCGAGCCCCACCAGCTGCAGCACCTGCGGCACCACGCGGCGGATGTCGTTGCGGGGCTTGCCGATCACTTCCAGCGCGAAGGCGACGTTCTCCGCGACGGTCTTGTTGTTCAGCAGCCGGAAGTCCTGGAACACGCAGCCGATGCGCTGGCGCAGCCGCGGGACGCGGCGCCGCGGCAGCTTGGCGACGTTCCAGTCGGCGACGAAGACCTGACCGCGGGTGGGCACGTCCTCGCGCAGCAGCAGTCGCATGAACGTCGACTTGCCGGACCCGGAGGGCCCGATGAGGAACACGAACTCGCCCTTTTCGATGCCCACCGAGACATCGTCGAGAGCGGGCCTGGTCGACGTCTTGTACGTCTTGGACACGTGCTCAAGGCGGATCACGGGGCGTGAGTTTACCTGCGACCGTTAGGGGGACATCACTCACCCGGACCGGCGGCGGAACCGTCGATCACCTGCGACTTCGTCGCCGGTCAGGGCCTTGGCGCGCAGTGCAGGTCAGGCCACGCTCTGCTGCTGGCGGCGCCAGCGGATGCCGGCCTCCAGGAACCCGTCGATGTCGCCGTCGAGCACCGCGTCGGGGTTGCCGACCTCGTGCTCGGTGCGCAGGTCCTTGACCATCTGGTACGGGTGCAGCACGTAGGACCGCATCTGGTTGCCCCAGCTCGACCCGCTGTCCTTGAGGGCGTCCAGCTCGGCGCGCTCCTCTTCCTTCTTGCGGGCCAGCAGCTTGGACTGGAGCACGCGCATCGCGGCGGCCTTGTTCTGCAGCTGCGACTTCTCGTTCTGGCAGGACACCACGATGCCGGTCGGGATGTGCGTGATGCGCACGGCGGAGTCTGTGGTGTTCACGCTCTGCCCGCCGGGCCCGGAGGAGCGGAAGACGTCGACGCGGATGTCCTTCTCCGGGATGTCGACGTGGTCGGTCTCCTCCACGACCGGCAGCACCTCGACGCCGGCGAAGGAGGTCTGCCGCCGCCCCTGGTTGTCGAACGGCGAGATGCGCACCAGCCGGTGCGTGCCCTGCTCGACGGAGAGCGTGCCGTAGGCGTAGGGGGCGTTGACCCGGAACGTCGCCGACTTCAGGCCCGCCTCTTCGGCGTAGGACGTGTCGTAGACCTCGGCCGGGTAGGAGTGCCGCTCAGCCCAGCGCAGGTACATGCGCATCAGCATCTCGGCGAAGTCGGCCGCGTCGACGCCGCCGGCCTCGGCGCGGATGGTCACCATCGCCTCGCGCGGGTCGTACTCGCCGGAGAGCAGGGTGCGCACCTCGAGGGCTTCGAGGTCCTTCCGGAGGCGGTCCCGCTCGTCGTCGGCCTCGGACAGCCCGGCCGGGTCGCCTTCGTCCTCGCTGAGCTCGTAGAGCACTTCGAGGTCTTCGACGCGCTGCCGCAGCTCGGTGATCTTGCGCAGTTCGGCCTGCCGGTGCACCAGCTGGCTGCTGACCCGCTGCGCGTGCTCGACGTCGTCCCACAGATCCGGCTTGGCGGCCTCGGCCTCGAGCTCGGCGATATTGGCGCGCAGGGCGTCCAAATCCATCACGCTCTCGATGCCTTCGAGGGTGTTGGACAGTTCCTTGAGCGAGGCAGCGACGTCGGGATTCACAGTGCTCAGCGTACTTCACCGGGCACGGGCCGCCCACGAGGACGGCCCGTTTCCGGTCATGAGCGGTTTTGGCCGTTGTGGCGACCGCCACCGCTCACGACTGTTCTGTCCGGGGTGGTTCAGTCCGGGATCGAGTCCAGCAGCTTGATGATCGCCCGGTTGTAGGACACGGTGAAGTCCGCGGCGGCCTTCTCGTACGGGTCGGTCGCGGCCTTGGCGGCGTTCTTCGCCTCGTCCATCTTCACCGCGTACTGGGCACGGGCCGCCTCGACCAGCCCGGAGCGCTGCTTCGGGGTCAGGGAACCCGAGTAGACCAGGCGGAGGATCAGCGGGCTGCGGACGTTGTCCGGCCCCGGCTCGGTGTTCAGCCACGACTTGAAGGCGCGCTTGCCGGCGGCCGTGATCGCGTACTGCTGGCTGGAGCGCGGACCCTGCTTGCCGAGGCGCAGCAGGCCGGCGTCGGTCAGCGCGGGCAGCTCGCGGTAAACCTGGCTGCGGGTCACGCTGAAGAACCCTCCGAAGCGCTCGGTGGCGGCCGCAACCAGCTGGCCACCGGTCTTCGGACCTTCGTGCAGTAGTCCCAACAGGGCAGCGGATGTCGCATTCAGCTCGGTCACATCTGCCACGGTGCCATGCCACCGCTTCGCTGTCCACAGTGGTCCCCAGTTCTGTCCACAGTGGTTGCAGTGGACTGGTCCAAGTGGACGAACGGTTGCGCCATTGGCGCGCGCTCCGGACGACTGGCGAGGCGGCGGCCTCGGATACGGGGCGCACACGCGGGCTGCCGAGTGTCTGCACTCATTGCTACGAGCATTCCCGGGGTTCGCCTGGATGGGGGGTCTTCCTGGCGCAATGAGGTGCTATCACGCCCTGGAGCTGCCCAACTACGACGGGTGACACGCACCCTGCACTTGGCCGACCAGTCGGCGGCCGATGAGGGGCCGGTTCAGGAGGTGCGGAGCGTGCATCGCAGTTGGTTGCGTACCAAGGTCAACGAGAGCAAGACCAGGGTGACCAACAAGGTCACCGAGCAAGCGAAGCGAGCCAAGGCACTGGTGCCCATGCAGAGAGACGGCGAAGCCGACGCCTGCATCGTCTGCGGCCGAGCGATGCGCCCGACGAACACAGTCCGAGGAGATGGCCGGGTCTGCTCCCCGGCGTGCGCCCGCCAATGGGCCAAAGGCCTCTCATAGGAGAACGACCTGACGAAACGAAAAGCCCCCGACCGAAGTCGGGGGCTTTTCGTTCGAATAGTAGCGGGGACAGGATTCGAACCTGCGACCTCTGGGTTATGAGCCCAGCGAGCTACCGAGCTGCTCCACCCCGCGCCGTGTGCGTTTTTCTGTTGTACGGAGTACTTTACACACCCCGAAAACACCCCGAACAAGGGGGGTCCCCAAACCCAAAAACCCCCACCCCACCAGCCAAAACCCAAAAATCCAAGCAGCGGGACGACAGAGGGCCAACAACCACCGAACACCCCCAAGCACCGAGCCCCACCCAACGCAACGCCCCACCCCATGTCTCCACACCCAGCCCCACTCCAGAACCAGAAGGCTGGTCCAGAATCCAGGCCGGGAACGCTCCCAAGGCAAGGAGCCAACGAGAAGCGACCACCGCACCGTGGGGGTCTACGGGGGCTCGGCCCCCGTATGGGAATTAGGAAAACGGGAAAAAGCCCCCCGACGCCAGTCGGGGGGCTTTGACCATTCAAATGGTAGCGGGGACAGGATTCGAACCTGCGACCTCTGGGTTATGAGCCCAGCGAGCTACCGAGCTGCTCCACCCCGCGTCGTTGTGTCACCAACTTTACGGGGTGATGAACCGTAGTGCAAATCCCCTGGCCACAGAAGTGACGCACGTCATTTGCACTCGATCGGACGCCGGAAAGACGACGGGGCGGGGACCGCCTTCGCGATCCCCGCCCCTGGTTGCCGTTTCCGGTCAGCCGCCGGTGCCCTGCGCCTGCTCGAAGCGCTTGATCGCGTCGTCGAGCTGCTGGTAGGCCGAGCCGAGGTCGGCGAAGTTGCCGGACTGCTGGGCCTTGCGGACGTGCTCCAGGGCCGCCCGGATGTCTGTGACCGCCTGGGACAGCTGGGGGCTGCCGGGGGTCTGCTGCGGGGGCTGCTGGTTCTGGGCCGGCGGCGGCTGCTGGCCGTTCTGGCCCGGGTTGGTGGCCTGCCCGGCGCCCGAGCCGAACACCTGCTCCAGCGCCCCGGCCAGGGTCTCGGAGAAGCCGACCTTGCCGCCGAAGGACACCAGCACTCGGGCCAGCTGCGGATAGGAGTTCTGCTCGTTGCGCTGGATGTAGATCGGTTCGACGTACAGCAGGCCGCCGGCGACCGGGAGGGTCAGCAGGTTGCCGAAGATCGCGGTCACGTTCGGGTTGTTGAACAGCGTCCGGTTCTCGGTGACCGCTGGGGTCGACTCCATCTGGTTCTGGACCTGGTTCGGGCCCGGTGTCGAGTTGTTGGTCGGCAGCCGCAGCACCGTGAGCTTGCCGTAGTTGTCCGGTTCGGAGGACGCCGACACCCACGCCGCCAGGTTCTCGCGGCGCAGCGCGGTGAGGGCGCTGGTCAGCTGGAACTGCGGCTGGCCCTGCTCACCGACCTGGGCGAGCACGTAGTACGGGGGCTGCTGCCCCTCGGCGTTGGCGGAGCTGCCGCGGCCGGTCGGGTCGGACGGCACCTGCCAGAAGGTCTGGTTCGAGAAGAAGTCGCCCGGGTTGTCGACGTGGTACTGGGTGAGCAGCGAGCGCTGCACCTTGAAGATGTCCTCCGGGTACCGGAAGTGGTCCCGCAGCTCAGGGGTGATCTCGCTGGCCGGCTTGACCACGCCGGGGAAGACGCCTTCCCACGCCTTGAGCACCGGGTCCTTCTCGTCGACCGAGTAGAGGTCCACGGAGCCGTCGTAGGCGTCGACGGTCGCCTTCACCGAGTTGCGGATGTAGTTGATCTGCTGGTTGGGCTGCCGCTCGACGCCGGTGAGGGTGTCGTTGGTGGCCTCGCCGAGCTCGGTCAGCTCCGCGTACGGGTAGTTGTTCAGCGTGGTGTAGCCGTCGACGATCCACTTGATCTTGCCGCCGATCACGGCCGGGTACGGGTCGCCGTCGAGCTTGAGCCACGGCGCGACCTTCTGCACCCGCTCCCGCGGGTTCCGCTCGTAGATGATCTTGGAGTCATCGCCGATCGCGCCGCTGAACAGGAAGTTCCGCTCGCCGTAGTAGGCGGCGAACACCAGGCGCTGGAACAGGTTGCCGACCGGGACACCGCCCGTGCCGGTGTAGGTGTACTGCTGCTGGTCGGTGTCGTACTCGCGGGGCGCCTCGCCCGGGTTGCCACCGACGATCGCGTAGTCGTTGCGGCCCACCAGCTCGCCGTAGTACACGCGCGGCTGCTCGACCGGGATCGCGCCCTGGCCGTTGTTGGCCACGTCGCTGATCTGGAACACCGGGTAGCCGCCCTGGGTGGCGCCTTCCTTGAAGGTGGAGTCGACCCGGTCAGCTGGCGCGGCGACGAAGCCGTTGCCGTGCGTGTAGACGGTGTGCCGGTTGATCCAGTTCTGCTGGTTCACGGCCAGGCCGTCGGTGTTGATCTCGCGCAGCGCGACCAGGTAGTCGCGCAGTTGGCCGTTGGCGTCCCGGTACCGGTCGACGTCCAGCTTGTCGGTGAACCCGTAGAAGTTGTACTGCTGGGTCAGCTGGGTGAACGTCGGGGCCAGCACGTTCGGGTCGAGCAACCGGATGTTCGGGATGGTGCCCTTGTCCGCGGCGACCTCGGCCGGCTGCAGCTGGGTGCGGCCCGGGTAGTCGACGAACTGGACGTTGGGCTCGCCGATGTTGAAGGCCGCCTTCGTCGCCTCGAGGTTGCGCTCGATCGACTGCGCCTCCCGCTCGTTCGCGTTGGGGCGCACCGAGAACTGCTCCATCAGCGCCGGCCACACCGCGCCGACCACCACGCTGGAGAGCACCAGCAGCACCGTGGCCAGGGCCGGGATCTGCAGGTTCTTCAGGAAGATCACCGCGAAGAACGCGATGGCGCAGAACACCGCGATGCACATCAGGATCAGCTTCGCCGGCATCACCGCGTTCAGGTCGGTGTAGCTGGCACCGGTGAACAGCGGGTTGCGCTGCGACAGCAGCAGGTCGTAGCGGTCCAGGAAGTAGTCGACCGCCTTCAACAGCACGAACAGGCCCGCCAGAACGGCCAGCTGGACCCGCGCCGGCATGGACAGCTGCCCGGAGCGGCCGGCCAGCCGGATGCCGCCGAAGATGTAGTGCGTGATCAGCGCGCCGATGAAGGACACGGTGATCGCGATGAACGCCCACGACAGCAGGAACCGCCAGAACGGCAGCTCGAAGGTGTAGAAGCTGATGTCCTTGCCGAACTCCGGGTCGACCTGCCCGAACGGCACGCTGTTGAGGAACAGCTGGAGGGTCTGCCAGTCGGCCTGCGCGGCGAGCCCGCCGATCACGCCCACCACGATCGGCAGCCCGAGCCCGAAGAGCCGGGAGCGCTCGGTGGCCACGGTGCGGTACCGGGCCAGCGGGTCGTCGGGACCGCTGACCGGCACGAACACCGGCCGGTTGCGGAAGGCCAGCCACAGGTTCAGGGCCAGCACACCGCCGAGGAAGACCGCCGCGGCCACCCCCAGTCCGGCGCGGGACAGCAGCTGGGTGGTGAAGACCTGCCGGTAGTTGACCTCACCGAACCACAGCCAGTCCACGTAGGTGCCCAGCATTCGCGATCCGGCGATCAGGGCGACCAGCACGATGCCGCCGAGGATCAGCAGGATCCGGCTTCTCCGGGACAGTTTCGGCATTCCTACCGGGGGCCGCATGGCCACAACGCACGCTCCTGGTGACGATCAGCAGGCCTGGACGGTACCGGTGGTTCGGCCGCCCTCGTGATGTTCAACTCTACGACCCCTTCGTGAAGTTCCTGGAAGCGGCTTCGCGAACTGGATTAAGCGGACATCTTTCGCAGGTCATCGGATCGGCCGGCGACGGCCGCCCGGCCCGGCGGTGCGACCATGGCGGCATGCCACCGGAGACCCCCGAGGACCTGGCCGCGGCGCTGCCGTTGGCCGCTCGCGAGATCGAGGAGTTCGTCCACGCCGCGGGCTGGGACCAGCCCACCCAGGTGTTCGCCCTCGTGCCCACCAACCAGCTGCTGGCCGCCGAACCCGGGCTGGCCGACCAGCTCGACCCGGCCTCGGCGCTGACCCCGATCGCGCAGGAAGCGCTGCCCGCCGAAGATCTCGCCGAGGCGTTGAGCGGCATCGCGTGGCCGGAGCAGGTGGCCGGCTGCGCGGTGGTGCAGGAGATCGTGGTGCTGCCGCCGGAGGCGGAGGCGGAGCTGCCCGGCGACAGCGAGCGGGACCGGCAGGTCGCCGCCGAACACCCCGACCGCCACGAGGCGCGGCTGGTCGCGGCGGTGCTGCGGGACGGCGGCGAGGCGTGCGTGATGCGCCTGCGCGTGTCCGATCCGGAGACCGGCGGCGAGCTCATCCAGGACCCGTCGCTGGCGCCGAACCTGCTCACCGCGCTCCACGCCACCTTCGCGGACTGACCGGTTCGCGGTGGAGGTCGGCGTGCCGATCTCCACCGCGAACGCCGTCGCGGATCAGCAGCTGGCGGGGACCTGGCCGCCGCGCAAGGCGTCGAGGGCCTTGGTCGCGTCGTCGAGGTTCTCGACCTTGGCGAGCTGCAGCCCCTCCGGCGCCTGCGTCTTGGCCTCGGCGCAGTTGCCGGCCGGAACGAGGAAGGTCGTCGCGCCCGCTTCGCGGGCCTTGACCATCTTGAACGGGATGCCGCCGATCGGGCCCACCTCGCCGGTCGGGCTGATCTCGCCGGTGCCCGCGATGAACTGACCGCCGTTGAGCTCGCCCGGCGTCAGCTTGTCGATGATCGCCAGGGTGAACATCAGCCCCGCGGACGGGCCGCCCACATCGGCCAGGCTGATCTTGATGTCGAAGTTGACGTCCGGCCGCTCGATCGCGGCCACGCCCAGGAAGCCCTGCGGGTCGGTGCCCGGGTTCGGGCCCAGCTGCACGCTCGCGACCTGCTCGGGCTGATCGGTGTGGCGGAACCGGATCTCCACGCGGTCGCCGGGCTTGGTGCCGACCAGCGCCGCCTTCAACGAGGCGGGATCGGTGACCGGATTGCCGTTGGCGGCCAGCAGGTGATCGCCGGGCTCCAGGACGCCGTCCGCCGGGCTGCCCTTGACGATCTCGCCGACCAGGACCTTCATCGGGTAGCCGAGGTAGCGCAGGGCCGCGGTCTCGGCGGTGGTCTGCGAATCGCTGAAGGCCTTGGTGTTCTCCTGCTCGATCTCCTGCTCGGACTTGTCCGGCGGGAAGTACAGCTCGCGCGGCGCCAGCGCGTACCGGCCGCTCACCCACAGCCCCAACGCGCCGAACAGGGACAGCTGATCGGTCACCGACACCGTCGTCATGTTCAGGTGCCCGCCGGTCGGGAAGGTCTGCTGCCCGTCGATGCCGATCACGGGGACGTTCCCGTCCATCCCGAGGGTGTCGTAGGTCGGCCCCGGCCCGAGCGCCACGTACGGCACCCGGACGAACGCGCCGAGCAGACCGAAGGCGACTACCAGTACGACACTTGTCAGCAGCGTCCACGTACGGCGGTTCACGAGGTGACAGCGTACGTGTTCGCGTCCAGCGAGCTCCGGACACCTTCTGTGAGGTGGCGAAGGCCGCGTACCGTGGAACTATGACCAACTTGCCGTTCGGGTTCAGCTCGCAGGACCCCGACGATCCCGACAAGGGCGACTCGTCGCAAGGCCGCTCTGAGGGCGGCGCCGGTGGCCCCGGGGACCTTCCCGGTTTCGGCTTCGGCGGCATGCCCGGACCGGGCGGCATGCCGAACTTCGACATCGGCCAGCTCGGCCAGATGTTGACCCAACTCGGCCAGGCGCTCAGCCACTCCGGCAGCGGCGGCTCCGGGCCGGTGAACTACGAGCTCGCCAAGCAACTCGCGGTGCAGCAGCTGCACAACAACCAGCGCACCGAGCGCCCGAGCCAGGACCAGGTCAAGGCGATCGAGGACGCGGTCCGGCTGGCCGAGCTGTGGCTGGACGCCACCACCTCGCTGCCCGCCGGCGTCCGGTCGGTGCAGACCTGGTCGTCGGTGGACTGGGTGGAGAAGACCCTGCCCACCTGGCAGCGGCTGTGCGACCCGGTCGCGCAGCGGATGTCCAGCGCCTGGCTGGAGGCGCTGCCGGAGGAGGCGAAGCAGGCCGCGGGCCCGCTGCTGTCGATGCTCGGCCAGATGGGCGGGATGACCTTCGGCTCGCAGCTCGGCAACGGGCTCGCCCAGCTCGGCGGCGAGGTGCTGACCTCCACCGACGTCGGCCTGCCGCTCGCCCCGGCCGGTACTGCGGCGCTGCTGCCCGCGAACATCGAGCGCTTCATCGAGGGCCTGGACCGGCCCATCAGCGAGGCGACCGTGTTCCTCGCCGCCCGCGAGGCCGCGCACCACCGGCTGTTCAGCCACGTCCCGTGGCTCGGCCAGCGGCTGCTGGCGACCGTGGAGGAGTACGCCCGCGGCATCCACATCGACACCTCGGCGCTGGAGGACCTGGCCGGCAAGGTCGATCCGACCAACCCGAGCTCGATGCAGGAGCTGATGGGCTCCGGGATGCTCGAGCCCAAGACCACTCCCGAGCAGCAGGTCGCGCTGAACCGGCTGGAGACGCTGCTCGCGCTGGTCGAGGGCTGGGTCGACGTGGTCGTCGCCGACGCCGTCGGCGACCGGCTGCCGGGCGCCGGCGCGCTGGGCGAAACCGTCCGGCGGCGGCGCGCGACCGGCGGGCCGGCGGAGCAGACCTTCGCCACGCTCATCGGCCTTGAGCTGCGGCCCCGCCGGATGCGGGACGCCGCGAACCTGTGGCGGCTGATGACCGAGCGGCACGGCGTCGAGAGCCGGGACCGGATCTGGGACCACCCCGATCTGCTGCCGGACAGCTCGGACCTGGACGAGCCGCTGGACTTCGCCGACCGCTGGGGCTCGGGCTCCGCGGACCTGGACGACCCGATCGCCGCGATCCGCCGCGCCGAGGCCGACGAGGCGGCAAAGTCCGACGCCGAGGGCGACGACTCGCCGAAGCGCGACGAGAACTGAACCGAGCGCGGACGGGGCACTTCCGGACTCCCGGAGGTGCCCCTCGTCATGCGCGGGCTTCGGCCTCTTCCGCGTCGTCGTCCAGCCCGATGCCGAGCTGGGCGGCCGCGGACACCCCCTCCAGGTAGCCGACGGCCCGCTCGGTCTTCGGGTAGCGGCGCACCCACTTCCAGAAGTCGGCCCCGTGGCCGGGCACCAGAAGGTGCGCGAGCTCGTGCACGAGCACGTAATCGAGCACCCATCCGGGTACATCTCGGAGGCGCTGACTCACCCGAATGGTGGCATCGCTGGGCGTGCAGGAAGCCCACCTCGTGCGCATCGGTGGCACCCACCGAACGCCCTGCGGTTGCGCCCTGCCGTCGAGGTACTTCGCGGACAGCTCGCGGCACCGCTGGAGCAGTGCTTCGTCGGATTCCCGCGCGGGCGAGCGCCGACGCGTCTCGCTGCGTTGCAGGCGGCTCAGCATGTCCGCCACCCAGCGCTTTTCCTCCGCGCGGGTCATCCGCGCCGGGAGAAGCACCACGATCTTGTCACCGTCGCGATAGGCGCTCACCGTCTGTCGGCGGCGCTTGCTGCGGCGCACCTCGACCTGGGGTTCAGCCACGGGAGTGGACCTTAGCGAGTGCGCCTGACAAACGGCCCGCGCTGTGAGCCGGACCTCAGCGCCTACGCATCGTGATCCCCCGAGGGATTACTCCATTAAGTCGAACATGCGATGCTCGTAATGCATGCATGTCGAATGGCCCACATGTACCGTTCCCCCAGCCGCCCGGAGGTGGGCAGAAGAGCCAGCAACGACGCTGGATCACGACATGAAGGAGGGGAGCCGTGGCCGAGACGTACAACGGCTACTGCGTTAAGTGCCGGGAGAAGCGCGACTTTTCCGGTGAGGTCTCGGAGACCAACGGTCGCCGAATGGCGAAGGGCACCTGCCCGGTCTGCGGCACCAAGATGACCCGCATCCTCGGCAAGGCGTGACCGGGCACGGGTGGGCCGCCGCTCGGGCCGCCCACCCGCCCGCATCTCCGACGCATCGCTCCGGCGTTCGACATCGCACCCGCCGCGCCGGAGCGCCAGGGGGATACATCCGTGCTCAGCTCGGCCCGGAGGGCTGACGAGGCGGCTTGTTCGCCCTTGTCCGGCGGAATCGCGAATGCGACCGGTGGCGCAAACCTGACGGCCAACACGTCGATCACGCCCCAAGGCGCCGCAGGGAACCTCTAGCATGTGAGTGGGTTTCTCGATTTCGAAAACGTCTTCGGACATCGAGAGGGTTTTCCTGCGCGCACCAAGGAGAATTCGTGGCCGACATTCCCCGCCGGGCGGCACACCGCACCGCGAAGCTCGCCAGCCTGCCGCTCGGTGTCGCCGGCCGCCTGGCCGCCGGGTGGGGGAAGCGGCTCACCGGGCAGAATCCGGCAGAGATCAGCGCCGAGGTGTCGGCCAAGACCGCGGAGCAGGTGTTCGCGGTCCTCGGCCAGCTCAAGGGCGGCGCGATGAAGTTCGGCCAGGCGCTGAGCGTGTTCGAGGCCGCCGTGCCGGACGAGATGGCCGGCCCGTACCGCGAGGCGCTGACGAAGCTGCAATCCGCCGCGCCGCCGATGCCCGCGAGCAGCGTGCACCGGGTGCTCACCGAGCAGCTGGGCTCCGCCTGGCGGAAGCGGTTCGCCGAGTTCGACGACGCCCCCGCCGCGGCGGCGAGCATCGGGCAGGTGCACCGGGCGACCTGGCACGACGGCCGCGAGGTCGCGGTCAAGGTCCAGTACCCGGGCGCGGACGAGGCGCTGCGCTCCGACCTGCGCCAGCTGATCCGCTTCTCCCGCCTCTTCCAGTCGCTGGCTCCCGGCGCCGAGGTCAAGCCGCTGCTCGCGGAACTCCAGGACCGGATGGTCGAGGAGCTCGACTACCGCACCGAGGCCGACAACCAGCGGGCGTTCGCCAAGGCCTTCCGGGACGACGAAGCCGTCCTGGTTCCGGCCGTGATCGCCAGCGCCCCGAAGGTGGTCGTCACGGAGTGGGTGACGGGCAAGGCGTACGCCCAGATCATCGCCGACGGGGAACGCGAGGAGCGCGACGCGGCGGGGCGGCTGCTCGCCGAGTTCCACTACTCCGCGCCCGCCCGGGCCGGCCTGCTGCACGCCGACCCGCATCCCGGCAACTTCATGCTGATGCCGGACGGCAGGCTCTGCGTGATCGACTTCGGCGCGGTCTCCCGGCTGCCCAACGGCGTGCCCGCGACGTTCGGCCGCATGGTCCGGCTCGCGCTGGAGGACAAGTCCGCCGAGCTGCTGGAATTGCTGCGCGCGGAGCGGTTCGTGCAGGGCGACCGGGAGATCCAGGCCGAGGACGTGCTGGCCTACCTGGCGCCGTTCGTGGACCCGATCCGCACGCCGACGTTCCACTTCACCCGGCGCTGGTTGCAGCACCAGGCCGAGCGGGTCGGCGACCTGCGCAGCCCGGACTTCCGGACGGGGCGGTCGCTGAACCTCCCGCCGGACTACCTGCTGATCCACCGGGTCACGCTGGGTGCCACCGGGATCCTCTGCCAGCTCGACGCCGAGGTCGGCGCCCGCGACATCATCGCCCGGTGGCAGCCGGGCTTCTCCGACTGATCGCCCACCGGCGGACCGCGGCCCGAACGGGCCTCAGCTCGCCGGCCGGGTACCGAGGTGGACCGTGTTCGCAGTCAGGTAGTACACGTCGTCGCGGTTTCCGGCGTAGTGCTCGCCGGATTCGTCCAGCAGCTCGTCCAACGCCCCCAGGTCCTCCGGCCCGATGCGGTTCTCCGCGTCCCTGCGGAGGAACTGCAACCGGCGGAGCACCGCCTGCAGGGCGACGCCGGACACCGGAGCCGGGCGGTCCACGAGGTAGCTCCACGACCGCACGTCGGCCAGGCCGGCCTCGGACAGCGCCTTGCCCCACCCCACCGGCATCCGGACCGTGCCGGTCATCTCCGCCCGCATCTGCCGGAACCAGTCCTGGCGGGCGGCGGTCAACCGGGCTTCCAGCCCCGGCTCGGCGAGGCCGACGTCCGGCGGCAGCACCTTCGTTTCGAGCCCGAACTCGACGATCGCCAGCCGCCCGCCCGGGCGCACCAGGTTCGCCAATCGGCGCACGCCGGCCAGCTGGTCGGGCAGGTGGTGCACGACAAACGCCGCGAAGACCACGTCGGCCTGCCCGGGAGCCCCCGCCTTCTCGATGGCCTCCGCGAGCGAGTCGTCGGCGGCATCCGCCTGGACGGCGTGGACCTCGACCCGGTCGGAGACCTCCTTGACGCGGGCTTCCGCCGCCGCGAGCAGTTGCGGCGCCGTGTCCACGATGGTCAGCGCTCCGCCGGAATCCGCCAGCTCCGCCGCGAACGCCGCCGCCGTTCCGCCCGCTCCGGCACCGACCTCGATCACGGTGCGATCGGTCGGGCGCAGCAGCTTCGCGACGAGTTCGGCGATCTCCGGGGCGTTCAGCTCATCGCCGTCCCGGAGCCGCTGCAGGTGCTCGTCCCAGTCGATGTTGTCGTGCGAGTGTCCGGTCACGAGGCATCACGATACGGGCAATGCCCCGGCCGGTGCTCTGTGTTGTCAAAGTGCGCGAGCGCTCGAGCGCATCGAGTCTCGTCCTGCGCAAGGGATTCCGGTCGCCGGGGCCGCGGACTTCCCGACCGGCGGACGCGGTCGGGAAGCCCGCATGGGATGGCTCCTGGAACCCGTTGCGGTGCAAGGTGATTCAGCACCGCCATCGAGTCCTACCGAGCCGATCCCGGGCGGCTCACGGACATCGGGACGCCTGCTGCGCGCGGCGACCGGCGTAGTCGGCGAGCCAGCGCCACCAGCGGCCGGCCGAGATCTCCCGGGCCAACCGATGTCGGTGCGCTTCGTCGATCAGCTCGTTACTTCGTATCCGGGACAGGTCCTCGGGCATGAACATCCTTACCTCGCTCTTGATCCGGTTTCCGGTGATGGGGTCGATGGTTCGGTGGTACGTCATGCCGCTCGCTCCTGACCTCGCCGCGCGGGCCGGCCCGCGGCCGGGGTGTCGGCGGGCAGCGGGTGCTTGCGCGGACGGCCGCGCGGACGCTTGCGGGCGACCACCGCGCCGCGCTCGAAGATCTCGCCACCCCAGACGCCCCACGGCTCGCCGCGGGACAGCGCGCCGGCCAGGCACTCGGCCTTGATCGGGCAGTCGGCGCACAGCGACTTGGCCTGGTCCAGCTCCCGCGGGTTCTCGGCGAACCACAGGTCGGGGTCCTGGCGGCAGGGCAGTCGGCTTTCGAGCGTCGTGGGGCTGCCGAACAGGCCGGCCACGGTGTCCTCGTCTGCCAGCAAGCCCTCGCCCGAGCTGGATATCGGCACACTCGCGGTCAACATGAAACTTCCTCCAGTAGTCGATCGGCGGCAGGTTGTGGATGAAGGAAAAACGGGAACGACAAGAAGGCCGCGGACCCGTTTGCGGGTCCGCGGCCTTCGAGAAGCCTGAGAGACGTTCCTAGATCAGGGGATCGAGGAATCGCCTACGAACGGACCGGCATGGGTCGACAACGGTCTGCGGAACCGCGCGGAACCAACGCGGCTTGAACTCACGACCATTGCCAGCTTCGTACTCGGCAGCAGCTGGGATTGGCGCGAAAGTGCCGCGGGACAGCGCGATGGCCCCGGCCATGAGGTGGCGCGGGGTGCTCGACATCAGAATCGTGGACACCAAGGCCACCTCCCTTCGGGGATCAGGGCCGCGGTTTCTCCCAACCACGGCTCGCGCTCTTGCAGGTTATTGGCACCACCGTGCCGGTCGCAACGTATTTTTCGAAGAATCCGCTCGATCGCCTGAAAAACCCGTACGACCAGGCGTTTCAGCGCATGTCGCGGCGGTCACCCTGGATCAGCGCGAGCACGTCGGAGCCGAACTTCTGCAGCTTCGAGGCCCCGATCCCGGAGATGCCGACCAATGCGGTCTCGTCCAGCGGCCGCTGCTCGGCGATCGCGGTCAGCGTCGCGTCGGTGAACACCACGTACGAGGGCACCTTCAGCTGCCGGGCCCGCTCGCTGCGCCACGCCTTCAACTGCGACAGCAGATCTTCGTCCACATCAGACGGGCAGTCCGCGCAGCGACCGAGCTTGATGTCCATCGTGCCCGCCAGGACGGCGTTGCAGATGCGGCAATGCGGCTTCGCGGCCTTCGCGGGTCGTGACAGCAGCTCGCGCTGCTTGACCTTGTTGGGCAGCGCCGCCGGATGTTCGTCCGGCACCAGGCTGTACAGGAATCGGCTGCGCCGGCGGTAACGACGGCCACCGGCGCGCGCCAGCGCCCACGACAGGGAGAGGTGCTCGCGGGCGCGGGTGACCCCGACGTAGAGCAGGCGGCGTTCCTCCTCGACGGCCGCGTCGGTGTCGGCGTGCATGATCGGCAGGGTTCCCTCGACCAGACCCACCAGGAACACCGCGTCCCATTCGAGGCCCTTCGCCGCGTGCAGCGAGGCCAGGGTGACGCCCTCGACGGTCGGCGGATGCTGGGACTCGGCACGCGCGTCGAGTTCCGCGACGTAGCGCGCCAGCCCCGCGTCGGGCTCCGCGGCGGTCAGCTCCTCCGCGAGCTCCACCAGCGCGATCAGCGACTCCCACCGCTCACGCGCGGCGCCGCCGGCAGGAGGCTCGTCGGTCAGGCCGACTTCGCGGAGCACCGAACGGACGGTCGCGGGCAAGTCCTCCTCATCGGCGCCGTGCGCGATCGCGGTGCGCAGCGTGGCCATCGCCTGCCGCACCTCCGCCCGCGCGAAGAACCGTTCGCCACCGCGCACCTGGTAGGGGATCTCGGCGTCGGACAGCGCCTTCTCGTAGACCTCCGACTGCGCGTTGACCCGGAACAGCACCGCGATCTCCGACAGCGCGATGCCTCGCTTGGCCAGCTGAGCGATCTTGCGCGCGATCGCCTCGGCCTCGTCGGTCTCGTCGTCGTACTCGGCGAAATCCGGCCGGGGCCCGTCCGGGCGTTGTCCGACCAGCTTCAGCCGGGTGCCGGCCGGCCGTTCCCGCGCCGCGCCGATGACCTGGTTGGCCAGGCCCACCACCTGCGGTGTCGACCGGTAGTCCCGCTCCAGGCGCACCACCGTCGCCTCCGGGTACTTGCGCGGGAAGCCGATCAGCCACTTCGGCGACGCGCCTGCGAACGAGTAGATCGTCTGGTTCGCGTCGCCCACCACCGTGAGGTCGTCGCGGTTGCCCACCCACGAGTCGAGCACCCGCTGCTGCAGCGGGTTGACGTCCTGGTACTCGTCCACGACGAACGACCGGTACCGGCCGCGGAACTCCTCGGCGATCTCCGGCTGGTCCTCCAGGATCGCCGCGATGTGCAGCAACAGGTCGTCGAAGTCCAGCACCTGCGCCCTGTTCTTGACCTGCTCGTAGGTCGCGAAGGCCTTGCTGAGCTGCTCCGGCAGGATCGGCACCTCCCGCCCGGCGGCGGCCGCAGCGGCCGGGTACTGCTCGGGCCCGATCAGCGACGACTTGGCCCACTCGATCTCGCCGGCCAGGTCCCGGACGTCCTCCCGCTCGGTGGACAGCCCGAGCTTGTTCGCCGCCTGCATGACCAGCCGGAACTTGTTGTCCGCCAGCTGCCACATCTGCGTCTCGTGCACCCGCGGCCAGAAGTAGCGCAGCTGCCGGAAGGCCGCGGCGTGGAAGGTCTGCGCCTGCACGCCGGCCGCGCCGAGCGCGCGCAGCCGCGTGCGCATCTCCCCCGCCGCTCGGGCGGTGAAGGTCACCGCGAGCACCTGCTGCGGCGCGACGAGGCCGCGCTGCACGAGGTAGGCGATGCGATGGGTGATCGTGCGCGTCTTCCCGGTGCCCGCGCCCGCCAGGACGCACACGGGGCCGCGTGGTGCGACGACCGCCTGCCGCTGCTCCGGATCCAAACCTTCCAGGAGTCGCGGCTGCTCGGTCATGCCCGGCATCTTCGCAGACCTGCTCCCCCGTTCGGGGCCACACCCCGGCACCCGCAACCGCGTGTCGGGCGTGATCCGCCGCCGAAAACCGGGCGCGCAGCCGCGCTGAACTGCGGCGGAAGGCGGCTCACGCGGACGTGCGGAGCCGGCCGGGAAGGTCCCGGCCGGCTCCTCGCGTCAGTCCTGCCAGGTGGCCCAGCCCTTGATCATGCGGTAGGCGATGGACACGCCCGGCGGCAGGCGCAGGCCGTCGACCGCTCCGCCCTCGGACTCCAGGGCCGCCCGGACCGTGTCGCGGTGCACCCAGCGGGCGTCCTCGATCTCCCCGTCCGCCGGGGTCAGCGGCGCCGACGGGTCCGCGATCGCGGCGAAGCCCAGCATCAGCGACCGCGGGAACGGCCACGGCTGGCTGCCGAGGTAGCGGACGTCCGAGACCTCCACCCCGACCTCCTCCGCGATCTCGCGCGAGACGCAGGCCTCCAGCGACTCACCGGCCTCGACGAAACCGGCGAGCACCGAGTACCGCTCCGGCGGCCAGATCGGCTGGCGGGCCAGCAGGACCCGGTCCGCGCCGTCGTGCACCAGGCAGATGACGGCCGGGTCGGTGCGCGGGTACTCCTCGCGGTCGCAGCCCGTGCAACGCCGGGCCCACCCCGCGCGGACCCGCGTCGTCGCAGCGCCGCACACCGCGCAGTAGCGGGCGTTGTCGTGCCAGCCGAGGAGGCCGACAGCGGTGGTGAACAGGCCGGCGTCGGTGTCGTTGAGCAGACCACCGCCGGTGCGCAGGTCCCGCCAGTCGTCCTGGGCTCCGTCGTGCTCGCTGCGCAACGCCCAGTAGCCGATCTCGTCCTCGACGCCGAGCAGGACGGCGTTGGGGACCGGGCCTGCACCGAAGTCCGTCGCGGGATGCACCACGAGCCGTGAATCCTGGCCGATCTGGGTGCGCCCCTTGGCGTCCACCAGCACGACCCGTCCGGTCGCCCACAGCTGGGCGCCGCCGTCCGGGGCGTCCCGCAGCGTCTCCCTGCGGTCCACTGTGGACCTGGAGAGCAGGGGCGCGGAATCCAGCTGGAAACCCGCCCCGGCCAACGCCTCGGTAGTCATCTGCCCGCCTCACCGTCTAACCGCGTCATGGCAGCACCACTCCCCCGAGCAGCCGCAGCTGGTCGGCGAGCTTGTCCGCGTCGCCGACGACCACTCCGGTGAAGGACGTGGGCGCGAACAACCGGGCCGCCTCGGCAACTTGCTCGACAGTGACCGCCCGCAACCGCTCGGGGTGCGCGACCAGCCAGTCCTGCGCCAGCCCCGCCGTGGCCAGCGCGGCGAGCGTGGACGCCATGCCGGCCTGCGAGGCGGTGGAGGTGAGCAGGCTGCCGATGGCGTACTGCCGGGCCGACTCCACCTCCGACTCGGTCGGCGGCACCAGCGCCAGCCTCGCCAGCTCGTACCGGGTCTCCAGCAGCGCGGCCGCGGTGACCTCGCTGGCGGTGTCGGCGTCGACGAGGACCGTGCCGTTGCCCCGGGTGAACTCGAACGACGAGTGCGCGCCGTAGGTGTAGCCCTTGTCCTCGCGGATGTTCTCGACCAACCGCGAGGAGAAGTAGCCGCCGAAGACCAGGTTCGCGACCTGCAGCGCCGGGTACTGCGGGTCCGTGCGCGGCAGCGCCTGCGCGGAGAAGCGCAGCTGCGACTGCACCGCGCCGGGCCGGTGCACCAGCCGCACGTCACCGCCGCGGACCGCGGGCAGCGACGGGAGCTCCCGCGCGCTGTCCTCGGACTGCCAGTCCGCCAGGTTGCGCGCGACGGCCGCCACTGCCTGATCCGGGTCGATGTCGCCGACCAGCACCAGCACCGAGCCGCGCGGCAGCACCGACTCGCGGTGCAGGGTCCGGACCTCCTCGGCGGTGACCTCGGCGACGTCCTCGGCCGCCGGCACCTCGCGGACGAACGGGTGGTCGCCGTAGCGGTGTCGTTGCAGCTCCTCGCGGGCGATCACCCGCGGCTGCGATCGCGCGACGGCGATCCGCTCGACCAGCCGGGCGCGCTCCCCCTCGACCTCCTCTTCGCGGTAAACCGCGCCGGTCAGCGCGTCGGCGAGCACGTCGAGCAGGGTGTCCAGCCCTGTGGCCAGCGCGTCACCGGTGATGCTGAGCCGCTCCGGGTCGACGACCGAGCTCAGGTCGGCGCCCACCGCGGCCAGGTCGGTGTCCACCTGCACCCGGTTGCGGCGCTCCGTGCCGGTCAGCAGCGTCTCGGCCAGCAGCTCGGCGCGGGCCGGGTGCTTCTGGTCCTCGCCGGCGAACGGGATCCGCAGGCGCAGTTCGACCATCGGGACCACGCCGTGCCGGGCGGCGATCACCCGCAGGCCGTTGTCCAGCACGGTGTCCACGGCGGCCGGTGCGCGGCCGGTGCGGGGCTCGCCGAGCGGCGGCAGCGGGCGCGGGCCGAGCTCGGTGCGGCCGATCTCCTCGGCGCTGCGGTGCGTTGCGCGGGTCATGCCGCACCTCCTGTCGCGTTCTCGTCACCTGCGGGTTCGATCTCCAGCACCGCTCGCGCGTCCGACCGCAACGACTTCGCGGCCGCCGCGACGTCCTCCGCGCGGACCTCGCCGATCCGCTTCGGCAGCTCGGAGATCAGCTCCGCGCGGCCGTGCAGCAACTCGGCGCTGCCCAGGTCGAGGGTCCGGGTGACCACCCGGTCGTGCCCCCGGTACAGGCTGGCGGCCCAGCGCGCCGTGACGCGGGACAGCTCGTCCTCGGTGGGGCCATCGGCGGCCAGCTTCTCCAGCTCCTCGTCGACCGCTCCGATCACCCGGTCGAGGCCGACCTCCGGCGTGTGGATCGCGGTCACGGTGAAGGTGTCCGGGTCGCGGGCGTCCAGCGGGGAGCCCATCAGACCGCAGCCGGCGTGCACGTCCACCACCAGCGAGTCCTGGTAGACCAGGCGCTGCTGCAGGCGGGCGGCGTCGCCGTCGGACAAGATCGCCGCGAGCACCACGTTCGCCAGGTAGGCGTCGAGCTCGCCGACCGGGTCGGGCAGGCGGTAGCCCAGCGCGACGGCGGGCAGCGGCGCGTGCGGATCGATGTGCTTGCCACGCAGCTCACCCGACGGGAACGGCTCACCGAACGACGGCCGCGGCGCGACGTCGCGCGCCGGCACGTCGCCGAAGTGCTTGTTGATCAGATCGATGGTGCGCTCGACGTCGAGGTCACCGCTGACGGTCAGCACCGCGTTGCCCGGCGCGTAGTAGGTGTCGAAGAACGCGGCGCAGTCGTCGACGGTCGCCTGTTCCAGGTCGGTGAAGTCGCCGTAGCCGTTGTGGGCGTTGGCGAAGGTCGAGTACAGCACCGGCGGCAGCAAGATCCACGGGAAGCCGCCGTAGGGGCGGTTGAGGACGTTGAGGCGGATCTCCTCCTTGACCACGTCCACCTGGTTGCGCAGGTTCTCCTCGGTGATCTTCGGCGCCCGCATCCGGTCCGCTTCGAGGAACAACGCCCGCTCCAGCGCCGCCGACGGCAGCACCTGGTAGTAGTCGGTGTAGTCCTGGTGCGTCGAACCGTTGAAGGTGCCGCCGGAGCCCTGCACGTGCCGGAAGTGCGCGAGCTTCTCCAAGCTCTCGCTGCCTTGGAACATCAAATGCTCGAAGAGGTGGGCGAAACCGGTGCGCCCTTCCGGTTCCGAGCGGAAGCCCACGTCGTAGTGCACGCTGACACCGACCACAGGGGCCTGGCCCGACGACGCTTGGCCCGCCGCCGAGTCCGGTGCCAACACCACGCGCAGCCCATTGGGCAAAGTAACGCGATGCAGCTGGGGTTCGACCATGCCATGCAGCCTACGTGCGGACTGTCAAGCCGTGGGCGCCCCCTTCGCCACTCTTCGGCGTGTCGTGATCACCCGGCGTAGGTGGCGAAATCCGGGCGCGCAGCATCCAGCCGCGGTCGAGCGGTACCCGCCTGTTCGGGCGCGGTCAGCGGACCTGGGCGATGAGGGAATCGATCTCGGCGCCGATCGTGCGCGCGTCGGCCGGCAGGATCGCGAAGACCTGCTCGCCGGAGCTGCCGCGCTCGACCCGGTTCAGGTAGCGGCCGTCCGGCTCGTTGTCGAACCAGGACACCACCTGGGAGCGCTTCCGACGGCCGTACTGGTCGCGCGTGCTCGCCGAGATCTGACCGATGCGCGCGTGCGGCGCCTTCCCGATCGCCTCGTAGAGCGAGACCTGCTGGTCGCCGCTGCTGCCGCGGTTCGGGGTGGCCGACTGCATCATGCTCATCTGGTCGTAGTCGTCGGACTGCGGCTGCTGCACCAGCGAGCTCTGCGGGACGCGCACCGGCCCCTGGCCGCCCGGCTTGGTGGGCGGCAACGTGGCCAGCAGGACCTGCGGCAGCGGGGCCTTCTCGTGGACCTCGACGGTCAACATGCCGCCGCGCTGCGGATCTTCGCTCGGCGTCTGCACGCCGAGCACGACCCGGTTGCCTTCGGTGAACACCGCCAGCGCCCGCCAGCAGTGATCGGAGCCGACCTGCGGGAACCACAGCGAGTCGACCCACAAGAACGGGTTGGCCAGCGTCTTGAGCGCGGTGACCAGCGGCGGCGCGACCTCGTCGTTGATCACGACGCCCGCGGCGGCCATCCGGTCCAGCTCACCGATCGCGATCTGGCTGAACTGATCGGCGGTGTACCCGAAAGAACGGCTGCTCAACGGCAGGGTCAAACCGTCGATCTTCAGGTACTTGAGCACGATGTCCAAGTGCACCGGCTGAAGCTGCCACCGCCCCAACACGCCCACTGTCGTTTCTCCCCTTGTGAATTCGCCCGCTGCAAGCGTGACCGACCGGTGGTGCCGAAGCCGGCACCACCGGTCAGCACCGGATCATTCGCCGAGCACCGGCGGGGCGGTCTTCGGCATGTCGTTCATCCAGATGTCGTCCTGCTCCTCGAGCCAGGACGGGCGCTCGTGCTCCTGGTCCTCGGTGCCCTGGCCGCGCTGACCGGCACCACCCATGCCGCCCATCGCGCCTCGTCCGGCACCGGCACCTCGAGCACCTGCTCCGCCGGCACCCGCGCCGGCACCAGCCCCGGCGCCGAGTCCACCGACCCCGGCCCGGCCACCGGCGGCCATGCCACCGGCGCCTGCACCACCGGCACCCATGCCACCGACCATGCCGACACCGCCCGCGCCGCCGCCCGGGAGACCACCACCGGCGCCACCGCCGGGCAGCCCGGTTCCGCCACCGCCGGGAAGCCCGGGCTGATCAGCCCACTGGCTGCCGGTTCCGGAAGGCGTGGTGTAGCCGCCACCGGGGATGCCGCTACCGAGATTATTGGGGTCGTATGCACCGACGGGGCGCCCGTCGCCGGGAATGCCACCACCGGGGATACCGGTGCCGATGCCACCGCCGGGAAGCTTTCCGGTCCCGCCACCCGGCATTCCGCCGCCGGGTCCACCACCGGGATTGCCGGGACCTCCACCGCCCCACTCCGTGGGGGGCGGCGGCGGCACCGGCGGCGGCTCCTTGGTGTTGCCGTCCGGTCCCTTGTATTGCGGCATCTTGGCGTCGACCTGGGTGAGCGTGGGGCTGTAGACGCGCGCCATCGTCTCCTGCGCGGCCTTCTCCGCCTGCTCCTGCTCCTCCATTTGGCTGAGCGCGTTGATGCCACCGCCGGCGACCCCGAACGGGATCGAAGCGGAAGCGGCCTCACCCCAGCTGA
This sequence comes from Saccharopolyspora sp. NPDC050642, assembly GCF_040654735.1. Classification (NCBI taxonomy): domain Bacteria; kingdom Bacillati; phylum Actinomycetota; class Actinomycetes; order Pseudonocardiales; family Pseudonocardiaceae; genus Saccharopolyspora; species Saccharopolyspora sp. NPDC050642. The sequence goes on along the minus strand of NZ_JBFAIN010000026.1, from coordinate 22,614 downwards.
AGCCCTGGGGCTTCTCGACCATCTTGCTGGCCTGACCGGCGGCCTCACCCGCGGCGTGCAGGTTGTTCCCGGTCATCTCGAAGGCATCGGCGCTGGCCTTCATCCAGTCGGAAGCAGGCTTGCCGACCTCACGAGCGTTGTTCGCGGCCTCACCTTCCCAGCCCCCGTCGACGATCTTGGCGAGGTCCGTGGCGTAGTTGTTCCCGCGCTCGCGCAGGCCCGTGGCGAGCTTCTTCCACGCCTCGGCGACCTCACCGACCTTGCCCTGGTCGATCGACTCCTGGTTGGTCTTGTAGATCTGCCCGTGGCTGAAGCCCGACCAGTTGAGGCACTGCGTGATCGCCGGCGAGTCGTAGCTGCTGACGTTGAGGCCGGAGTTCTGCTGCGCCAGCTGGCTCTGCTGCTGCTGGGCAACGCGGTTCGCCTCTTCGCCGTGCTTCTTGCGCTCCTCTTCCGCAGCGCTCTCCCAGCCGAAGACCCGAGAACCCGCGTTGTCGAGGGTACTGAGAAGTCCCATCACTCCCCCTCAATTCATTCCGGCAACCGCGAAGCCGTTTGATCGACGATCTTCTTCAGTTCGCCGCACGGATCGGCCACAGAATCGCGCATCGCGCCGGTGAGCTGGTAAATAGCGATTCCTCCACCTGCGGAAACGACGTAGTTGCAGACGCCCTGCCCTGTCGCCCCAGCGACGAGCATCTCTGCCGCGTCACGACCGGCAACCGTTGTGGGTGCGTACTTGTCGAAGCCGCCACCCTTGCCGAGGCTCTGCACGGTCTCGTCCGCGTTCTTCTGAAGGCCGACAGTCAACTTCTCGCCCCGCCACTCACAGCCAGGCTGGAAGCTAACCTGCGTGAACTCCTCGGCCTTCGTCGAAACACCGAACGAGGTCAACTCGTCAGGTTTGAAGAACGTGCACGGATCGAAGTTCGCCAGTCCGGCCCCCGAAGATGCCGAGGTCGGTGCGGACGACGTCTCCTCACTGCCTCCAGGACTCTTACCGCCACCTGTGCATGCGGCAAGCCCGAACAGGGCCAGGCCAGCGGCCGTTGCGATCAGGGACCGGGAAAACGTACTCACTGAATACCTCGCCTCAGGTCGTCGGCGTTCTGCTCGTCGGTGGCACGGTAGTCCTTAGCTGCACCGCGGAACGCCTCCGCCTGCTTCCTCAGCTCTTCCTGCATGTCGCGGATCAGCTGGAGAGCACCGGCTTGACCGTCTGTCGCCTTTTCCTGGAATCGCTGCGCCAACTGCTGGCCGTCGGGATAGTCGCCAAGCCCCTTGACAGTCCCCAGGGCGTTGGCATTCCGGAGGAGCGTGCCAAGCGCCTCGACCTCCTCGTCGCAGCGCTTGGCAGCCTTGTCCGCTGCGTCTGGGTCAAGCGACAGCTTGCCCGCGCCGACCTGCTGGTTGATCCACTGCGTGCGGCCGCTGATCGCCTTCAGCCCTTCTTTGGCTGCGGCGAACCCACTTGCGTCTGCGCTTGTCATCCCAGACCCCTCTGGACTCTGCGATCTCCCCAGGTAACGGTGAACACTTTAACCTGACGCAGGGGCGTCCGTAACGGTTCCCGACAAACCTGACGCAGCTCTGGCATCACCCGTTCAACCGCAGGTCACGGCGTTGTCACGGTCCGACACTGATCGATTGCGGACAGCGATCGCGCGAGACGTTCAGGCCGAGTCCGGAAACCTGACGCGACTGCTCGACCTGTTGATCATTCCGGCAGCCGCGAAGCCGTTTCGCAGGACGCGACGGTCTCGTCCACGTTCTTCTGGAAGGTGAGCGACATCTGCTCCCCCTGCCAGCGTCAACCCGGCGCATCCGTCCCGGACATGTCGGCAGAAGCCGGCCGGTGTCAGCGGTTGATTTTTTTGTTCAGGGTTTCTACGAGGGTTGGGAAGGTTTGGTGGAAGTTCTGGAGGTTCGGGGTTTCGTTCGGGGTTCCGTACCAGTAGAGGCCCGACGTTCCGTCCACTCCCGGGTTCAGTTCCGCGAACTCCGCTAGCCAGCGGTCCGTTTCTTCCAGGACCACCGCGTACGGCAGCGATCGGGAGAACACCGTCTCGCGGTCCTGCGCCGGCAGCGACTCCGCCGCGGCCTCGTGCAGGTAGCCGCGCAGACCTCTCACCTGCACCACGAGCGCGCTGCCTCGCCGCGTTCGCGCCGGCATCAGGCGTGCGCTGAACATCATCGCGATGCCGCCGATCAGCACGGCGATCCCCAGCAGTGCCGCTGACGTCGTCAGCGCCAGTACCGCCGTCAGCGCCGCTCCGCCGATGATCACGCCGAGACCCGTCCACCAGAAGCGGTTTCGGTCGACGTCCGGGCGTCGCGCGAACCACTCCTTCTCCACGACCTCCGCGTACAGCGCCGCGCGGACCTGGCTCGCGTCGAGGTCTCGCAGTTGGGACAGCCGCACCTCTTGCGCCTGCCCCACGAGCAGGTCGTAGACCGCTCGCTCGAACGGCCGCAGCGAGTCGTCGGCCGGGTTCAGCCGGACGATTCGCCAGTCCTGGCCGGGGAGTTCCTCGATCCACAGGTAGTTGCGGACCGCCAGGTCGATGATCGTCGCCGTCACGTCGACCGGGTCCACCCGCTCGTCGATGACCGTGCCGATCTGGCCGGGCAGCACGCCGTCCGGGGACGCGAACGCGACCGCGCCCTGGGAATCGGTCATCAGGACCTCGACCTGGCCCACGTCCTCCGCGAACGCGCGCACGTCCCGGCCGCGGGCGTACCAGACGAGGCCGAGGCCGCCGATCAGCAGCAGGCCGATCGCGGCCAGGCCGGCCGCCGTCGCCGGCGTCAGCGAGAACGCCCGCGCCAGGCTGAAGTACTGCTCGGTCACGGCGTTCGCCGGCACCGTGCCCGCCGGGACCTTGAACGTGAGGTCCATCCGGTCACCGGGCTGCAGGCCGTAGGTCACCGCGTGCATCGACTGGGTGTGGGTGATCTCGAACTGGGCGCAGCGGTTCGCGCTGCCCAGCGGGCCCGCCAGGCACATGATCTCCTGCGGCACCTTCGGCGACAGCAGCGACACCTCGACGCGGTCCACCGGCACGTTCCAGCCACCGGACACCTGCCAGCGGACGTCCTGCCGATCACCGGCGTCCGCCACGGCACCGCGAACCGAGTACGTCAGCGTCGAAACCCCGGGCTGCAGCGTCAGATGCAGCTTGTCGGCCTCGGCCTGGATCGCGCCGCCACCGTCGAGCACGGCGTCGGAGACCGTGAAGACCCGGTCCGCCCCAGGCCCCGCGGACTGCCGCAGCGGCATCGTGCGTTCGACTTGTTGACCTGCGGGAACGTTGATCCGCTCGGTGACCGAGACCAGGCCGTCGCGCTGCAGCTTGAGGTTCACGCTGCTGGAAACCGTGCCGGGCAGCGCATCGACCGGTTGCTCCTGCGCCGCGGCCGTGCTCGGTGCGCCCAACAGCAGTCCGGTCAGGGCGACCACCAGCCCCCGTTTGGTCAACACGGCCCGAACGATAGCCGCCCGTGGCTAAGCTCTGGTCCGCAACGGTGGGATTGATGGTGAGGAAGTCGGGGGGAAATGACTGCTCGGTCGCGGCCAGCCGAACCTGGACCAACAGTCCACATTCGACACTCCGCGAGGAAGACCGCATGACGCAGCCGCCCCCGCCACCGCGCGGCCCGCAGCCACCCCGCCAGCCCTGGCCACCGCAGGGCCAGCGCGGCGGGCAACAGCGTCCGGGTCCCCAGCCGCCGCAAGGTCCGGGTCCCCAGCCGCCGCAAGGTCCGGTCCCCCGGCCGCCGCAAGGTCAGGCTCCCCGTCCGCCACAAGGTCCGGTCCCCCGGCCACAGCCGCCGCACCGCCGTCCTCCGTTACCTCCGCCCGGCACGCAACCCCTGCGCCCGCAGCAGGGAGCGCCGATCTTCGACCAGCCGACCCGCCGGATCGCACCACCGCCGGCCGCGCGCCCGCTGCCGCTGCAGACGACCGTGCGATTGGCACCGCAACGCCCGCCGCAGCCGATGCCGCACATGCGGCCGCCGCAGCGCAAGAGCAACACCGGCGTCATCGTCGCGTTGGTGCTGGTCGGCATGGCGCTGCTCGGCGTCGGCACCGTCGGCGCGATGGCCGCGTCGATCACCTCGAGCCGGGCTTCGGACTACAGCAGCACCAGCAGCCGCTCGACGTCGACGAATTCCAGCGAGACCGAGACTTCCACCGACACGACGACCAGCAGCAGCGAGGAATCCGAGACGTCCACGTCGACCAACGGCAACGACGACGAGGTCAGACCGGTTTCGGCGCTGGGCGACCACCCGTTCAACGTCCCGGGCAACGGCGCGATGAACACCTCGTGCAACCTGCCCCGCTTCAACACCGACGTCACCTCGCAGGACCGCTTCTACCAGGCCGCGCTGCCTTGCCTGATGGAGGCGTGGGCCCCGGCGCTGGAGAACGCCGACCTGCCGGTCCGGACGCCCACCGTGATCACCACCGGGGACAACATCGAAACGCCCTGCGGGACGCGGCGGTGGAACCAGACCGCGATGTACTGCCCCGGCAACCACACGATCTACATGACCGCGCGCTACTACGCCCAGGTCGAGCAGCGCACCGAGGCCGGCGTGTACCTCGGCCAGTTCGCGCACGAGTTCGGCCACGCGCTGCAGGGCATGACCGGGATCAACAGCGCCTACGGCGATGCGTCCTACGACGCGGGCGGCAGCTCCACGTCGGCGGGGCTGGAGCTGACCCGGCGCTCCGAGCTGCAGGCGACGTGCTTCGAGGGCATGACGCTAGCCGCGTTGCAGAACGGCGGCGTCAGCAACGACTTCATCTTCCCCGCGCTGGAGGACTCCTCCGATCGCGGCGACGAGCACACCAACGTGCGCGACCACGGCAGCACGTCGACCAACGCCGCTTGGGTGGAGCAGGGGTTCCGGAAGAACCGGATCACGGAGTGCAACACCTGGCTGGCGGCGGCCTCCGACGTCGACTGACGGAGGCTCAGGACCGGCGGAGCATCAGCCCGTAGCCACCGCCGGCGACCGCGGCGAGGGTCAGCAGGACCCAGTTGGCGCGCTGCACCTGGCCTTTCAGCTCGGAGTCGGTCGATCGCGCCGGGCTGACCACGAAGTCCTCGCCCGGGTCGGCGGGCACCTGCACCGGCAGCTGCTGGCCGGGGGCGTGGCCGCAGCCGTCGAACGGCGCTCGCCGCACCACGCCGTCGATCCGGACCTCGACGAGGTCCCGCGCCGAGGCGGCGCCGCACGGGCGCGACTCGATGACCGTCGCCGTCGCCGGCCGCATCGCCTGCCCGGCCTCCGTCACCAGCGGCCACAGCGTCACCGCCGCCACCGCGACCCCGAGCGTTCCGAGGACAAGCAGGATCGGCGCCACCGACGCCGAACCTCGTTGCCTTCCCACGACACCGATATTGGCAGAAAGCCGAACGGTGCCGACCGTCACTCGGGGCAATTGCGGGATCACGCCCGGTGCGCCGGGGCCGGTGCCGCGTCAGGGCAGGCGATTTCGCGCGAAATCGCCTGCCGGCTAGGCGTCCGCGGGTGTCACCTTCTTGACGTAGAGCAGCCGGTCACCGGCCTCGATCGCGTCGGCTTCCGGGGCGTCCACCCGGTAGAGCTGTCCGTTGCGCACCACGCCGAGCACGATGTCCGAGAGGTGCCGCGGCGAGCCGCCGACCTCCTGCGGTTCGACCTCCCGCTCGGCGATCGCCAGGCCCACGTCCGGCGTCAGCAGGTCCTCGAACATCTCCACCACCGACGGCGTCGAGGTCGCCATGCCCAGCAGGCGGCCCGCCGTCTCGCTGGACACCACCACCGAGTCCGCGCCGGACTGGCGCAGCAGGTGCACGTTCTCGGCCTCCCGCACCGCCGCGACTATCTGCGCCTTCGGCGCGAGCTCCCGCGCGGTCAGGGTGACCAGCACGGCCGTGTCGTCGCGGGCCGGGGCGACCACGATGGCCCGCGCCCGCGGCACGCCCGCCACGCGCAGCACGTCCGAGCGGGTGCCCGAGCCGTTGACGGTGACCAGGCCTTGCGCGGACGCGGTTTCCAGCGATCGCTGGTCGGTGTCGACGACCACGATGCGCCCGGGCTCCGCGCCGTCGCCGAGCAGTGCGGTGACCGCCGAACGGCCCTTGGTTCCGTATCCGATGACGACCACGTGGTCGCGCACCCTGGACCTCCAGCGTTGGATCTTGAAAGCCTGTCGAGAGCGCTCGGTGAGCACTTCCAGTGTGGTACCGACCAGCACGATCAGGAACAGCACCCGCAGCGGCGTGATAACCAGCACGTTCACCAGCCGGGCCTGCGGGGTGACCGGGGTGATGTCGCCGTAGCCGGTGGTGGACAGCGACACCGTCGCGTAATAGACGGCGTCCAGCAGGTCCAGCTCGCCGCCCGCGGAGTCCCGGTAGCCGTCCCGGCCGAAGTACACGATGAGCACCGTGGCGGCCAGCGCGAGCATCGCGCCGATGATCCGGCGGATGATGGAGCGCACCGGGCTGATCGTGCTGCCCGGCATCCGGATCACACCCACCAGCGCGTGGTCGGGCCGGCTGGTCAGCTCCTCCTCGTCGGTGCGGCCACCGATGAAGGGGTGCGCCAGCCGCTTGGGACTGCGCCGCATCATGACCCGTGCCCTCCGGCTCCTGCCGCGCGACTCGGAAGCGCGTTCTCACCACTCACGGCGCAGAACAGTAACCCCTGACCGCGCGCCGGGTGCGATGCGGCACCGGCAGTTCGGCGACGAGTTCTCCTGCAGGCCGGAAGACCTGGTCTGGACATGGCGGTGCAGCGGCTTACCATGCAGCGGTGCAGCAGCTTCAGCACGCGGCGCGCGCCCTGGGATGGGACGGCCAGCTGATCACGGACGTCGAGGTCCTCGGTGCGCGGTTCGCCGCCGTGGCGCGGATCAGGCGCGACGTCCACGAGTGGCGCAGTCTTCACGGCTGGGAGCCGGAGCTCAACCCGGCCTGGTTCCGGTCCTGGTCCGAGCCCTGCACGCACGACCAGGTGCCGGTGGCCGCGGTCGATCTGCTCGGGCTGCTGGTGCCGGTGTCCCGCGCCCGCCACGCGCTGCGGGCGTGCGGGACGTTGCTGACGTTGGCGCCGTGCGCGGTCGTGCTGCCCCAGGGCTCCAAGTACAAGCCGTTGCGGATGCTGGAGCTGGACTACTACGGCGTGGGCGTGGTCAATGCCGGTTTCGAGGGCCCGGCCGAGCTGGTGGTCACGCCGGAGGACCGGACCGCGGAGTTCGGTTCGTCGATGTTCGGCCGCTGGCTGCTTGAGGTCCTCTACTCGCGGCTCCTCGAACTCCCCCAGCTCACCGAGAACGCCTGAGCGGGTTCTCAGACGTCTTCTCGCGAGGACGAATCCACAGCGAGAAGGCGTCCGAGACTCCGCTGGAGGCCGCCGCGAACCCGTCCTGACCTACGCAAGGACGTATTCGTGCCAGTTGAGCTGCTGCGGGTTCCAGCGCATGCCGCGGCCTTCCTTCAGGGCGCGCAGGGCCTGCATCGTGTGCGGCCAGCGGCGGATCACGTTCGCCAGCGCGACCGGCGTCATCAGGTCGGCCGAGCGCCGGTGGTCGCCCGGGCCCAGCAGCGCGATACCGCCGGGCGTGGAGATGATGTCGGTCAGCGGCGCCTGGCCGGACAGGGCGGCCTGCTCGACGCTGAGGATGCTGTGCGGCTGCAGTTCGCTCGGCCAGCTGTTGCGGTCGATGTCGGCGGCGACGGGCTGGTCGCAGCTGCCGCACTCGCACTTGAACTCGCTGGCCCAGCCGTGCTGCTTCCACGACCACACCGCGGCACCGCCGGTGTCCAAATCGGACAGTGCGGCGACGTGCGGCCAGGCCCCGACGACGGCGCTGAGCGCCGTCTTCTTCGACGGTCGCGGGTTGCGGCCCGGGCCGTCGAAGGACCAGGTGCCTTCGTCGTTCCGGTGCACCCGCACCAGCGGGGCGCGCATCGCCAGGACGTCGGCGTCGACGTTCACTTCGGATTCCGGTGGCGTGTTGAGCTTCCAGTCCGTGTTCATCGCGGGCATAGTCATCCGCCGCGAACCGCGATCTCAAGCTCCGCCACCCGAACGTGTACTGATCCGGGCGCCGGGCGTGATCCCGCTGACGCCGACATCTCCGCAGGTCATTGGTCGTGAGCACGGTGGACCGCTATAGCGGCAAAAAGTGCTCACGAGGCCTGACCAGGCCGAACGGTCACTGCGCCGAGGGCACCGAGGTGATGAGGTTCCGGAGGCCGTCGGCGTCGAGGAGGTCGGCGGGGCGGAGCGTGTAGTCGTGGCGGACGTAGTGGAACGCCGCGCGGACCTTCGACAGCGGCGTGCCGGAGAGCTCCGCCCAGGCCAGCCGGTACGCCGCGAGCTGCACCGACAGCGCCGGGATCTGGTCGCCGCCCGGCACCGCGCCGGTCTTCCAGTCCAGCACCGTCCAGCCGCCGTCGGCGTCGGCGAACACCGCGTCCATCCGGCCGCGCAGCACCACGCCCTCGACCTGGGTCTCGAACGGCACCTCGACGCGGTGCGGCGTGCGGTCGGCCCAGGAACCTGCCAGGAACGCCTGCTGCAGATCGGCGAGCTCCTCGTGCACCGGCGCGGATTCGTCGGCGGCGCCGGGCAGTTCGTCGAAGTCCAGCAGCGCGGTCGAGGTGAACCGGTGCTCCAGCCAGGCGTGGAACGCGGTGCCCCGGCGGGTCATCGGGTTCGGCGGGAACGGCAGCGGGCGGCGCAGCCGCCGGGCGAGGGTGTCGGAATCCTTGGCGAGTTCGACGAGTTGGCTCACCGACAGGTGGTCCGGCAGCCGCACCTGCTCCCGCCGCTGCGCGGCCGCGGCGCGCTCGGCCAGCAGCACGTCGACGTCCCGCGCCCAGCCGTCCTCGTCGTCCTCCGGCTCCGAATCATCCACAGTGGACATCGCGGCCCGCACGAGCTCCGCGCCTTCGGCCACCGCGGCGCGGCGCGACCCCAGCGGATCGACCGGCCACTCCGCGCAGCGCACGGCGTCGGCGAGCGGGTTCGTCACGTCCTCATCGGGTTCCGGCGTCCACAGGTCGACGACCCCGGCCCCGGCCTCGCCCAGCACCTCGGCCAGCTGCCGCAGGAAGTCCGACGGCCCCTTCGGCCGGTCGCCGTTCTCGCCCCACCAGTGCCCGGACAGCAGCAACGTCCGCTCGGAACGCGTCACCGCGACGTAGAGCAGCCGCCGCTCCTCGGCGAGCCGGCGCTCCTCGAACTCCTCGTCGTGGATGCCCAGCGCCTCGGTGACCTCCTTGCGGTCCAGCCCGAACAGCCGCTCGACGTCCAGCCGGGGCAGGTCCTGGGCGTCGCCGCGGAGTTCGGCGGGCAGTTCGGTGGCCGACCGCAGCCACGACGAGGACTTCCGCTTGCCGGGGAAGACGTCGTTGACCAGGTGCGGCACGGCGACGACCTGCCACTCCAGGCCCTTGGCGGCGTGCACGGTGAGCACCTGGACCCGGTCCTCGGCGACTTCGACCTCGCCGGGTTCCAGGCCGTCCTCAGCTCGTTCGGCCGCTTCCAGGTAGTCCAGCAGCGCGTGCAGCGTGGCCGACGGGCTCGCTGTCGCGAAATCGGTGACGGCGTCGGCGAACGCGTCGAGGTGGATGCGGCCCGCACCCACCGGTCGCGCCATGCTCTCGATGTCCAGCAGCAACGTCCGCTCGACGTCGGCGACGAGCTCCGGCAACGGCTGGTCCAGGCGGCGCCGCAACGAGGCGAGTTCGCCACCCAGGCGCCGGATGCGCCGGTAGCCGTCGTCGGAGTAGCGCTTCGCGTCACCGGGATCGTCGAGCGCGTCGACGAGGCCGGCCTGCTCGGCGTTCTCACCCGGCAACGCCGCGGTGACCACTGCGGACGGATCGGAGGATTCGGGCTCTCCGAACGCCTGCGTCCCGAGCTCCCTCGCGCGGTCCCACAGCGCGGCGATGTCGGCCGCTCCCAGGCGCCAGCGCGAGCCGGTGAGCAGCCGCATCGCGGCCGTTCCGGCGAGCGGGTCGACCAGCAGCCGCAGCGCGCTCACGAGGTCGCGGACCTCGGGCTCGTCGAGCAGCCCGCCGAGCCCGACGACCTCCACCGGCAGGCCGCGTTCCCGCAGCGCCGCCGCGATGTCGGACATGTCGGCGCGGCGTCGCACCAGCACCGCCGCGGTCGGCGGCCGGCCCGTTGCGTCCAGCGCAGCCTGCCATTGCGCGGTGACCTGGTCGGCGACCCAGTCGCGTTCGGCCCGCACGTGTTCGCTCAGCGCCAACCGGATGTCGCCGGGTTCGGCGCCGTCCCTGGCGCGCAGTTCGTCGACTTCCAGCCCGGTCTTGCGCAGCGGTTCCGAGACCGCGTTGGCGACGTGCAGGACCTCCGCCGGGTTGCGGAAGCTCGTCAGCAGCCCGTACCGGTGCGCCGGGGCCTTGCGGCCGTCGTCGATGCGCGGGAAGTCGGTGGTGAAGCGCGGGAGGTTCGCCGCGCTCGCGCCGCGCCATCCGTAGATGGCCTGTGCCGGGTCTCCGACGGCCGTGACCGGCAGCGGGCGGTCACGGCCGAACAGCGACCGCAGCAGCACCCGTTGCGCGTGGCCGGTGTCCTGGTACTCGTCCAGCAGGACGGCGCCGTAGCGGGCGCGTTCCCCGTCGACGACCGCGGGATGCTCGGCGGCGAGCAGTGCGGCCAGCGACATCTGGTCGGCGAAGTCCATCGCGCCTTCGCGCCGCTTGCGCTGCGCGTACTCCTCGACCAGCGGCAGCATCGCCACCCGCAAGCGTTGCGCGGCAACGACTTTCACCAGGTCCTGCGGCAGGTTCGCGCGCTGGCCCTTGGCGCGCGGCGCGTTCTCGACCGCGTGGCAGACCTTCTCGGCGTGCGCCCGCAGGTTGTCCGGGCGCACCAGGTGCTCGGCGAGCTCACCGGCCAGCGAAAGCAGGTAGCCGGTGACCGTGGACGGGACCTTGTCGGTGTCGATGTCCTCGGTCCAGGTCGCGACCACGCTGTGCGCGAGCTGCCAGGACGCGGTCTCGGTCAGCAGCCGCGCGCCCGGCTCGACCGGCACCCGCAGGCCGTGCTCGCCGACGAGCCGCCCCGCGTAGGCGTGGTAGGTCAGCACCGTGGGCTCTTCGGTGAGCACCGCGGAGCGCAGCTGCCCGCTCGGATCGACCTCGTCGAGCAGGCCCGATCCGGCGAGCCGGCGCAGCCGGGCACGCACCCGGTCGGCGAGCTGCCGCGCGGCCTTGCGGGTGAACGTCAGGCCGAGGACGCGTTCCGGCGTCACCAGCCGGTTGGCGACCAGCCACACCACGCGGGCGGCCATCGTCTCGGTCTTCCCCGCGCCCGCACCCGCCACGACCAGCGCCGGTTCGGCGGGCGCGGCGATCACCGCGGCCTGCTCCGGGGTCGGCGGGTGCAGCCCGAGCGCCTGCGCGATCCGATGTGGACTGATGGCCGCGGGCCCCGGCTGGTTCTCGGGTGGCCGGCCGTTCATGCGCGGCCCCCGGGCCGAGCTCCGCGGCGGGCGTCGAAGCAGTACCCGATCACTGCGCGACCTGTCTTCCCGCCGGGTGGACGGGGCAGCAGGTGCGCGCCGGGCACCGCGCGCAGTCGGAGTTCTCGCTGGCCACGTAGGCCGGGCCCAGGCTGGATGCGGCGGCGGTGTGCACCACGTCGAGCCACACCTCGATCCGCTCGGCGTCCAGGGCCGGCTGGGCGCGTTCGGTGGCCGCGCCCTTCCGGTCGGCCTTCGCGACGTACAGCAGCCGCGCCCCGCCGGGCCCGTCGTTGTCGCCGAACGCGCCCAGCGCGGCGGCCAGCTGGTACACCGCCAGCTGCGGGTGTTCCTCGGCGTCGCCCTTGCTGACCGGCGTCTTCCCGGTCTTGACGTCGACCACCACGGGTCGGCCGCCGGCATCGACCTCCAGCCGGTCCACGCGGCCGCGCAGCCGCAGCCACGGCCCGCCCTCCCGGCCCGGGACCGTGACGTCCAGGTCCTTCTCCACGCCGATCTGGGTGAGCTCGGCCCGCGATTCCACCAGCCACGTCACGAACGCGTCGAGCATCTTCTCCACGCGCGTGCGCTCCTTGCGCGAGAACCACGGTGCGCCGGCGTCCACGGATTCCCAGGCGTCGTCCAGGGCTTTGTGCAGCTGAGCGGTGTCCGCACCGTCCGCCGCGGCCTGCACGAGCGCGTGCACGAGGGTTCCGGTGACGGCGGCGAGCTCTGCGGTGTCCTGGCCGCCGTGCCGCTCGACCAGCCAGCGCAGCGGGCACTTGGCCAGGATTTCCACAGTGGACGGTGACACCTTGACCGGATCGTCGCCGGTCACCAGCGGCGCCGCGGTGGAGCTCTCCGGCAGCCCGTACCAGGCCTCAGGGCTGGCGCCCGGCACCCCGGCGTTGGCCAGCCGCGCGAGCTGCGCCGCCGCCCGCTGCCGCCGCCCCGGCTCCGCCTCCGCGTCGCACACCACCCGGCGCAGCTCGCCGACGAGGTCGCCGAGCGCCAAGCCGCGCTCCGGGCGGGCGATCGGCCGCTCCACCGCGTCCGGGTCGCTGACCACGCCCTCCAGCTCGTCGAGGAACCGCGACGGCTGTTCGTCCTCCCCGCGCACGGCGCTGACCAGCAGGTTCCGCCGCGCCCGGCTCGCCGCCACCAGCAGCAGCCGCCGTTCCTCGGCCAGCAGCGGGGCGGTCGCCGACACCCGCTCGGCGTCCACTCCGGACAGCACGTCGACCAGCCGCTCCACGCCGAGCAGCGAGCCCCGCAGCCGCAGGTCGGGCCAAATCCCTTCCTGCACACCAGGAATCGCCACGACCTCCCATTCCCGGCCGCTCGCGGCGTGCGCGGTCAGCACCGACACCGCGTTGTCCCGGGGCGCGGTCGGCGCCAGCGAACTGCCCGCGATCTGCTGGCTGGTCAGGTAATCCGCGAAACCGGCGACGTCCGCGCCCGGCAGCCGGTCGACGAACTGGGCAGCAGCGTCGAACAACGACACCACGGCATCGAGGTCGCGATCGGCCTGCGCACCGGCCGCGCCGTGCCGCTCGGCCTGCGCCACCCACCGCTTCTCCAGGCCGCTGGCCTTCCACACCCGCCACAACGTGTCCTCGACGGTGTGCCCGGCGGCGACGGAGTCGGCCGCGGTGCGCAGCAGCCCTGCGAGGCGGCGGGCCGGTGCGGCGGCGGAGTCTTCGAGCGCGGCGAGCCGGTCGCCGTCCTGCAGCACCTCCACCAGCAGCTCACCGCTGGCCCGGCTACCTCCGGCGGCGAGCTCCAGGCGGCGGAGCCCGCGACGCAGCCGCCGCAGCGCGAGCGGGTCGGCGCCGCCGAGCGGCGAGGCGAGCAGCTCAGCGGCAGCGTCCGGGTCGAGCGCCTGCGGGCGCGCAGCGCAGCGCAGCAGCGTCAGCAGCGGGCGGACCGCGGTGCGCTGCGCCAGCGGCAGGTCGTCGATGGGCAGCGCGATCGGCACGCCGGCCGCCAGCAAGGCGCGGCGCAGCACCGGGAGCGACAGGCCGGTCGAGCGGACCACGACGGCCATGTCCGACCAGGCGATCTCGTCGAGCAGGTGCGCCCGGCGGAGCTGGTCGGCCACCCACGCGGCCTCCTGGGCCTCCGTGGCCAGCAACCGCACCTGGACCGAACCGCTGCGCCCGTTCTCGGGCTCCACGAGTTCGCGCTGCGGGCCCGCGCCGGGCAGCCGCGCGGCCAGCCGCTGCACGGCCTCCCGGACGGCCTTGGACATCCGGTGGTCGACGGTGAGCACCTCGGTGTTCGTGCCGTCCGGGTCGGCGTCCAGCAGGCAGCGCGGATCGGCGCCGCGGAAGGAGTACACAGCTTGGTCCGGGTCGCCGGCCAGCACGAACTCGACGGCCGTGTCGCCGAGCCGCCGGGTCAGCCAGTACTGCTGCGGGTCGAGGTGCTGCGCGTCGTCGACGAGGACGTAGCGCACGCGGTCCTGCTCGGCCGCCAGCAGCCCGGGATCGGTGTCGAACGCCAGCAGCGCCGAGCCGACCAGCTCCGCCGCGTCCAGCGCGGGGGCCTGCGCGCCGCCGGCTCCGCGCAGCAGCGTGACCTGCTCGTACTGCCGGGCGAACCGGCCGGCGGCGATCCACTCGGGACGGTTGTGCTGCCGGCCGAGGTTCACCAGTCGCTCGGGTCCCACGCCGCGCTCGGCGGCCCGCAGCAGCAGATCGCGCAGTTCCTCGGCGAAGCCGGGCACGGTCAGCGCCGGGCGCAGCGTCTCGGGCCAGTCCCGGGCGCCGCCCTCGACATCCCCGGCCAGCAGGTCGCGCACCAGCGCGTCCTGGTCCGGGCCGTTGAGCAGCTGCGGGGGCGGTAGCTGCTCGCGCACGGCCTGCAGCCGCAGCACCGCGAAGGCGTACGAGTGGACGGTCCGCACCAGCGGTTCGGGCGCGGTCCGCAGGTCGTCGGTGGAACCGGTCAGCAGCCGGGTGATCTCGGTGCGCATCCAGGCCGCCGCGCGCCGGCTGCCGGTCAGCACCAGGACGTTCTCCGGCGATACCCCGCGGTCGCGGATGCGCTCGGCGGCCAGCTGCGCGATCAGCGTGCTCTTGCCGGTCCCGGGCCCGCCCAGGATCCGCAGGAGGCCGTCGCGGTGCGCCAGTGCCCGCTGCCCGGCGGTGTCCCAGACCGTCCGCCGCCGAGCGGGTTCGGCTCGGCGCACGAGCACGGGCGCGGTCGGGGATGGCACGCATCGATGGAATCACGCGCCAACGACAAGGTCGCGCAGGGCTCGCTGGTAGGCGCAGCTCAACGAGGAATTAACAGAACCTTTTGGTGGTATGAACCAATTTCACTCTCTGGCAGTGTGCTGGTCGTCACAGCGCCTCCCCGGCTGTGACCTGCGAAAGCGCGCCCCGAGCGCGATCAACTCCCCCGAAGGAGGAACCGTGAGCAAAGTCCGCAAAGCCCTGCTCGGCTGCGCCGCGGTCGCCGGTGCTCTGACCATCGGCGCGGCGCCCGCACTCAGCGCGGAGACCTCGGCCCCGGCCTCGACCAGCGCAGCGGCACCGGTCGCCGCATCGCCCTATCTCTACATGGGCTGGGGCAACCCGCCCAAGCCCAGCGAGGTGATGAGCGCTACCGGGATCAAGGACTTCACGCTGGCCTTCATCCTCTCCGACGGCGGCTGCAACCCGGCCTGGGACGGCAACCGCCCGCTCGACGCCGACAAGGCCGTCATCGACGAGATCCGCGCCGCCGGCGGCGACGTCGTCCCGTCCATCGGCGGCTGGGCCGGGAACAAGCTCGGCGAGTTCTGCCAGGACGCCCAGTCGCTGGCCGGCGCCTACCAGAAGGTGATCGACGCCTTCGGGCTCAAGGCCATCGACGTCGACATCGAGGCCAGCGAGTTCGAGACCCCGGCCGTGCAGGACCGGGTGCTGGAGGCGCTGAAGATCGTCAAGGAGGCCAACCCCGGCGTGCAGACGGTGGTCACCTTCCCGACGCTGGCCAGCGGCCCGAACGACGTGGGCAAGCGGATGATCGGCAAGGCCAACGAGATCGGCGCGAACGTCGACGTGTGGACGCAGATGCCGTTCAACTTCGGCGGTTCGGACATGGCGGCCGACACGATCCAGTCCACCGAGGGCCTGAAGGAGGTGCTCAAGAGCACCTTCGGCTACAGCGACGCGGAGGCCTACGCGCACACGGGCATCTCGTCGATGAACGGCAAGACCGACGTCGGCGAGACCGTCGACCAAGCCGCGTTCCAGAAGATGGCCGACTACGCCAAGGAGAAGGGCCTCGGCCGCTTCACCTTCTGGGCGCTCAACCGGGACCGCCCGTGCAACGGCGGCGGGCCCTCGGACTCCTGCGGCGGCATCGACCAGCAGCCGTGGGACTTCACCAAGATCGTCGCCGGCTTCCAGGGCTGATACCGAAGCCGAGGCACCGTTCCCGCTGATCAGGTCTCGTGAGCGTGTTGGAGTGCTCTAGCGCTCCAACACACTCACGAGCATCTACCAGCGGAAACGGTGCCTCAGCGCATTCGGCGTGCGGGTGCTCCGCGGCAGTGCGCTTGGAGTACCTTCGGGCTCGTGGACGAGGAGACCGTGGAGCAGGTGCGAGCCGTGGTGGCGTCGATCCCGCCCGGATCGGTGCTGTCCTACGGAGACGTCGCCGAACTCGCCGGCCTCCGCTCGGCGCGCCTGGTGGGCCGCATCCTCGCCGAGGACGGCGGCGACCTGCCGTGGCACCGGGTCCTGCGCTCCAACGGCACGGTCGCCGACCACCTGCGCCGCCGGCAGCTGGAACTCCTGCGGGCAGAAGGCGTCCTCGCCGACGGAGCCCGCATCGACATGCGCCGATACCGCTGGGGCGCCTGACTAATCCAGCCGACCTCTCGCGATTCCGGGGCCGGCAACCGACCGCCACCGAACCGGCCACTGTGGACGGTCAGCGCGCGGTGCGCTTCGGGAGTTCGTCCGCGACGAGGCGCACCAGCGATGCGGTGCGGGCGCGGTCCGGCATCGCGTACGGCAGGCCCGCCGCGTCGATCGGCACCGCCGTGACCGGCCCGACGCAGGCGATGAACACCTTGTCGCGCAACGCTTCCCGGAACTCCTCGCCGCGCCCGGTGCGGTCCGCGCGGGCAAGCAGGTTGGTCGCGGCCGGCGCGCTGGTGAACGGCAGCGCATCCACCTCGCCCCGTAGCACCGCGTCGATCAACCGATCCAATGCGGGCAGGTCCACCGGATCCGTCCACCGGTAGACGGTCACCGGCACCACCTCGGCCCCCGCCGCCCGCAACGCCTCGCGGAACCGCAGCATCGGATCGCCGTGCACCTGGAGCACAACCCGCTTCCCGGCGAGATCGCGCGCCAACAGGTGCTCCAAGACCTCCGCGGACTCCTCCGACGGCGAGGTCCAGGACTCGACCAACCCGGCACCGCGCACAGCGCCGCGAGCCTTCGCACCCCGCGCCAGGACCTCGGCCGAACGCAGGTGCGCAAGCAGCCGGTCACCGACGCCGGTGTGCTGCGCCGCCTCGATCCAGCCCCGGAACCCGACACCGGTGACCGCCACCGCGTAGTCGACCGGCGCCGCGAGGACTTCCTCGGTCGCCGCGGCCAGCTCGCCGTCCTCGGGCAGCGGCACCGTGTGCATCGCCGCCCCGAAGAGCACGCGAGCACCGCGACGGCTGAACAACGACCCGATCTCGGCGGCCTTGCGCTCCGCCGTCACACCGACGGTGAAGCCGCTCAACACTCCCTGCACCGTCCAATCGTCACACAACCCCGGCGCCGGACAGGGCAACCGGTCAGAGGACTTCGAGGACCATCTGGGAAGCGCGTTCCAGGCCCGTCAGGGTCTGCGACGACGAGCGCGGGTGCAGCGCGTGCACCGAGAGCCGGAACAGCAGAGCCCGCAGCAGGGCTTGCGGCCATTCCGAAAGGTGCGACCAGCGCTCCACGATGGCCGGATCGGCCCCGCCCCACGCCAGGGCGTCGATCACCGCCACCGCCGCGGCCCACTCGGCGGGCCGCCAGTACGGGTTGAAGTCGATGATGCCGGGCGCCACGTCCTCGGCGAACAGCACGTTGCCGAACAGGTCCCCGTGCACCACCTGCGGGCGGAGGTCGACCTCCCGCCGCGACCCGGCGAGCACGTCGTAGAGCCGACCGCCCTTCTCCTGCGGCAGCACGTACTCCTCTTCGCCCCAGGCCATCCGGTCGGCCAGCGCGTAGATGTCCTGCCGCGCCTGCAAGAACCGCGGCCGGGCCAGGAACCGGCTCGCCGAGTGCAGCCGCAGCGACATGGCCACCACGTCGTCGTGCCGCGGCTCGGCCTGGCCGTCGAGGTTCCGGCTGGCCGACCAGCCGGACACCACCCAGCGACCGTCGGTGGAGCGCACCGGGCGGGACACCCGCACGTCGTCGGGTTCCAGCAGGTCCAGCGTCTGCGCCACCCAAGCGGCCTCGGCGGTGTTGGCGGCCGGCTTGAGCACGATCTCGCCGCACCGCCAGGCGACCGCGCCGTCCAGCGGCTCGGGTTCTTCGACGCGCGCGCCGAATGCCGCGCGCACGTGCGGCGGTGGCGGCTCCGGCGTATGGGTCACGGGCGAGACGCTACCTAAATGATCGCGATTTCCGTAGCAGGCACTCCGCGCGCCGCAGCCGATCCCGCGATTTCGCGACTACCGTGGTGTCTTTTCGGACGACGAACCCGCCCCGCACCTCGGTGCGGAGCGGGTTCGGGGTCCGATCTAGTACGTCGGCAGGCTCGGGTCGACCTGGTTGGCCCAGCCGAGCACACCGCCGCCGACGTGCACCGCGTCGGAGAATCCCGCCTTGTGCAGCGCCGCCAGCGCCTCCGCCGAACGCCCGCCGGACTTGCAGTGCAGGACGATCTTGCGGTCCTGCGGCAGCTCGGCCAGCGCCTCACCGGAGAGGATGCGGTCCTTCGGGATCAGCTTCGAGCCCTCGATCTTGACGATCTCGTACTCGTGCGGCTCGCGGACGTCGATCAGCTCGAACTTCTCGCCCCGGTCGAACATGTCCTTGAGCTCGCGCGGGGTGATCGTGCTGTTCACCGCCGCCTGCTGGGCGTCGCCGGAGAGCACGCCGCAGAACGCCTCGTAGTCGATCAGCTCGGTGATCGGCGTGGCGTTCGGGTCCTTGCGGATCTTGACCGTGCGGTAGCTCATCTCCAGCGCGTCGTAGATCATCAGGCGGCCCAGCAGGGTCTCGCCGATGCCGGTGATCAGCTTGATGGCCTCGTTGACCATGATCGAGCCGATCGACGCGCACAGCACGCCCAGCACGCCGCCCTCGGAGCAGGACGGCACCATGCCGGGCGGCGGCGGCTCGGGGTACAGGTCGCGGTAGTTCGGGCCGTGCTCCGCCCAGAAGACACTGGCCTGGCCCTCGAAGCGGAAGATCGACCCCCACACGTACGGCTTGCCCAGCAGCACCGCGGCGTCGTTCACCAGGTAGCGGGTGGCGAAGTTGTCCGTGCCGTCCAGGATCAGGTCGTAGTCGCGGAAGATGTCGAGCGCGTTCTCCGACGTCAGGTGCGTCTGGTGCAGGTTCACCTTGACGAACGGGTTGATCTCGGCGATCGAGTCGCGGGCCGATTCCGCCTTGGGCCGCCCGAGGTCGGACTGCCCGTGGATGACCTGGCGGTGCAGGTTCGACTCGTCGACCTCGTCGAACTCCACGATGCCGAGCGTGCCGACCCCGGCCGCGGCCAGGTACAGCAGCGCCGGGCTGCCGAGTCCGCCGGCGCCGACCACCAGCACCTTGGCGTTCTTCAGCCGCTTCTGCCCGTCCATCCCGACGTCCGGGATGATCAGGTGGCGGCTGTAGCGCGCGACCTCTTCCTTGGTCAGCTCCGACGCCGGTTCGACCAGCGGCGGCAGCGACGATGCGCCGGACATTCCCAGCTCCTCCTCAATGGTCGGTACCTGCTGCTCTCGGAGCTTGGCAGCGGCACCTCAAGCGTCCCCGAAGGGCACCCGAACAGGGCCTCACGGAATCTGCAACGCAAGACTCCCCGATGGGCTTCCGCAACCCAAACTACTCCCACGATCCGGGACGAAAAGACCCGCGAAGATCGGCTCAGGCGCCGGCGGTCGGGAACGGCCAGGCGTTGTACTTGCAGACGAAGCCGTCGGCGGGGATGTCGGTGCCCTGGTCGGCGATCTTGTTCAGCTCGTGCAGCTCGTTGTTGGACACGCTGAACGACTGCTGCATCATCACCGGCGCCAGCCCGCCCTGCACCGGGCAGCCGACGTGCTTGTTGCCGAAGACGTGCCCGACCTCGTGGTTGATCGCGTAGCGCTGGTAGTTGCCGATGTCGCCCTCGAACGACACCGCGCCGCGCACCCAGCGGGCGGCGTTGAGGTAGACCATGTCGCCCTTGCGGCAGGAGCTGTCGTACGGCACGCCGTTGCTGTAGTCGCAGGCCTCGCGCGCGGTCTGCTGGCTGACCAGGATGACCCGGAAGTCCGGCCGCGGGCCGCCGGCGTCCACGCGCTGCAGCGAGATCCCGCCGCCCTGGGGGTTGGTCCAGCTGCGCGGATCGGACAGCGTGGCCTGCACCAGGTTGCCGAACTCGACGTTCGGGTTGCCGATCTGGACGCCGACCTCGATCTCGACGCTGTACCGGTAGAGCTGGCCCGCCCCGATCACCTCGGACCTCCCGGGCAGCACCTGGAAGGTGCGCGCGCCGGTCTCCGGGATCGGTCCGCCGGGCGGCAGGTCGGCGGAGAACAGCGCGGGGTTGAAGGTCTGCCCCGGTGGCGCCTCGGTGACGATCGGCTCGGCCGGTGCGTCCGAGGCGATCGGGTCGAGCAGTTCGGTGGCCGAACCGTCCCCGGAGGGCCGGACGGTCTGGAACACGACGAGCGCGCTGACCACGATCAGCAGCGGCAGCGCGTAGATCCGCCAGCCGTAGCGCGCGTGGACTCCCCGGCGGCGCCGGCGGGGCCGCACGTCATCGTCGTGCTCGTCCGCGTCGTCGAAGTGCTCGGGCTCCGGCTCGGAGACGGGATTCCAGGAGGCGGCCAGCGGCTCGCCGCGGCGACGTTCCCCAGAACCCGTGCGAGTCGTCCGCCCCGCCGGTCGGCGGTCGGACGCGGAGGCACGAGATCGCTGCGGCGGACGATTCACGCTCTAAGCGTGCCACAGGCCCTCCGGCACCTTGAGCAACCACCGGCCACTCCGAGTGACCGCAACATCTGGGGCCACTCGGAGCAACGCGAACCGGTCACCACCGGGAGCCGGCCTGCACCAACCCGAGGAACGCGCGGGCGACCACGCGTGGCCGCTCCATCTGGGCAACATGGCCCGTTCGTGGCAGCACGAGGAGCCGGCCGCGCGGCAGCAGCATCGCGGTGCGCGGCGCCTTGCGGACGGTCACGACCCGGTCGGCGCTACCCCACACGACCAGCGACGGAGCGACGACCTCGGGCAGCCGTCGCCACAGCGACCGCGCGGGCGGGACGAGCCAGGAACGCAGCAGCTCCACGGTGGTCCGGCCCAGCGCCGGGCCGGACCACGACAGCCGGCTGCGTTCCTCGAACTCCGCGGCCGCCTCGGCGAGCCGGTGCGGCGGCACCGCGTCCGGCTCGGCGAAGCACAGCCGCAGCAGCTGCTCGGCCCGGGCCCTCGGCGGCACCATCGCCAGCTCGCGACGCGTGCGGTTGCCGAGGACCGGCACCATCGCCACCGCGATCCGCGGATCGGAGAGCCGCCGCGGATCCAGCCGCAGGTCGGGCATGGCCGGCGAGATCAGCACCAGCGACGCGACCAGGTCCGGCCGCAGCGCCGCCACCTCGATGGCCACCGCGGCGCCGAAGGAGTTCCCGGACAGGTGCACCGGCCCGGCGTCGAGCTGCTCCAGGAACCGGATCACCACGTCCGCGTTCGCCTGGCGGGTGAAGGCGAACCCCGGCGGCGGCTCGGAATGCCCGAAACCGGGCAGGTCCAGCGCGATGCTGCGCATCCGCCCGGCGAGCAGGCCGGCCAGATCGGTCCAGTTCGTCGACGAGCCGGCCAGCCCGTGCAGGTGCACCGCCGTCGGCGCCAGCGACGACGGCCCCGGCGTCTCCCGCAGGTGCAGCCGCAGCGGGCCCGAGCGGGTGGTCAGTTCGGAGTGCCGCCCCGGCGGCGGCTTCGCCGAGAGGTCGATCGGCGGGACGCCATCGGCCACCAGCGGTACCCACGTCAGGTCGGATCGGCCTAGCCGGGAACGCCGGTGCGGCGGAGCGGCGGACGTAGTCGTGGTCACACCCACAGCATGGCTGCCCGCCTGAGCCCGGATTTCGCTACCTGCCTCTACCGGCGAGTAGAGTCATGCCCCACTGGGGGCCGGAGGGCCGCCGAGCGCGAGTGGAAGGAATCGGGTGGAGGCGAGGATGACCGAGACCGCGCAGCCGAGCCGAGGTGTCCGGTTGCCCCGCGACGCACGCCGGGCACAGCTGCTCGAGGCGGCTCAGCACGTTTTCGTGCACAACGGCTACCACGCGGCGGCGATGGACGACATCGCGGAGCGAGCGGGAGTCAGCAAGCCGGTCCTCTACCAGCACTTCCCGGGCAAGCTGGAGCTCTACCTGGCGCTGCTGGAGACGCACGGCAACGAGCTGGTGCGCCGGGTGCGCGAGGCCATCGCGTCCACGTCGGACAACAAGCAGCGGGTGCGGGCCGCGATCGGCGCGCTGTACGAGTTCGTGGCCGGCGAGGGACAGGCGTTCCGGCTGGTCTTCGAATCGGACCTGCGCGGCGAGCCGGCCGTGGAGAAGGCCGTGGAGGGCGCCCTGTCCGGGTGCATCGACGCGATCACCGAGGCGGTGACGGCGGACGCCGGGCTGGACGCGGAGCGCGCGCGGCTGCTGGCGGTGGGACTGGTCGGCCTGAGCCAGGTGACGGCGCGCTACTGGCTGGACTCCCGGGAGACGATCTCCCGCGACGAAGCGGTGAGCCTGATGTCCACCCTGGCCTGGAAGGGCCTCGCGGGCTTCCCCCTCCAGAACCCCTGACCGTCAACCCGCAATTTCAATGAGGTTTTTCCAACCTCGATTTGCGTGGCGGTGCGGGTAGCGGAACCTCAGAGGCTCCCTGGACTGTGGGTGCCCCTCCTGA